>NZ_JBDGJH010000006.1:0-384769 GCF_057656995.1 Mycobacterium sp. Soil_C_30 | reverse complement strand
CTGGCCTTCGGGATCTCTCCGCGCTGGGCCTATCGCGAACTGCAGATCGGCGCCGCGATGCGAGACCGCTTCCCCCAACTCGCCGCCCTGTTTCACCGAGGGGAGATTTCGTTGCGGGTGATGTCCACCGTGGTGGAACGCACCCTGTTGGTGGTCGATGACGAGGCTTTGGCGGCCATCGACGCCGCGTGTGTAGAGGCGGCCACGCTGTGCGGGTGGAGTGGGCTGTCGTACTACAAGTTGAAGAACGCCGTCGATGTGTGGGTCGAACGGTTCGACCCGGATGCGGTGCGGCGGGTGCGTAACACGGTGCGCGGGCGTGGGGTCACCGTGGAGCACACCGACGACAAGGCCGGCATCACCACCCTCACGATGCGGTTGACCAAACCGGGTGGGGCGTTGCTGATGGGCAGACTGCGCACCATGGCCAAAGCGGTGTGCCCCAATGATCCCCGCACGCTGGACCAGCGGCTGGCCGATGCCGCCGAGGCCTTGGGCGCTGATGCCGATCACCTGAAATGCCTGTGCGGTTCCGAGATCTGCCCGGCGGCCGCCGAGGACGGGGTGGCCTCGCGGTTCGTGGTGCACATCTACGCCGACGCCCCTGCGCTGGAGGGTGATCCCGATCCGCTGATCCACGGCGAAGGCGTGTTCCCTACCGGCCCTACGAACGTCACCATCACATACCCCACCAAGGACACCAGGCCTGCGGCCCGCGAGCCCGAGCAGGCTGACGCAGCCGAGCCCAGCGCCGGCGACGATCCCGCGACACCGCACGGGCAACCGGTGCACCCGGACCCGGGCCAGGACCAGGCCCAGGAGCCGCGGTCGTCGGCTCCGCGGCACTGCGAGGCTCCTGCCGACCGAGAAGCCGAGCTGCCGGTCGCCGAGCCTGGTGAGGCCGAGTCAGAGCCCGCCCCAACGGCTCCCAAGACGGGCACGGCGCCGGGGTTCATCCCCGGCTACGGGGTGGTGCCGAATGCGTTGATCGCAGCCCTGATCACCGCCGGCGCAAAGATCCGCCACATCAAGACCCCCGCGGTCGACCCGACCGACAGCTACCGCATCCGCGCCGCGGATCGCGAATTCGTGCAAGCCCGTGACCTGACCTGCCGGGTTCCGGGTTGCGACCGCCCCATCCGCGACGCCGACCTCGATCACACCATCCCCTGGGGTGAGGGCGGGCCCACGCATGCCTCCAACCTCAAGGGCCACTGCCGCCATCACCACCTGATCAAGACCTTCCGCGACGGCTGGTCCGAAGTCCAAAAACCCGACGGCACCGTCCTCTTCACCACCCCCACCGGCCACACCTACACCAGCATCCCGCTGAGCCGCATCCTGTTCCCCCGCGTGAACACCACTTCGGCGCCGGTGCAGCGAGGCAGCCCGAGAAAAGAAGCGGCCGCCGACAAGTCGGTCAAGATGCCGAAACGAAAACGCAGTAAAGCCAAAGACCGCGCCTACCGCATCGCCGCAGAGCGCGCACTCAACGCTGCCCACCGCGCCGGCAACGGCGAGGGTCCCGGCAACGGCGAGGATCTCTTCGACCGCGCCTACCGGGAGGAGCCTCGCCACCACGACGAACCCCCGCCGTTCTGATCCAGCGTGTCAGCGAGTGCCGCTGGAATGTCAGGGAGTCAGGTCGTAGACCGTGGTCCCGTCGATTGTCTGGGCGGCGAAGTTGTCCTGCACCCACTGGGTGATCTGTGTGGCCGCGGAGTCGCTGTCACGACCACCCGGGCCGCCCGGACCACCCGGACCGCGCTCGCTCACCAGGAAGTAGCCCACTTCGCCGTCGGCGACGTACTGCTGGAACTGCGCCAGCGTCGGCGCGTTGTCGCTGCCGGTGAACCCGCCGATCGGCATCACCGAGGCACCGGTCTCCAACTGCAGGCTGCCTGCCATGTGCGATCCGATAGTGGCTGCCGCCCAACGTTGTTCGCTCCCGACCAGCATTTGCTCGACCTGATCCGACGCGCCGCCACCCATGGGGCCGCCGGGTCCACCGCCCGGGAAGCCCGGGAAGCCCGCGCCCTCACGGGCGGGACCGGACGTCGGAATCGGCCCGCCGGCGCTGTTGGCCACGGTCTGCACGGTGTACGCACCGGTGGCGGCCAGCCCGAAGAGCACGCCGGCGAACGCCAGCACCGCGGTGTAGCGACCCAGCTGGTGGCCGCCGACAATCAGCACCGCCGCCACCACGATGGCCCCCACCAGCACCACCCAGCGCAGCCACGGCAGCCACTCCGGTGTCCGATTCAGCAGCACGAAGTTCCAGATCCCCGTGGCAGCGAGCATGAGCGCCAACGGGATCCGGGCCGACAGATACCTGCGCCCCTGCCACAGCTTGACCGCCGCGATCGCCACCACGCCCGCGATACCGGGGGCCAGTGCGATCGTGTAGTAGGGATGCATGATCCCCTTCATGTAGCTGAACACGATGGCCGTCACCACGGTCCAGCCGCCCCACAACAGGAGCGCGGCCCGGGTGCGGTCGGTTCGGAACGGGACTCGTCGGGTGAACCAGAGGCCGGCGACGAGACCGATCAGGGCAGCGGGCAGGAGCCAGGAGATCTCGGTGCCCATCGACTGCCCGAACATGCGGGTGATCCCAGGGTCACCGCCGAACATGATGTTGCCGCCTCCGCCGGGAGGACCACCCATGGGCCCGCCGTTGTCAGCGCCGGCGGTCGGATTTCCGTCACCGCCGAACACCCGGCCCAGGCCGTTGTACCCCAGGGCCAGCTGCAGCAAGCTGTTGTCGGTGGACCCGCCGATGTAGGGCCGGGAGTCCGCGGGCCAGATGCTGACCAGCGCCACGAACCAGCCGCCGGAGATCACCATGGCGACAAGCCCGGACACCAAGGCGCCGAGCCGTTTCCACATGCTGCCGGGCACGGCGACGAGCACCACCAGCGCCAGCACGGGCACGATGAGGAACGCCTGTAAGAGCTTGGTCAAGAAGGCGAATCCCAGCGCGACACCGGCCAACGCAGTCCAGCGCACCGCATGGCCGTCGAGTGCCCGCACGATGCAGTACGCGGCCACCACCAGTAGCAGAACCAGCAGCGCGTCAGGGTTGTTGAATCGGAACATCAACGCGGCCACCGGCGTCAGCGCCAGCACCAGGCCGGCCAGCAACCCCGCCCCGGGCCCGGACGTGCGCCGCACGGCGGCATAGAGCAGACCCACCGCGGCCACGCCCATGAGCGCCTGCGGCACCAGCATGCTCCACGAGCTGAATCCGAAGATGTTGCCGGACAGGGCCATCACCCAGATCGAGGCCGGCGGCTTGTCGACGGTGATGGAATTACCGGGGTCCAGCGACCCGAACAGCCAGGCTTTCCAGTCCATCGTGCCGGACTGCACTGCGGCGGCGTAGAACTCGTTGCCCCACCCCAGCGACCCCAGTGCCCAGAGATACAGCACGGCGGTACCGGCCAGCAGAACCAGCAGCGCGGGGCGCTCCCAGCGACGCCCTGGTTGCGGATCGGATTCGGCGACGGTCACCGGCGTCTCGAGCACGGTCATGATTTTCCCTTGTTGGTTCGGCGCGGGTGGAACACCCAGCCGCGCAGCAGGACGAATCGGACAACGGTGGCCAGCAGGTTGGCCGAGATCAGCACCAGGAGTTCGACGGCACGGGCCGGCTCGCCGAAGTAGTGCAGCACCGCCAATGACCCACTGGTGAGGGCCAATCCGATGGCGAACACCACCAGACCTTCGAACTGGTGCCGGACGGCACGGGCGCGACCGCGCACCCCGAAGGTGAAGCGACGGTTGGCCGCGGTGTTGGCGATGGCCGTGACCAGCAGGGCCACCAGGTTCGCACCTTGTGCGCCCAGGGGCCGCAGCGCCAGGAACAGCACCAGATAGGCGAGGGTGGACAGCACCCCCACGGTGGCGAACCGCACCACCTGCCGTAGCAGCGACGGCGGCGGCTCGGCGGCCGGGGTCAGCTGTACACCGATGGCGCCCACCGGAATCCGGCCCGTCGTGAGCCCGGCCAGCAGCCGCGCGATGCCCTTGAGGTCGGCGACGGCGGTGGCCACGATGTCGACCCGGCTGTCGGGGTCGTCCACCCAGTCCACCGGGACCTCGTGGATGCGCATACCGCTGCGTTCGGCAAGCACCAGTAACTCGGTGTCGAAGAACCAGCCGGTGTCGTGTACATGGGGCAGCAGCCTGGCGGCCACATCCGCTCGGATCGCCTTGAAACCACACTGGGCGTCGGTGAACCGGGCGGCCAGTGTCGAGCGCAGAAGCAGGTTGTAGCAGCGGGAGATCACCTCTCGCTTGGCGCCGCGCACCACCCTGGACCCGCGTCCCAGCCGGGTACCGATCGCCAGATCCGAATGCCCGGAGATCAGCGGCGCCACCAGCGGCGCCAGGGCGGCGAGGTCGGTCGACAGGTCGACGTCCATGTAGGCCAGCACGGGTGCATCGGAGGTGGACCACACGTCATGCAGGGCCCTACCCCGGCCTTTGAGCTCCAGCCGCCGCACCCGCACCTCGTCGAACTCGTCGGCCAGTTCCTCGGCGATCCTCGGGGTGGCGTCGACGCTGGCGTTGTCGGCGACGGTGATGCGGAACGGGAACGGGAACTCCGCGCTCAGGTGGCGGTGCAACCGGCGCACCGAATCGGCGAGTTGGTCCTGTTCGTTGTAGACGGGGACGACGACATCGAGCACGGGCACCCCGCGGTCGGCGGCGATCAGTGCGGCGTTCTTCGTGGCTCGCGGCAGGTCGATTGTGCTCATGCATTCATGGTCGGATCCGGCCGTGGGCTGGACGTGGGTGTCTGCTATGCGCTCGCTGTGAGTCATCGGCTCACGTCGTAGACGGTCACGCCGTCGACGTCCTCGCTGGGGAAGTGGGCGTGCACCCACGCTGAGATCTGCTGTGCCGCATCACTTCCGCTGGAGCCGGCACCCATCATCCGCAGCATGGTGGAGTCCATGAAGTAGTGAATCCGGCCGGCTGACACCAGCTCTTGGAACCGCTCCAGCGTGGGTGCGGGGTCGGTGCCGTTGTACCCGCCGACGGCCATCACCGGAAGCCCCGTGGACAGCTGGTATCCCGCGGCGTTGTTCGACCCGACGGCAGCGGCAACCCAGGTGTAATCGGCGGAATTCTCCTTCAGCAGTGCCACCAACGCCGCACCGGGGCGTTCGGCGTCGAGGAAACCGGGTGGGCCACCGAAGCCCGCGGACGGGCCCGCCGAGGGGATGGCGCCGCTGTGCGATGTGGCCGCAGTGGCGATGCTGAACGCCGCAGGTGCGGCCAGGACCGCCACGAGTGCCGCCACCGCCACACTGTTGCGTGCTGCCGGAGCAAAGCGACCGGCTACCAGCAGCAGCAGTCCGGCGGTGAGCCCGACCAGCAGCACCGCCCATCTCAGCCACGGTAACCACTCGGAATGACGTTGCAGCAGAACGAAAGCCAGCACCGCGGTCAGGACAACGGCGCCGGCGAGCACGGTGGCCACCCGGATGTCGGCGCGATGTCGCCACAGTAGCGGCACCCCGATGCCCAGGCAGCCGGCGATCGCGGGCGCCAACGCCACGGTGTAGTACGGGTGCACGATGCCGTTCATGTAGCTGAACACCAGCGCGGTCAACACCAGCCAACCGCCCCACAGCAGCAGCGACGCACGTACCGGGTTCACCCGAGGTGCCCGGCGCACCAGCCACATCCCCGCCGCCACTACGATCACCGCGGCGGGCAGCAGCCAGCCGATCTCGCCGCCCATCTGTCCGCCGAGCAGTCGCCCCCAGCCGACGTCGTGGTTCATGTTGCCCAGACCGCCCACCTCGTCGCCGGTCAACCGGCCCAGGCCGTTGTATCCCAGGGTGAGCTCCAGAATCGAGTTCTGTTGTGAGCCACCGATATAGGGCCTGGAATCGGCCGGCCACAGTTCTACCACCAGCAGATACCAGCCGGCGGACACCGCCAGGGCCAGCGCCCCGCAGGCCAGTCGCCGCACCCGCGTCCACAGCGGCAGGTCGGCGGCGATCAGGAAGACCAGAGCGAACACCGGGGTCACCAGCAGCGCCTGCAGCATCTTGGCCAGGAACCCGACCCCGATTGCCGTCCCGGCCAGCACCAGCCACGCAGCGCCGGCGTCGGCGTCCAGTGCCCGCAGCACCGCGTAGGCCGCCACCACCAGGCTCAGCACCAGCAGCGCGTCGGGGTTGTTGAACCGGAACATCAACGCCGCCACGGGAGTCAGTGCCAGTACCGCGCCGGCCAGCAGCGCGCCGGCCGGGCCCACCACCCGTCGCACGGCGGCGTACAGCACGGCCACGGCCGCCACACCCATCAGCGCCTGCGGCACCAGCACACTCCAGGCGTTGAATCCGAAGACCCGCGCAGACAGGCTCATCACCCACAACGCGGCCGGTGTCTTGTCGACGGTGATCGCATTGGCGGCGTCACTCGAGCCGAACAGGAATGCCGTCCAGTTCGACGAACCGGCTTGCACCGCAGCGGTATAGAAGCTGTTGGCCCATCCACTGGCGCCGAGGTTCCACAGATAGAGCGCCGCGGTGCCGAGGAGCAGGACCGCCACCGCGACCGGCTCCTGCCGGGACCGGGTGTGCGCAGAGCTGACGACAGCAGGTCGCGGCAGAGTGAGTGTCACCCTGCCAGGGTGCTGCCCCACCGTGGACGCAGGATGGGTACCGGCTATGTGCCAGCTGTGAAGGGCACTTTGCACGGAAGAACGACAGAAAACACTGTCGAACCGGGTCTGCTGCGCAGGTCGATGCGGCCACCGTGCGCTTTGACCACCGCGGCGACGATGGCCAACCCGAGACCGGTGCTGCCGCCCTTGCGGGAGCGCGACGAGTCACCGCGGGCGAACCGTTCGAACACCTCGGACTGCAGTTCGGCGGGGATGCCGGGGCCGTCGTCGGCGACCCGCAGCACCGCCCCGTGCTCGTCGGCGCGCAGCGACACCGTCACCGTGGTGCCGGTGCCGGTGTGGGTGCGGGCGTTGGCCAACAGATTGGTCAGCACCTGATGCAGGCGGGCACTGTCACCGGTGACCAGCACCGGCTCCTCGGGCAGTTCCAGGTTCCACTCGTGATCCGGGCCTGCGATGTGCGCGTCGCTCACCGCGTCGACGGCCAGCTGGGACAGGTCCACCGGTTCGCGTTCCAGCGGCCGCCCGGAATCCAGCCGGGCCAACAGCAGCAGGTCCTCGACGAGGTTGGTCATCCGTTCGGCTTCCGACGACACCCGGCCCATGGCGTGTGCCACCTCGTCGGGCACTTCATCGCGGCGCCGCTGCGCCAGCTCGCTGTAACCGCGGATCGCCGTCAGGGGTGTGCGCAGTTCATGGCTGGCGTCGGCGACGAACTGCCGCACCCGGGTCTCACTGGCCTGCCGCGTCGACAGTGCCGCCGAAATGTGGTCGAGCATCCGGTTGAGGGCCGAACCCATCTGTCCCACTTCGGTATTGGGATTGGTATCGGGCTCGGGTACCCGGACCGGCAGCGCCACTTCGCCGCGGTCGAGCGGGAGGTTGGCGACCTTGGCCGCGGTGGCGGCCACCCGATCCAGCGGAGCCAGCGCTCGCCGGATGATGATCACGCCCAAGGTGGTGGCGAGCACCACAGCCACCACTGTCACCACGGCGAAGATCAGCAGCACCCGCAGCATGGTGGCGTTCACGTCGCTCATGGGCAGCGCCACGGTGATGACCTCGCCGAAGCGGTTGTAGGTCGCCACGGCGCGGTAGCGGCCCTGCCCGTCGATGTCGACGGTGATCGCGCGTTGTTGCGGCGTGATGGCGGCCAGCTGCGCCTGCGCCTTCTCGCTCAACTCGGCGCGCTGACCGTAGGTGGTCAGTATCCCGGCGTTGGTGTGGCCATGGTGACCCATTTCCGCGGCCACCATCCCGACGGGCTGGCCGGGCGCGTCCAGGAAATCCGGCCCGGGTCCCGGGCGGGGACGCGGGCCGGGGCCGGTTCCGGGAATCGGCGGGGGCGGCGGTAGCCCGGACATCATCGCCGAGCGGCCGGTGGCCTCCACCAGTTGGCGGTCGAGCTGATGCACCAGGTACTGGTTCAGTGCCAGTTCGGTGGCGGCGCCGATTCCGATGCAGACCAGCGCCAACAACAGGATCTGCCCCAGCAGCAAGCGCCGGCGCAACGACCACGTGCTCGGCCGCACGCTGTGCATGGGGCCGGCTGTCATCTGGCGGGCTTCAGGACATATCCCGCGCCACGCAAGGTGTGGATCATCGGTTCGCGGCCGCTGTCGATCTTCTTGCGCAGGTAGGAGATGTATAGCTCGACGATGTTGGACCGGCCGCCGAAGTCGTAACTCCACACCCGGTCGAGGATCTGGGCTTTGGACAGCACCCGTTTGGAGTTGCGCATCATGAACCGCAGCAACTCGAACTCGGTGGAGGTCAGCGATATCGGTTCGCCGCCTCGGGTCACCTCGTGGCTGTCCTCGTCGAGCACCAGATCCCCCACCACCAGCTGGGCACCGCTGTCCTCGGTGGTGACCCCGGTGCGGCGCAGCAGGGCGCGCAGCCGCAGCACCACCTCTTCGATGCTGAACGGTTTGGTCACGTAGTCGTCACCGCCGGCGGTCAGCCCCGCGATGCGGTCCTCCACCGCGTCCTTGGCCGTGAGCAGCAACACCGGCAGGTTGGGGTTCTGCTCGCGGAGTCTGCGCAGCACGTCGAGTCCGCTCATGTCCGGCAGCATCACGTCGAGCACCACCACGTCGGGTCGGTTGTTGCGCGCAGCGGCGACCGCGGCGGCACCGTCGGCGGCAGTGGTGATGTTCCAGCCCTCGTAACGCAACGCCATCGACACCATCTCGGCGAGCACGGTTTCGTCGTCGACGACCAGCACGTTGATGGGGTTACCGTCGGCTCGGCGCATGACGACACGTTCGGCAGCTCCAGACATCATGGCTCCCAGTATTTGGTTTCCCGATGGGCCGACCCTGTGCCGATACTATGCGCCCGCTGTGAGACAGGGGGCTGAAGCGTCACCTAGCCCGCACACAGGCGGCGCACAGACTCCGCCGTCACGGTGGTCGTCATGGACACCCGAACCACCGAGCCGGTGTGGGGCGCGCCGCCGAGCGAGCCCGCACATTGGTCACTCAACAAGACGTTGGCCGCCGTCGGCATCGCCGTGGTGCTGGCCGGCGCCGGAGCCGCCGTCATCTACGCCGCGGCGGGCACCACACAGCAGGGCGGCGGTCCCGGCTTCGGCGGGCCCCCTCCCGGGGGCCGGGGCGGCGGACCCGCCGCTGCGACGGACGCACTGCACGGCCAGTTCGTGGTGCCCGACGGCCGAGGCGGGTACGCCACGGAGCTCACCCAGACCGGCGTCGTCACCGATATCTCCGACACGTCGATCACGGCACGCAGCGAAGACGGTTTCACCCAGACCTACGTCGTCACCACCGATACCCGGCAAGGCAGAACCGAGGTCAAGGCCGGTGACACCGCCACCATCCGTGGTGTCACCGCCGACGGCACCAATACCGCGACGGTGATCTCGGCCGGGCGATGATTCCTGGCTAGCATGACGCGATGACCATCGTCTTCGTGCACGGCAACCCGGAAACCGACGCAGTCTGGGAGCCGCTGGTGGCGGAACTGGGTCGCAACGACGTGGTTCTTGACGATGTGGTCCTGTTGTCCCCTCCCGGGTTCGGTGCGCCGCTGCCCGACGACTTCCCTGCCACCTACGAGGCATACCGGGACTGGTTGGAGGCCGAACTCACCCGCTTCGCCGAGCCTGTCGATCTCGTCGGCCACGACTGGGGCGGGGGTCATGTGGTGAACCTGGTGATGCACCGGCCGGAGCTGGTCCGCAGCTGGGCCAGCGATCTCCTGGGCGTCTTCGACGTCGACTACGTCTGGCATGACCTGGCCCAGGTGTGGCAGACCCCGGGTGCGGGTGAGGAGCTGATCGACTCGATGCTGGGCGGCACGGTGGCCGACCGCGCCGCACGGAGCGAGGGCTTCGGCATTCCGGCCGAGACGGCCGCCAAACTGGCTGCCGGGCAGAACGAAGCGATGGGCCGGGCGATCTTGGCGCTGTACCGCTCGGCCACCCAGCCTGCGATGTCGGAGGCCGGCCGCAACCTGGAGAACGCGGCACAGCGGCCCGGTCTGGCGATTCTGGCCGCGGAGGACCACCTCGTCGGGACCGATGAGATGCGCCGGCGAGCGGCGGGACGGGCCGGCGCCAGGGTCGAAGTCCTCGAAGGGCTGAGTCATTGGTGGATGCTCGAGGATCCCGCTCGCGGCGCGCTGGCACTAACCCGGTTCTGGGGCGCGCTGCCGCATTAGCCTCCGGGCATGACTTTCATCGAGGTCGTCGAGACGGTGGGCACCGTCATCGACGCCGTGGGTGTCGCCGTCATCGCGATCGGTGGTGTGCTGGCGGCGGGTATCGCCCTGGGACGGCTGTTCCGCAAGACCGGCGGTACCTACCGAGTCTTCCGCGAGCAGTTGGGTCGGTCGATCCTGCTGGGACTCGAGTTCCTGGTGGCGGCCGACATCATCCGCACCGTGGCGGTCACCCCGACGGGGCAGAGTGTGGCGGTGCTGGCCGGCATCGTGGCCATCCGCACGTTCTTGAGCTGGTCACTGGAAGTGGAGATCAGTGGGCGCTGGCCGTGGCAGACGAAGCGGAAAACGGAAACCGTCTAGAGCCATGCGTCCATTGATGCCGTTGTACGCGGCAGGCTTCGTCACCGCGTTCGGCGCCCACAGCATCGCCGCCAGCCTCGGTGGCTTCACCGAAGACCAGCACGCGTCATTGCTCACGTTGGGACTGCTGCTTGCCGTCTACGACGGCGCCGAGGTGCTGCTCAAACCGCTGTTCGGCTCGCTCGCCGACCGGGTGGGTGCCCGGCCGGTGCTGCTCGGGGGGCTGGTGGCGTTCGCGGTCGCCTCGGGGGCGTTCGTGGTCGCCGGTAATCCCGCTTGGGTGGGTGTGGCACGGTTCGGGCAGGGTGCCGCCGCGGCGGCCTTCTCACCGGCCGCCTCGGTGCTGGTCTCGCGGCTGACCCCGGAAGGTGGGCAGGGCCGCGGCTTCGGCCGCTACGGCGCCTGGAAGGGTCTCGGGTACACGGTTGGGCCGGTGCTGGGCGGTCTCCTGATCGCCGCAGGCGGTTTCTCGCTGCTGTTCCTCACCTTGGCCGGGTTGGCGGCCGTGATCGCCGTGTGGGCGTTGGTCGAGGTGCCCGATGTGGCACCGCTGCCACGGACCCGGCAGACAGTGGCCGACCTGGCGCGGCGGCTGACCAGTTCCTGGTTCGTCCGCCCCACCCTGGCCCTGGCCGCCGCCACCGGTGCGCTGTCCGTCGGTGTCGGGTTCCTGCCGGTGATCGGCGCCCAACGGGGGCTCGGCCCGTTGGCCACGGGTGCGATCGTGTCGGTGCTGGCCGCCGCCACCGCGCTGGTGCAGCCCCGCATCGGCGCGGCCCGCGACAAAGGCCGGATCCGGGATCTGCCGGGCATGGTGGTGGGTCTGGTGGTGGCCGCAGTCGGTTGTGTGGCCGTGCTGCTCCCGGGGGTCGCCGGGCTCGCGGTCGCGGCGCTGCTGATCGGATTGGGCGTCGGTGTCATCACGCCGCTGGGTTTCGCCCACCTCGCCGCCACCTCCCCCGCGGATCGGCTCGGGCAGACCATGGGCTCGGCCGAGGTCGGCCGAGAACTCGGCGACGCCGGCGGACCGCTGCTGGTCGGCGCGGTGGCTGTCGGCATCACCTTGACCCCGGCGCTGGTGGTGTTCGCCGGACTACTCGGCGTCACCGCCGGCGCCCTGGCGTTCCGCCAGCCATTGCCGCGCCCGCCGGTCGGAGGCACGGGATAACCACGCATCCTGGATGAGCTCGGTCAGTTCGGCCACACCGATCTCCCCGATACGACTGGTGCGCAACAGGACCGAGGGATGATCGGTGAACCGGTCGGTGGTGAAGAACAGCGCGCGGTCATCTTGTGTGAGGGCCAGCTTGTCGCGCTCGTCCTCGACCCACAACATCACGACGTCGGTGTATTTCTCCCCCGTCCGCGGGTCCACCGCATCGGGTTGCGGGGTGCGGAAGAACACGAATGACTTGCCGCCCACCTGATAGATGGGGTTGCCCTTCGGGCCTTCGATCCTGGTGACATGCGGCATGGCACCGGCGATTCGGTGAATATCGGCGACCTGGGCGCGCCTGTGGGCCATGTCCCCAGGTTACTGAGCCACAATCTGCGGTCATGAGTGATTCCCGGGCGGCCCGCACGCTGCGCTCGTTCCGCAAAGCCGTGCCCGCGCCCCTGGCCGAGCCGGACACCCACGACCACGCCGATATCGCGGCGATGCTGCGCGAATTGGGTATCGCACTGGTGGAGGTGGAACAGCCCACCAACCAGATAGCGGCGCGGCTTCGGCAGATCGCTGCGATGTACACCACCGAGAAGGTCAGTGTGGTGGTGCTGCCGACGGTGCTGATTATCCAGATCGGCACCGCGGCCTACGAGGTCGACGTGACCACCCGCATCACCACGCAGTTGAACCTGGCGGGCAAGATCGACGCCATCGCCGAACTGGCCGATGCCGGCGCCATCACACCGGCTGACGCGGTGGAGGCCGTCGCCGCTGCCAGGCAGACGCCCTACCGGTTCGGCCCGGTTTCCGGTGTGGTCGGGTATGCCGTCACCACACTGGGTTTCGGTCTGGTGATGAATCCGACGTGGGCGTCGCTGTGGGGGTATGTCTTCCTCGGCACTGTCGTCGGCGTCATCGTCGTCGCCGCGCGACCCTACCCATCGCTGAAGCCGGTGGTCCCGCCCCTGTCGGCGTTCGTGGTGACCCTGCTGGCCACCTGGTTCGTCGCCGACGCCGCCAACGACGGTCTGCTGCGGGTGATCACCCCGGCGCTCGTGGCGGTGCTGCCGGGTATCGCACTGACCATCGGCGCCATGGAGCTGGCCAGTTCCGCGATCATCGCCGGAACCAGCCGGGTGGTGTTCGGTGTGACACAGCTCGGGCTGATGGTGTTCGGGCTGGCCATCGGACTGCACATCGCGGGACCACTTGCCCCCCAACAGCCGTCGGCTCAGATGGGATCATGGTCGCTGTACGCCGCGATCATCGTCATCGGCGTCGGTCTCTATCTCTACCTCTCCGGACCCCCGGGAACGCTGATCTGGTTGATGGCCGCGGTGGCAGTGGCACTGCTGGGGCAACAGTTCGGCGGACTGTTCCTCTCGTCCTCGCATTCCGCCGCCGTGGGCGCCTTCCTGGTGGTGCCGTTCGTCATGCTGGTGCGGCACATCAAAGGAGGCCCGCCCAGCATCGTGATGATGCTGGTGGCGTTCTGGACGCTGGTGCCCGGAGCGCTGGGCTTCGAGTCCCTCTCGGAGGTCACCACCCATGTCGATCCCGACGTGACCACCCTGGGTGTGACGGTGGCGGCGATCTTCTCGATCGCGCTGGGCACATTGCTGGGCTGGAGCGTGTTCCACGCCCGCCTACGCCGGTTCTAGGTTCACGCCGCTCTCAGGTTGAGCAACGCGTTCTGCACCACTTCGGTCAGCGCCGGGTGCGGCCAGAACGGTTTGGTGGCCAGCGATTCGGCGTCGATCCCGAATTCCATTGCGATGACGAAGATCTGGATCAAGGTGGCCGACTGGCTACCCATCAGGTGTGCGCCCAGGATCTGCTTGGTCGTGCCGTCGGCGAGCACCTTGCACCGCCCGGTGCTGTCCTGCAGGGCCCACCCGTAGGCCACCTCGTCATAGGAGTACGTCGACACCAGATAACCCGGGTGATCGGCTTTGGCCTGCTCCTCGGTGATGCCGACGGAGGCCATCTGGGGGTTGGTGAACACCGCTGACGGGACCCGGTCATGGTCGAGTTCTCGCATCGAGTCCGGGTGCCGCAGATTGTGTTTGATGGCGTCGGCCTCGCGATTGGCCACATGTTTGAGCGGGATCCCGACGCTGATGTCACCGAGGGCGAAGACGCCGTCGACACTGGTGCGGCCGTACTCGTCGACGGTGATGAGGCCTTTCTCGTCGACATCGACGCCGCCGGCGGCGATGTTGAGGCGGTCGGTGTTCGGGATACGCCCGGAAGCCACCAGCAGCATGTCGGCGGACACGGTTTCACCGTTGTCCAGCGTCAGGATCAGATCGCCTGGTGCACCGCTGATTCCGGAGACTTCGGAACCGCATCGCACGTCGAAGCGATTCCGCATCAGGTCGGTGAAGGCGGTGCGGATCTCGTTGTCCTGGGGCCCGCCGAGCAGCAGGTCGCTCTTCTCGATGATGCTGATCTGGCTGCCGGCTGCGGAGAACACGTGAGCCAGCTCGGCGGCGACGTATCCGCCGCCGAGCACTGCCAGCCGCCGCGGTGGTTCATCGATGCGCATCACCGTGTTCGACGTCTCGTACGGCAGACCGCTGTCGGCCACCACGTCCGGCACTGCAGGCCTTCCCCCGGCGGCGATCACCACCTGAGCGGCCTCGATGTCGGTATCGCCGACCCGCAGCCGCCGCGGACCGGTGAACTCGGCGTGCTCGGAGTACACCGTGATGAACTCGGATGCCTCGCGGCCGTGCTTTCCGTCTTCGGCGATACCGTCGGTGCGGCTGAACACCCGGTCACGCAAGGCCTGCCAGCGCAGCCGCCGCAGGTCGGCGTCGATGTCGAACTGGTCCGCGCCGGCGATGTCATCGGTGAGTTCAGCGGTGTACGCCAGCAGTTTCGACGGTATGCACCCGTAATTGACGCACGTGCCACCGAATTTGCGTTCCTCGATGATCGCGACGTCGAGGTCGGAGAACGAGTCGTCGATGACCATGTTCCCGGAACCCGTGCCGATGACCACGAGATCGTGATGGCGCATGGGCTGTCCTGTGCCCGAATTATCGGCGCGATAAACGGACACAGGACAGCCGTGAGTCAGCTGGTGACAGTGGAGACCGGAGGCGTCGACGACCGATCGACGGCGCCCGATCCCTTCCGCGGCCCCGCGAGCGCCAGGCCGAGCACCGTGACCAGCTGGCAGGCGACGATGAAAATGACCACACCCCAGGAGGATCCACCTGTCGCCTCCACCAACGCGGTGGCGATGAACGGGGTGGTGCCCCCGAGCAGCATGACGTTGAGCTCACGGGAGGTCGCGATGCCGGTGAACCGGTAGCGCGTTTCGAAGAGCTCGGACAAGAACGCCGACTGGGCGCCCAGCATGGCGCTCTGGCCGACGCCGTAGGCCACGGCCATCGCCAGGATCACCAGCACCGGGTTGCGGGAATCCAGCAGAGCGAAGTACGGCCACATGTACAGAGCGGTGAAGATCGCGCCGAACGCCAGTACCCGGCGCCGGCCGTGACGGTCGGCCAACCGGCCGAACAGCGGTACTGCGACCACACTCGTGCCCGCGGCGGCCACCACACCAAGGGTGGCCACGGTGGCCGACATCTCGAGGGTGTTCTTGATGTAGCTCAGCGAGAACGTGTTGATGGCATAGCCGGCGACGTTGAGGCCCGAACCGCACAGGATGCCCACGATCAGCGCCCGGGGACTCTCTTTGATCGCGGTGATCAGTGGCACCTTGACCACGGGAGCGGCGTCGGTGGCGGCCTTGTCGGCGGCGCGGACGAAGGCGGGGGTCTCCTCGACCCGGCGACGGATGAAGATCGCGACGATGAAGATGACCGCACTGGCCAGAAACGGCACGCGCCATGCCCAGTCCAACAGCATGTCCCTGGGCAGCAACGCCAGGATGGCGAACAAACCGGTTGAAAAGGCGATGGAGGCGCCGACCGCGGCCTGCGTGAACGACGTGTAGAAGGCGCGGCGATGGGCGGGGGCGTACTCGGAGATGGTGGTCACCGCACCGGCGAATTCGGCGCCCGCGCCGACGCCCTGCAGCATCCGGGTGATCACCAGCAGAACGGGCGCCCAGACTCCGATCTGTTCGTAGGTGGGCAGCAGGCCCACGAGCACGGTGGCCACACCCATCAGGGTGACGGTGAAGATCAGAACCGGCTTCCGCCCGACCCGGTCACCCACGTGCGCGGCGATGATCCCACCGAGCGGACGGACGAAGAACGCGACGGCAAACACCGCGAAGGACGCCAGGGTGCCGCCCACCGCGCTCTGGTTCGGGAAGAACAGCGGGCCGAACACCAGTGCCGAGGCGGCGCCGTAGAGCGCGAAGTCATACCACTCCATGAAGGTGCCGATGGCCGCCGCGCCCACGACGCGGCGCACCGCGGGCTTGTCATAGGTGTCTGGTGAGTCAGGCTTGGTCACGGTGCCGGTCCTTTTGATTGTGGGCAATCCCTGCGGGCGCCCGGTGTTGCGTTGCATATGTTGCAATCAGATTGCGTTATGCACAACATTAAGTGGATCGCCGTGTTGTGTCAAGCGTCACTGCCATCGAAATCAATTGCAGAACAACACTATTGAGTGAAAAGCCACCAGGCCCGGCGCCGTGCGGCACCGGGCTGACACATCTGAGTTGCGGCGCGGTCAGTGCGCGACAGCGATCCGGAGCTTGTCGAGTGTGGCGGTGTCCGACAGCGCCGACCCGATGGCGACGGCACGCGCTCCCGCCGCGAGGAACTGCGCGGCATTGTCGGCGTTGATCCCACCGGTTGCGACGAAACACGCGTCCGGGAACGGGGCGAGCTGCGCGGCGATCCAGTCCGACCCGAGTTGCGCAGCCGGAAATGCTTTGAGCCACCGGCACTCCAAGGACAGCGCCGTCGCGATCTCACTGGAGGTGGCCACCCCGGGAAGATGCGGCAGGCCCAGTTCCTGCGAGCGCTTGATGACGGCGGGATTCAACCCGGGGGCCACCGTGAACTGCGCGCCGATCCGTTGCACGGCCTCCAGCTGGCCGGTGTCGGTGACGGTACCGGCGCCCACCACCCGGCCCTCGTCGCGGCCCGCGGCGACAGCGGCCTCCAGGGACGGCAGCGCGGCGGGCGACTGCACCGGGACCTCGATCAGCTCGACTCCGAAAGCCCATGCGTGCCTGCATAATTCGACCGTCTTATCCGGGGAGTAGCCCCGGAAGATCCCGACCACCGGTTGCTCGGCCAGCAAGCCGTCGAAGAAGTCATCGAATGCCACGTTCGTCTCCTCGCCATCCCATGGATCGGGATATCGTGTCTGCTACCTTGCGGAACTCGTCGACGCTGCGCCGCAGCTCCTCCAGCGGACACACGGCGCGTAGTGCTGTCACCGAGATGCCGTGTGTCACTTTGCCTGTCGCGTCGAAAACGGGGACAGCGACGCAGTTGATGTAGTCCTCGTGCTCACCGTTGTCCTCCGCGTGGCCGCGCGCCCGGGTGAGGTCCAGGTCTTTGCGCAGCGCGTCGATGTCGGTGAGCGTGGTCTGCGTGTACGGCTCGAAGGTCGCCGCGGCGATGATCCGTTCCCGGTCGGCGGGGGTCTGGAACGCCGCGATCACCTTCGCCACCGCCGCGGTGTGCAGCTTGGCGGGCAGCCCGATCCGCGATCCCATGGCCACGGTGCCGCGGCCGTCGATCTTGTCGACGTAGACGATGTGATCACCCACCAGCTCGCCGAGATGCACGGTGTGGCCGTAGCGGGCGGCGAGCTCCTGCAGATGCCCATGCGCCGCCGACCGGGCTTCCACCTGGTCGAGGGCCAGCTGCCCGAGCGCGATCAGCTCGAACCCCATGGCGTACCGGCCGTCGGGCTGGCGCCGGACAAAGCCCCGTTCCTCCAACGTCTGCAGCAGCCGCAGTGCCGTCGACTTGTGCACGCCGAGATGGTCGGCGACCTCACCGAGGGACCGATTGCCCCGGGAGACGAACGATACGACATCAAGCGCGCGCGCCACGGTCTGCGACATCGACGGGCTCCCCTCTGAGTGTGTGATCGGGTACCGGCCGCGTGTGCCTGTTGGGTGCGACCAGCGCCACGATATCGGCGAGGGGAGGTAGCGCCACCAGATCGGTGGGCGAACCGAGCACCCGTGAGGCGACATGGTGCGCCACGTGCAGGCAGACTGGCTCCGAACCACCGTCGAGCATCGCGGCCAGCCACCCGGCGGCGAAGGCGTCCCCGGCCCCCACCACGTCGACGATGCGCTCGACCCGGCGGGCCGGTACCCGAAACGTACCGTCTGGGGTGTAGGACACCGCCTCATGGGATCCGTCTTTGACCACGAGATGCCCCGGCTCCGGCAGCAACTCCCTGACCGAGTCGGCTGTTGTTGTGGACCAGAGGTTTTCGGCCTCGTCCCGGCCGACGAACACGATGTCACTGGCCGCGGCCAGCCGGCGTAGGAGGGGCCGGGCGTCATGGTTCCACAGGGCGGGTCGGTAGTTGACGTCGAAGCTCACCCGGGCGGCACCGAAGACCCGGTCGACGACGACAGCCTCGACAAGTTCGCGGCACGACGGTGAGAGCGCCGCGGTGATACCCGAGACGTGCACCACCTTCGGCGGGTGACTGGCCCAACGCGACAACACCTCCGGCGACATCGCGGAGGCCGCGGAACCGTCGCGGTAGTAGTACACGCGGGTGCCCGACGGTGCTGGGTCCTTGAAGTACACCGCGGTGGGCCGGTCCCGATCGCATTCCACCCGGCTGACGTCGACTCCGAGGTCGGACAGGGTGTCCGTCACGATCCTGCCCAGCGGGTCGTCACCGACGGCACTGGCCCAGGCCGACCGCAACCCGAGCTGGGCCAGATGCGCGGCGACGTTGGACTCAGCGCCTCCCGGCCGCAGCAGGTAGTGGCCGTCTGCGGTGAGACCGCCGGGGCCTGCGGGGGTGACCATCACCATGGTCTCGCCGATGGCCAGGACGTCGTGCAGTGCCGTCACCGCAGAGCCCCGACGATTCCGGGGCGGATGCAGTTGCGCGGCACCCCGCCCGCGGCCACCGCCTCCAGGCTGGCCGCCACCTCTGCGGCGCGCCTGGTGTAGGTCGAATCGGCTGATGCGGAAAAGTGCGGCGTCATGATCACATTGGGCAGTTCGTGGAAGGGCAGCGGCGAGGCGGGATGAGGGTCGGCCGAGGCATCGGTCTGCCACACGTCCAGCGCCGCGCCTGCGATGCGCCGGGTGAGCAGCGCTGTGTAGAGCGCCGGCTCGTCGACCAGTCCGCCCCGGCCCACGTTGACCAGAACTCCGCCCTCACCCAGCAATTCGAGCTGCGGGGCGCCGATCATGCCGCGCGTCTGCTCGTCGAGAGGGCATGCCAACACCAGGTAGTCGGCTTCGCGCAGCGCTTGATCGCGATGGCGGGGTCCGCCCACCCAAGCGTAGGGTTCGACATCGGTCTGGAGATCGGTCAGGTCGCGCCCGCGGATTCCGATCACCTGGGTTCCCATCGCCGAGCACAGCTGCGCGGTGGCAACGCCGATGTGCCCGGTGCCCACGACGGCCACGGTGGCGCCCTCGAGGGTGTCGAATCTCGACACCGACGGATCGATCATGCGTGAGCGCCAGCGACCCTGCCGCAATTCCCGATCCCGCCACAACAGTTCACGGCGCACCGCCAACATCGTCATCACCACGTGCTCGGCGACCGAACGTCCGTGACCGTAAGAGTTCACGATGGTGACCGTCGCGGCGATGTCGTCGGCAGGGATGTGGTCGGTGCCCGCCGCGGTGACGTGAAGCAGCCGCAATTGCGTTGCAACACTGGCAAACTCACTGTCAAAGTGCACTCCGACATAGGCCTCGACGGTGGGCAGCGCCGCGAGCAGGGCATCGCGGTCCGACACTGGCAGATAGATCACCTCCGCCCAGGACGGCAGCCTCGCCGAGCCGGTTGACAGGGCGTTCCACACGTTGTCGTCAGTGAGCAGAATTCGCATGCCGGGTCAGCCCTTCGTGGCCGGTAGTGCGCTGTTGTTCAGGTAGATGCGGTTGTGCGTCGGGGTCACCACCATCTCGTTGACGCAGATCCCGGCGGGCATCTCCACAATCGTGGCGACGATCTCCGCCAGCTGATCGGGCTGGAGCATCCGGGCCAGTTCCTCCGGCGTCGGCGGCACCGGCCGGGTCTGCAGGATCTCTGTGTTGACCTCGCCCGGACACAGGTGGGTGGCCCGGATACCGTGCCGCCCCTCCTGGTCGTTGATCGATTCCACCAGCGGGCTCAGGGCGGCTTTCGACGCGCCGTAGGCCGCGCCGGCCACCGACATGAAACGCCATCCGGCGAACGAGGAGACCACCACGATCTGCCCGAATCCCTTGTCCCGGAACGACGGCAGCACCTGGAGCGCCGTGCGGGTCACCGAGGTGAGGTTGGTGTCGACGACGGCGTCGAAGTTGTCGACGGTCAGGTCCTTCCACCAGCGTTCGACGACGTTGAACCCGGCGCAGCAGACCAGCGTGTCCACGGGGCCCATGGTGTCGACGATGTGCTGGTGCGCGCGGGCGACGTCGGCGCTGTCGGTGACGTCGGCACGCACCGGGATGGCCCGGCCGCCCGCCGCGCCGATGGCGGCCGCCACCTCCTCGAGCGCTTCGGTCCGCCGCCCCGTCACCGCCACGGCGTAACCGCGCCGGCCCAGTTCCTCAGCGATGGCGCGACCGATACCGCTGCTCCCACCGGTCACCCACGCGGTGCGGGTGCGGATGGCTTCAGTGCTCATCAGAGATCCTTGTCGCGAGTCGGGTCGAAGAACACCTTGATGCTGGTATCTCCCTTGCCCGCACTCTCGAACGCTGCGTACGACTCGCCCATCGCGAAGGTCGTGGTGGGCAGCGCTTCCAGACCGAGGGTGTCGGTGTTGAGAAGCTCTACGGCCGTGGCGAAGTCATCCGCGGTGTAGACGCGGGTGCCGATGATGGTGTGTTCGGCGAAGTTCACGGTGCGCAGGTCGATCGGGGTGGGCTGCTTGTACACACCCACCACCACGACGGTGCCGCGAATCCGTGCCGCTTCCGTGAGTTGCGCGGCGACCGACGGGTGCGCCGCCGAATCGAACACCACGTCGGCGCCGGCACCGCCGGTACGCGCCCGGATGGTGCCGACAGGGTCCTCGTCGGAGGCCACCGCATGCAGTCCGTACCCCGCGGCCACCCCTCGACGCCACGAGTTCGGCTCGACGATCACCACGTCCGCGGCGCCACAGTGCCTGGCCACCAGCGCGGTCAGCAGACCGATGGGTCCGGCGCCGAACACCACCACCCGGTCACCTGCCCGCAGCCCCGACCGGTCGACTGCGTGCACCGCCACGGCCAGCGGTTCGGCGAGTGCGGCGAACTCCTCGGAAACACCGGCGGCCATGGGATACACACTCGAGGTGCGCACCGCCACGTACTCGGCCAGCCCGCCCGGTTCGTCAACGCCGTACAGGCCCAACGACGCACACACATGGCCGAAGCCCTGCGTACACGCCG
Organism: Mycobacterium sp. Soil_C_30; assembly: GCF_057656995.1. Lineage (NCBI taxonomy): Bacteria > Bacillati > Actinomycetota > Actinomycetes > Mycobacteriales > Mycobacteriaceae > Mycobacterium > Mycobacterium sp. Soil_C_30. Next base: position 363,384 of record NZ_JBDGJH010000006.1, on the reverse strand, counting down.
GGCACAGGTCAGCTCCGCGGTCAGCGCACGAGATCAGCGGCCGGACGGCGACCCGGGTCCCCACCGGGACGGCTCCGTCGGGGCCGGCATCGACGACGGTGCCGCCGAACTCATGCCCCAGGACGATGCCGGGTTGGGCACGGGCGTGAAAACCCTTGAAGATGGCCAGGTCCGAACCGCAGATGCCCACCCGCGACACCTCGAGCAACACCCACCCCGGCCCACCGACCGGGGCGGGGATGTCCACGATCTCGAGCCGGTCGGGGCCGGCCCATGTCACTGCTTTCACACGGTCAACTTTCACTGTTGCACTATTTGCAATGGCCTTGCTCTATTTGCAACATCATGGCAAGTTGTCCGCTGAGCTGTCAATCACAAAGGAGTCCACGCACATGCAGATCGTCGATGTCCAGGCGCGCCATGTGCCCCAGTCGATGTGGGGCAATTTCTGGCAGCAGCAGAGGAGTGTGCGCGGCCCCGGCCCCATGAGCCGTTTCCCGTTCCGCGGCGACGGCTGGAGCTGGTACACCTGGCCACAGGGCATCGTGATCGTGCGCGTCACCCTCGAGGACGGCACCACCGGCATCGGGTACTCCGAGGACGGCATCGGTGCCGCCACCACCATGGTCAACGCACATCTGGGCCGCATCGCCACCGGACTGCCCGCACATTCCACCGAACAGATCTTCGAACAGCTCTATCGCGCCTCGATCGTCTACGGCCGCAAGGGCGCCGCCATCGAAGCCATCAGCGCCATCGACATCGCCATCTGGGACGCCCTCGGCAAGCACCACGGGGTCCCGGTCTACCAGCTCCTCGGCGGACCCAGCGGGAACACCCTGCGCGCGTACGCGAGCAAGGTCCAGCCCGACGACGACTTGACCGAGGTCCGCCGGATGGCCCGCGACTACGTCGAGCGCGGTTACACCGCAGTGAAGGCCAACTGGCCGTACGGCCCCGGTGACGGCCGCGCCGGCCTGCTGAAGAACCTGCGCTACATCGAGGCAATCCGCGACGAACTCGGCGATGGGATCGAGTTGATGACCGACGCGTACATGGGCTGGGACCGTCCCTTCGCCACCGAGATGATCCGCCATCTGGCGCCATTCGACCTGCGCTGGGTCGAAGAACCCCTGATTCCCGACGACATCGCCGGTCACGCTCAGCTGCGCGGCATGGGTGTGGTCCAGATCGCCACGGGCGAACACGAATTCACCCGGTACGGCTTCGCGCAGCTGCTGGAGGCCGGCGCTGCCGACGTGCTGCAACCCGACGTTCACCGGGTCGGCGGTATCACCGAGATGCGCCGGGTGTGTCAGATGGCTTCCGGCACCGGTACCGAGGTCATTCCGCATGTGTACTCGGCGGCCACCCTGCATGTGGTGCTCTCGCAGCCGAACTGCACCTGGATCGAACACTTGACCAACCCGTCCTACTGGGGACGGGATCAGCGTGTGGAGCCGCTGTTCCTCGGCGAACCGGAGGTCAGCGGCGGTGTACCCGCCATCCCGGCAGAGCCCGGCATCGGACTGACCATCAACACCGCGGCCCTGCCGGAGCTCGCGGACTGGGCGTGATCACGGCACTACGACTCAGCCGATCTCGATGACCACCGCTCCCCCGCCGGGATTCACACCATCGACAACGCTCGACGGGATGCGGAACACCCGCCCGGGTGCGGCCGGCCACGGCAGTCGCTTGCGGCCGACCACCGTCCCGTCCTGTCGCGCCGTCACGGTCGGGAAGCGGATGAACTCGTCGGTCCAGGCGAGCAGCCGGTGCCGGGCCGGCGCGGGATCACCGGGCCGCAGCAGCGTGGGGGCGATCCAGCGCAGCGGCGCCTGGGCCTGAATGCTCACCCCAGCCGCGGGGGATGGCCGCCCGGACAGGTGGGCACGCACCTGGTCGGCGACGTGCCTGCCGTCGAGGGCGGCGATATCGGCGGTGTCCACGGGATGGCACAGGTTGCCGATGGCGAAGACACCCGGGCGGCTGGTGCGCAGTGCGGTATCCACGCTCGGCCCAAGGGTTTTCACGTCCACATCGATACCCGCTGCCCGCACCAGCTCGTGATCGGGAATCCAGTCGCCGGTCAGCACCACGGTGTCGCAGTCGACGAGGCGTCGCCGGCCGGTGTCCAGGTGCTCGATCTCGACGGCTTCCACCGTGGGCTTACCGAGGATGCGGGTCACCCTGGTGCGGGTCTCGACGCGGGTGCGCAGCAGCGGGGTGGCCGCGGTGAACACCCCGTACGCCTCGGGTGCCGGGTACTCACTGGTCATCATGACCGTGCGGCAGCCCGCGTGTTTGAGGGTCAGTGCCGCCGAGTAGCTGACCAGTTCGGCCCCGACCACGACGGCGCGCGTGCCGACCTTCCCGTGCTTGAGGTGCACGACGTTCTGCAGGTGCCCGGTGGTGTAGATGCCGGCGGCCCGGTCGCCTGGGATCAGCCTGGCCGGTCGGGGCCGTTCGCGGGCACCGGTGGCCAGGATGACCGCCCGCGCCGACACCAGTTCCCGGCCCTGCGGTGAGGTGACCTCCAGGGTGGTGTCACCGGCCCACCCGGTGACCATGGTGGTGGTGCGGATGGTGGCGGCGGCGGCCTGTGCCACCAGGCGACGAGCGTATGCGGGACCACTGATGAACGTTCTCATGTCGCGCATTCCGTAGCCCGGATGGTCACTGTGCCGCGGGATACCCCCTGCCTCGGACTCCCGTTCCAGCACAACCACATTCAGGTCCCTCGCCAGCGCCGCGGCGGCCGTGAGCCCGGCCGGACCGCCACCGACGATGGCGACGTCGTATTCGGTCATCGGTTGGCCTCCAGCAGTGTCTGCACCTCGGCGCCGCAGAAGAACGCCTGGCAGCGTCCGTTCATCACGCGGGTGCGCCGACGGAGGCCCTCCAGGGTGGTTGGCGGGATCACCGAATGACAGGCGTCCCGGATCTCCCCCTGCGTCACCCGTTCGCAGAAGCAGACGATGCGTCCGTATGCCGGGTCTTCGTCGATGAGGTCCTGCCGTTGGTACGGCCGCGGGAACGCCTCACCGAGATTCGGCATCCGCGGCGGCTCCGGCAGATCCTCTCGAGATGTCAACTGCAGTCCTGCTGAACGTAATTGATCGCGCGTGTACTCGGCCACGGCCATGCCCGAGGTCAAGCCGGTGGACCGGATGCCCCCGACCAGCAGGTAACGCTGCTCGAGGCTGGGTTCGATGAGGTAGTCGGGATGATCGATCGCCGCGCGCAGCCCCGCGTACGTGGCCGTCACCTCCTCCTGCAGCAGCCGCGGCATCAGCGTGCGGCCCTTTTCCAGCAGGAACTGCAGGCCCGCCTCGGAAGTGCCTGTGGCAGTGCGGTCATCGAGATCCTCCGAGGTCGGCCCCAGCATGACGTTGCCGTAGATGGTGGGGCTCACCAGCACACCCTTACCCCGTGACGTCGGCACCGGCAGCACGATCTTGTCCACCAACGGCCGGGCCAGCTTGTCGTAGACGATGAGCTCACCGCGGCGCGGAGTGACGGTGAAGCGCTGGTGCCCGAACATGTTGTCGATCTTGTCGGCGCCCAGCCCGGCGGCGTTGACCACCCACCGCGCCGAGACGTTGCCTGCACTGGTGCGCAGCGTGGTCTCGTCGGCGCCGATGTCCACCGACTGCACACGGTGACCGGTCAGCAGAGTCGCGCCCCGGTTCACGGCATCGGTGGCCAAGGCCAGGTTCACCGTCCAGGTGCAGATGATCGACTCGTCGGGCACTGTGAGCCCGCCCAGTGCGCCGGGCCCCAGATGCGGAACCTGTTGGTACACCGCGTTTGCGTCGATGATCGCGCAACGCCGGTATCCGTTGGCCTGCGCCTTGTCTTTGAGCGACGGCAACGTGTCGAGTTGCTCCTGATCCCAGGCCACCAGGAGGGCCCCGGTGTGTTCGATCGGGATACCGGTCTGTGCAGCGTATTCGGAGAGCAGCTGGTAGCCGCGGCTCACCATGGCCGATTCCAGGGTGCCGGGTTTGGCGTCGAAGCCGGTGTGCAGGATCGCGGTGTTGGCCTTGCTGGTGCCGTCACCCACGTCCTCGCGCGCTTCCAGCAGCGCCACCGACAGGTGGTGGCCGGCGAGCTCACGGGCGATGGCCGAGCCGACGATGCCGGCTCCGATGACGGCCACATCGAATGTCACGAAAAGGTCCTATCAGCTAGAGTTCGCCACTGCGAACGGAATTCATTGGCCCGCTCGGCATTCCAGATCGGCTCGTAGGTTGCCGACGGCGCCCAGTCGGGTATCACCTCGCGCAGCGGCCGGTCCGGTTGCCGGCTCAGTTTCGCCAGCGCCGCAGCACCGAGGGCAGTGGCGTGCGGCGACGGGTAGACGTCCACCGGCACTCCGGTGATGTCGGCGCAGGCTTGCATGAGCACGCGCGAGCGGGTGAGGCCGCCGTCGACCCGGAGGCGTGTCAGTGGGGTGGCGGTGTCGGCATTGATGGCGGTCACCAGTTCGGCGATCTGCGCGGCGATTCCCTGCAGCACCGCCAGCACCAGGTGCTCGCGACCGGTGGACAGCGTCATCCCCGACAGCACGGCCTTGGCCTGGGATTTCCACCACGGTGCGGCCAGACCGGCCAGCGCGGGCACACACAGCACACCTTCGGCATCCGCGGCCGCGATGCGGTCCATCTCGTCGGCGCCACCGATGATGCCCAGCGATATCAGCCATTTCACCGCTGAGGCTGCGGTGTAAACCTGGCCGTCGACGCAGAAGGTGTCCCGACCACCGATCCGCCAGGCCACCGACGAGGTCAGCCCCGCCGCCGACCGCACCCCGGTATCGCCGGTATTGGTCAACAGGAACGCCCCGGTTCCCAAGGTGCATTTGGCCGTGCCGGGTTCCAGGCAGGCCTCGGCGAGCAGCGCGGCCTGCTGGTCCACCACCACTCCCCCCACCGGCGCCTCATCGCCGAATGCCGATGTGCTGCCGATGATCTCATCGTTACCGACGATCGCGGGCAGTTGCTCGTGGGCGAGTCCGAAGAGTGCCAGCAGCTCTGCACTCCAGCCCTGGCCACCGAGTTCGGTCACCAGGGAACGGCTGGCGGTGGTGGCGTCGGTGACGAACGCGCCGGTGAGCTGGTGCAGCAGCCACGTGTCCGTCGTCGTCACGACGCCGTCGGTGGTGACGTTCTGCCGCAGCCAGGCCATCTTCGGTGCCGAGAAATACGGGTCGAGCACCAGGCCGGTGCGTCTGGCCAGCTCGTCGCGATGACCTTCGACTGCCGCACAGATGTTTTCGGCGCGGCGGTCCTGCCACACGATCGCGGGGCTGCGCGGCTTGCCGTTGCGGCGATCCCAGGCCAGCACGGTTTCGCCTTGGTTGGCCAGTGACACCGCCTCGATGGGCCGGCCCGCTTGGGCCACGGCAGCGCGGCCGGCGCCGAGCACGGACTCCAGCAGTTCGCCGGGATCCTGCTCGACACCGCCGCCGTCGAGATACACCGGATGCACGGGTATCTCGGCCAACCCGACCACCGCGCCGGCCTCGTCGACCACGATGGCCTTCGTTCCCGAGGTGCCCTGGTCGATCGCGAGGACAGTCACCGGTTCACCGCGTCTGGGCCTTGCTGTCGAGTTCAGCATCGATGGAGTGCATATCGGGCATCTTGAGCCCGTCCTTGCCGCGGGTGATCAGCAGGTAGCCGAGGTAGCAGGCTCCGATGGCCACCATCACCATCAGATACAGCCATGGATCGCGGAACGACGCGTCGCGGAACAGAGACAGCGCGAACACCAACCAGACGACCGCGACGACGATGATCGGCATCTCCCAGCGACCCAGGCTGAAGCCGGCGCTGGGCGGCAGTTTGCGCCGGGTGGCGATGTAGAGCGTGACGGTGATGGCGTAGATGATGGCCGGGAGCAGGGTGGCCGCACCGAACAGCTTGAACAGGGCGTCGGTGCTGGTGGAGAACAGCCCGAGGATGACGGCCGAGATGGTGGTCAGTGCGATGGTGGCGTTCAGCGGGGTCTTGGTGCGGCCGTTGACCTTGCCCAGCACCTGCCAGCCGGGGAAGCGCTGGTCGCGCGACATCGCCCAGACCAGTCGCACACCGGACAGCAGGATCACCAGTCCGCAGGCGAAGATCGCGATGGCGACCAGGACCAGCAGTGCGGTGCCGACGAACGTACCGAGGATCTCGCGGATGACGTCGGCGATGGGGGTGCCGGACTCGGCGAGTGCCACCGGGTCGTCGACAGCCGCGGTCACCACCAGCAGGAACAGGAAGCCGAGCACTCCGGAGGCCAGGACGGCTTGCCACATCGCCCGGGGCACCACGATTTCCGGCCGTTTGGTTTCTTCGGCGAGGTTGGCCGCGGATTCGAAACCGACGATGGTGAACGCACCCAGCAGGAAGCCGAGCATCCACGGCCCCGCGGCGGTGGCCGTGCCGAAGTCCCAGTAGCCCTCGGCGGGAACGGCTCCCGTCGAGAACAGGTTGCCGACCGACAGTTTGTGCGCGGCGACTCCGACGATGAACAGCAGGACCACCAGCGCCACCATGCCGACGAGCTCGGCGGTGACGGCGAAGTTGTTGACCCGCTCGGTCCATTTCATCGACAAGCCGACCAGCAGCGCCTGCAGCAGCAGAACACCCGCGGTGATGAGGAAGGCGGTGGCCGGGGTGCCCTCGAAGTCGAAGAGTGCGGGCACCACGGTGGAGGCGACGGTGTAGTCGACGGCGACCACCACGATGGCCAGGAAGGTGAACGAGATCCACCCGGTGATCCAACCGAGGATCGGGTTGGCCAGCCGGGACACCCATTGGTAGGCGTAGCCGGTGACGGGGATGCGCGCGGCCAGTGAACCCAGCAGCAGGGCCACTGCCAGCTGCCCGACGATGACGATGGGCCAGGTCCAGATGCCCATGGGGCCGGAGCTGTTGAGCACACTGCCGTAGGTGGTGAAGATGCCGGTGGCGATGGAGACGAACGCGAACGCCACGGCGAACGAGGCGAATCGCCCCGTCGAACGTTCGAGGTCCTGGGTGTAGCCGAATTCGGATACAGAACTTCTGGAAGAATCTGCCATTGGATCGGGCTTTCTGACTGGATTTGACTGTTTGGTCGAGCTGGTTCGGTCCCGCGGGCGGCGCTGCAACGCCGCCCGCACCCGTCTCACGGGCGTGCTGACAGCACCGCACCTCCCGTCTCGTCGAAGGCAGCGGCAACGTCCGCGTCGGTGTTGGCATCGGTGATCAGGCCGGTCACCGCACTCAGCGGGCACACCCGGTAGGGCGCCACCTGCCCGATCTTCGAGGAGTCGGCCAGGATGTAGCTGCGCGCACTGTTGGCGATGATGGTCCGGCGCACGTCGATCTCGTCGAGATGGAAGTCGGTGAGCCCGGCCTCGGCGTGCACGCCGCCGGAGCCGAGCAGCGCGATATCGGCATAGATGTCGGCGAAGAATTCTCTGGCGTGAGCGCTCGAACAGGCCAGATCGCCGGGTCGCACCCGCCCACCCGCGAGCAGGACCTCCACACTCGGCCGGTCGGCGAGTTCCACTGCGACGGGCAGGGACGGGGTGACGACCGTGCCGACGAAGCCGCGGGGAATGGCCTGCGCGACGGCCACCGCAGTGGTGCCGATGTCGATGACCACCGTCTGGCCGTTCTCCAGCAGCCCCGCCGCAACCCGTGCGAGCTGGGCTTTGGCCTGATGGCGGATCATCGATCGTTCGGAGTAGGACGGCTCGATGACACGACGGCTCTCCACCGGCGCGGCGCCGCCGTGGACGCGACGCAGCGCACCCTTCTCCTCGAGGAGCGCCAAGTCGCGGCGGATGGTCTCGGCAGAAACGCCCAGCCTGCGGACCAGTTCGTCGGTGCTGACGGCCTGAGCCGCGCTGACCGCCTCGACGATGGCCTCATGCCGTTCCACGGGCAGCACGTCAGGCGCCCAACTGTGTGGATTTCTGACCGTGCATGACTGTCAGTGTGGAGTGCTGTGCGTCACCCGTCAACTGGAAGCGCGAGATTCCCGCGCTGGTCCTCGCCTACCTGGTCACGAATTCCAGGGCGTCAGGAGTTTCGGTGAGACGACGCAGGCCGGCTGCCTCCACCACGAAGTTGTCCTCGACCTTCAGCACCGTCTCGACGCCGTCGACCGTCACCGTCACCTCCGGTTCGAGTGCAATCACCTCACCCTGCCTGAGGATGACGTCGTCATCCATCAGGCCTGCGGTGAACAACGTGGGCAGTTCGCAGATCCGCAAGCCCACGCCGTGCCCGATCGCGTACGGGGTGCCCCGAAGTCCCTGGCTGCGCAGGTAACGATTGGCTTCGGCCAGGAGCACTGATGCACGGACACCCGGTTTCGCCAGGGACTGCACCAGTTCGTGCGCATGACACAGATGTTCGTACGCCGTGCGGATCTCGCGCCGCGGCTCACCCACGAAGCCGGTGCGGGCGGCATCGGAGGCATACCCGCCGACGCCGTAACAGCCGATGTCGAAGAAGAAGGGGTCTCCTTCGTGGAAGCGCCGGCCCGCGGCGAACCAATCACCGCTGCCGTTTCGGAGGTTGCACACCGAGTGCGTCACGAACTCCACGCCCGCTGACTGCTGGAATGCCATGGCCGCCGCCAGCACATCGTGATCCGTTCCGCCGACGTGCGCCGCCGCCAGTGCTGCTTCCATAGCCCCGGTATTGACCCGCGACGCTGCCTCGAGCAGGAGCAGCTCGACCGGCAGCTTGTCCCGCCGAAGCCGGTGCAGCGCCGTTGACATCGGACGAAATGCCAGCTGCGGTAATGATTCTCGCAGCCCGTCCAGCAGCCCAGGGTCCACCGCATCGACGCCGACCGCCCCGTGCGCGCCGCGCGCGGCGAGAACCGCCGCGACGATGCGCACCCACGTCTGCGGGTTCGCCGAGGCCGCCGCCCAGGACGGCACCGGGTGCGCCCGCACGATCCACGGCTGCGCCGGGTACGGCTGCGAGATCACCTCGTCGATATACGGCAGGAACACCTCCGCCGAGCCGTCGGAGCCAACCAGGACAGCGAACCATTCGGACTCGTTGGTCAGGTGTGCGCGGAAATCGCTGGCGTACCGAATGTGGTCGGGACCCGTGAGCAGAAGCGTATCCACCGCCTCCTCGCGCATGACCGCCGCGACCCTGTCGAAACGGGCCCGGTGCAGCTCCGCCGCGTCATACTCCGGCCACCGGTAGAGGTCGTGTGTCATGCCTGCCGCTCCGATCCATTGGTTGTCGTAGAAGGACTTTCGGACGGGACCGTCCCCCGGCCGATCGGTGAGCACCGGAACACCACCACGCCCAGGACACCGATTCCGGCGGTGGCGATCAGCGGTGCGAAGTTCACGATCCACAACTCTGCCGCCTCCCGGGGCCAGAGCACGTTGACGATCTCCAGGGCCAGCCACACCAGCGCCACCCACGCGACCGCAAGCCCGAAGCGGCCGAGGAACAGTGGTTCCTCAGGGCGCCAGCTCCCTCGGATCCGCGCGATGGCGAGCCCGAGAACGGGGAAGGTGAACGCGGCGTAGAACCCGACCGTGGTGAACGCCACCAACAGTGTGCTGATGTGCCCGTTCTGCAGTGGCACGAACATCAGGACCGACACCACCCCTGTCACCAGGATGGCGTTGACCGGCAACCTGCCGCGACCGGAGAGCCGTTTCAGCCAGGTGGCGAAGGGTAGTTCATTCTCGCGCGCGTTGGCCCAGACGAGCCGGGATGCCGCAGCTTGGATACCGACCAGGCTGGCCAGGAAGGCGACAGCGAACAGCACCAGGATGCCCTGCACCGCGGCGGGGGGCAGGTGCGCGGCCAACACCGTGATGATCGGATCACCGTCGGACGTCGCGAGCAGCGCGTCGACATCCGGGATGGCCAGGATGATCGCGAAGCTGGTCAGCAGGATCACCAACCCGACACCGAGCAAGGAGAACACAATGGCCAGCGGCACAGCGCGTTTCGGATTCTTGACCTCTTCGGCGATGCTGCTGGCACTCTCGAAGCCCAGGAACGACCAGCCGGCCAGCGCCACCGTGAGCACGAACGGCGTCATCATGAACGGGGTGCCCGGCTCGGCGGCCAGTCCTTCGAAGAGCACCCCCGGGGTCTGTTGCCGCCCGGCGATCAGCAGGTACACGGCGACTCCCACCGATCCGATGACCTCGGCCGCGATGCAGGCAGTGGCAACGACTTTGACGACAGTGCGGCCGGCTGCATTGACTGCCGTGGTGACCAGCAGCAACACGACGGCGATGACGGTGAGTGCGAGCGGCGACCCGGCATCGACTCCCAGCAGGATCGCGATGAACACCGCGCCGCTGTAGGACACCGAGCTCAGGGCGATCAGTAGCGCCCAGGTGTACGCCCAACCCGCGAACCAGCCGTACTTCATCCCCACCAGCCGCCGTGACCACTGGTAGACACCACCGGCCAGCGGCCACCGAGACGCGAGAACACCCAGCGCGACCGCGACCGTCAGCTGTCCCAGGAGCGTCACCACCCACCCCCACCAGAACCCGGGTCCGATCGACTGGAGCCCGAGCCCGAAGATGCCGTACATCGCGACGATCGGTGAGATGAAGACAAACGCGAGTGAGAATGCCGACCAGAGCGTGAACTCACGTTTCATCTCACCGGTCGCGTCGTCGTCGGTGGGCGGCGCTTCGCCCGGTGCGTCAGTTGTCATCTCTCTCCTCGTTGGTTGCCTGAGTCGTTGCGGCGCAGGGTTTCACGGCCCCCGAGCCAGCTGGCGGTCACGGTCGCCGAGATCAGTTCGGCTGCCGTGGGCTGGTCCGACATGCCGGAGACCACGGCGAGATCGGCCCGGAATCCCGCGGCGAGGCGGCCTCGATCGTGGTCTGCGAACTGCGTGTAGGCCGAGCCTTCGGTGGCCGCCCGCACGGCGACAGCCAGATCGAGTTGTTCGGCGGGCAACCATCCGCTCGCGTCGTCGCCGTGCTCGTGCCGCGACATCGCCACCCCGATCGCCTTGAGCGGACTCGGCGTGGTGATCGGGTAGTCGCTCGATGACGCGATCCGGACTCCGTGATCGGCCAGCGTGCGAAACGGATACTGCCGTTGCACCCGCGCCGGGTCGAGCCTGGTGTTGGTCAGGTGCTTCACCACCGAATCCAGCTTGGCCCAATAGGGTTGGATCGCCACGGTGACGTCGTGAGCCCGCAGCGCGTCGATCTCGGGTTGGTCGACCAGTTGTGCGTGCGCGATGACGGGGCGCCGTGCCCTGGGCCCGTTTCTGTGCGCGGCACGCGCGATCGCCGAGACCGCACTTTCCACGGCGGCATCGCCGATCGCGTGGATGTGTAACTGGAAGCCCGCTCGGTCGAAGGCAGCCGCGGCCTCGCTCAGTTCCGGCGCCTGCCACGCCGGGAGGCCACAACACGAGGTAGCGCGATACGGCTCCTTGACGTGCGCAGTGCCCCCTTCGATGATTCCGTCGGCGAAGAACTTCACTGTGTTGGCACGCAGCAGTTCCTCACCGGCGGCGGCAATCTCACTGCGAGCGGCCGCGAACCGGTCGACCTGTTCGCGCCACGTCTCGGGATCGGCACGGAACGCCAGGTTGAGCCGGACCGGGAGGCCTCGCCGGGCAGCCATCAGATAGCTGGGAACGTCGTCGACCTCCACCCAGGCGTCCTGGGCCGACGTCACCCCCACCGCGCGGAGTTCCTGCAATCCACGCATCAGCGCTTCGGCGGCCTCCTCGACGCTCGGTCGCGGCAGAGCCCGCAGCACCGGCAGGAAAGCCCCCCACTCCCGTAACGTCCCCGACGGCCGGCCGTCGGAGTCACGCTCGATCACACCGTCGACGGGCGGTGGCGTGCCTTGGGTGATCCCTGCGGCGCTCAGGGCAGCGGAGTTGCACCACACCGTGTGGATATCGCTGGACCGAAGCGCGACGGGCCGGTGGGGCACCACGGCATCGAGGTCGGAGGCCAGGTAGTTGCCGCTGCGGTCGATGCTGAGATCGAATCCCTCTCCGACGATCCAGGGCAGCTCGGGGTGCTCTCGAGCGAAATCAGCGACCGCGGCGACGGCTTCTTGCACCGTCCGCGCGTGACGCAGCGGCACTCCGGCGAGTTCGAGGCCCCCGATCAGGGGATGCGCATGCGCATCGACGAACCCCGGAAAGACGGCCGCCCCCGCGAGATCGACGACGTTCACGTCGCCCTGGTCTCGCGCCGTGGTGAAGGCAACGCTTTCGATGACGCCGTCCTCGATGGTGAGGCTGCCCGGGACCAATCGGTCGCCGTTCCACAGTCGTCCACCGACCAGAACCTGCCGCTCGCCCACCTGAACTCCGTCGCCGATCTCGCGCTGCACCGAGCAGCTTCCTAACGTGATTAGGGAAAGCTAGCAGAGTTAGGGAAAGCTAGCAGTGTTAGGAAATGGATTGGCTGTTTCACCGTGGTGCTAGCGTGAAAGTCCGCTGGACAGACGTGGAAGGACGCCGATGGCCGCGCCGAAGAAGGTTCGGGCGCATCTGACGGAGGATCGCATCGTCGATACCGCGTTGGACATCATGCGAGACGACCCCCGGGGCACGTTCACTCTCGGCAAGCTGGCCCAACGGCTCGGCGTCCAGACCCCCTCCATCTACAGCCACGTCCCGAGCAAGCAGCACATCATCGAGCGGGTGCGCTCCCGAGTGGTTTCACTGATCGATTGCAGTGCCTTCGACACCGAACCGTGGGATGTCGCACTGGCCGAATGGGCCCGTTCTTATGCCGCCGCGTTCGTCCGGCATCCCGAAACCATCCCGCTGCTGGCCACCAGCCCGGTGCAGGCCCCGGAACTCGTGTCCCAGTACGAGGTGGTGGCGAAGGCACTGCTGGCAGCCGGCTGGCCGCGACCCGAGATCATCCCGATGTTCACCGTCGTGGAGAGCTTTGTGCTGGGTTCGGTACTGGACCTGATCGCACCGGTGGAGATGGTCCAGCCCGCCGAGGGGGACTATCCCGTGCTGCAGTCGTTGCTCGGCCGCGACTCCTTCGACGAGGCCCGAGCCCGCCGGACCTTCGAACTCGGCCTCGAGACCCTGATGACAGGATTCCGCACCCGCCTCGAAGGCCTCCGAAGCGATCAGCGGGCGGGTGTCAGCGACGGTGCGTGATCGCGGTGACCTCGTGAGCACCGTGCCCGGCGGCGATCGCGCGGTCGACATGCCGAGCGAAGGCACCGAGCGCAGCGGCGTCCAGCCCCGCGGCCTCCGACGCCGCGAAGAGGTGCCGCAGCGAATTGGCGATCGACGTCAACGATGAGGTGGCCTGCTCGTGCCGGTCATCGGCGATGCGTTCGGCGGCATCGGTGAAGATCGCCGGCAGGATGCCCACGATGCCCAGCGCAGGTGGCAGGAAATCCTTGGGTTCGATGCCCGCGTGTTGTGCGAGTTCGACCGCGTGCAGGAAGCCGGCCGTGGCCGTCCAGAACAGGTCCAGCAGCGCCATGTCGTATCCGGCGGCCAGCGCAACGCTGCCGCCGAGCCAGGTGGTGGCACCCAGGGCGTCGAACACCAATCGGTTCCCGTCATACAGGTCGCGGTCACCGGCCAACAGGATGCTCGCACCGGGACTGCCGATGGTGTCGATGGGCGTCATGATCGCGCCGTCGAGATAGCGACCACCGAGCGCTGTTACCAATCTGCTTGTGCGGTACGCCTTTTCAGGAGTGTCGGACGCCAGCCCGACGATCACCCGTCCGGCGACGGCGCTCCCGGCGTCGCCGATGATGGTGTCGACCACCGTGTTGTCGACGACGTTGATCAATGTCAGATCGGAGGCCGCGACCGCCGCCGCGGGCGTCTCGGCCCATGTCGCGCCACGTTGCAGGACGTTGCTCGCCCGTTCGGCGGTACGGTTCCACACCGTCACCCCGTGGTCGTTGTCCAGCAGTGCCGTCGTCAACGCCTGACCCATCGGCCCCAGCCCGATCACCGTGACGTTCATGCGCGGATGCTCTCGATCACGCGGGCGAAGCCGTCCTTGCCGTGGCCGGCCTCGATCTGGCGGTGGATGAATCCCTGCACCACGTCCACCAGTTCGGTACTGACGCCCTGCGAACGCGTTGCGTCGAGAATGTCGGTCAGATCGGAGAACTCGAGGCTCTGCTGGCCGGGCCGGCCGTAGTCACGGGTGTCGATCACGTCGGCGTACTCACCGAGCGAACCCGCCATCGCCTGCAGCCACGGCGTCGCCCGGCGGGCGAACTCGCCCGCAGGCACCCCCGCCGCCCCCACCATCGCCGCGCCGTGGAAGAACCCCGCGAACATCACGTACATCCCGGCCAGCAGCGCCAGGTCGTAGAGCGACGCCATCCCGGCGTCGTCGCCGAAATATTCTGCAGAACCCCAGGATTCGAGCAGACTGCGATGCTCGTCGAACACGGCGTTCGACCCGCTGTAGAGCACCGAGGCCGCAGGTGAACCGATCATCGCCGGGACCGCCATGATGCCGCCGTCCAGGTAGTCGACGCCGTGGGTGGACGCCCAGCGTCCGAGCTCACGGGCTCCGTCGGGTGAGGTGGTGGTCAGGTTGATCAGCGCCTTGCCGCTCAGGGTGCCCGCCACCGGGTCCAGGACGTCGTGCACCGAGGCGGCGTCGAAGAGACAGGCGATCACCAGGTGCGCTGCGGCCACCGCCTCGGCGGGGCTGCCGGCCGCATTCTCGAACGGTGCCGCCCGATCCGGGGTGCGGTTCCAGACGGTGACCCGATGCCCGGCGGCGACGGCGGTGCGAGCCAGGGCCGAACCCATCTCACCGAGACCCAGAAAAGCGATGTCAGTCATGGTTTCATCGTGTTGGGACGCAGTGATTTCGACAAGTACCCACTAAATAGTGGGGTACTTACTTGCACGGAACTATTAACGCTGACGAGGGGCGACATGACGACGCTTGGCCAGTTCACCTGTGAACTCGACGCCGCGATGGCGGTGGTGGGCGGAAAGTGGAAGCCGCTGATCCTGTGGGAGCTCAAAGACGGGCCGGTGCGGTTCAACACGTTGCACCGCAACCTCGTCGGCATCTCGCAGAAGATGCTCACCCAGCACCTCAAGGAGCTGCAGGCGCACGGCGTCGTGCACCGCGAGAGCTACCACGAGGTGCCGCCCCGGGTGGAGTACTCGATGACCCCCGCGGGCGAGGAACTGCTGGCCGCCCTCGACCCCCTGGGCGCGTGGGCGGCCAAGCACATCGACCTGGTGTGCCGGGCGGTGTCCTGACCACCTCCCCTCCCCAACCAACCGTACGGTAGGTTCACGATCGTGGATGCCCCCGACGCGCTGGCCCCGTGGATGTCCGACCGCGGACTCGGTGACGGCCCGCTGGAGAACGTCACCGCGATCACCGGCGGAACGCAGAACGTCATGCTGCGGTTCGAGCGCTCCGGCCGGCCCTATATGTTCCGCCGCGGGCCGCTGCATCTGCGGCCGGTCAGCAACAAGGTGATCCTGCGCGAGACGAAGGTGCTACAGGCCCTGGCCGGCACCGACGTCCCGCATCCGCGGCTGATCGCCGTGTGCGAGGACACCGACGTGCTCGGTGATGCGGTGTTCTATCTGATGGAGCCGATCGAGGGCTTCAACGCCGGCGCCGAACTGCCCGACCTGCATGCCGGTGATGCGCAGATGCGCCACCAGATGGGCCTGTCGATGGCCGACGCGCTGGCCAAGCTCGGTGCCGTCGACCATGAACAGGTGGGGCTGTCCGATTTCGGGAAGCCCGACGGATTCCTGGAGCGCCAAGTGCCGCGCTGGCTCTCCGAACTGGAGTCCTACAGCAATTTCGACCACTACGCAGGCCCCGAGATCCCCGGCGTCGGCGAGGTTTCGGGCTGGCTGCAGGAGCACCAGCCCAAGCAGTGGCAACCGGGCATCATGCACGGCGACTACCACGCGGCCAATGTCATGTTCTCCCGCACCGGCCCCGAGGTGGTGGCCATCGTGGACTGGGAGATGTGCACCATCGGCGACCCACTGCTGGACCTCGGATGGATGATGGCCACCTGGCACCTGCCCGGGGAGAACGAGGTGCTGGACCACGCGCTGATGAAGGCCGGCGGCCTGGCCACCCCGGCGGAGATCGTCGAACGCTACGGCCGCAACACCACCCGCGACCTCTCCGACATCAACTGGTACGCCGCGATGGCGTGTTTCAAGCTGGGCATCATCCTCGAAGGCACCCACGCGCGTGCCTGTGCGGGCTTGGCGCCCAAGGACATCGGCGATCTGCTGCACACCGCGACACTGCGATTGTTCGACCGTGCCCACACGTTCATGGATGGAGCCCTGTGATCGACTTCGAGATTCCCGACGACCTCGCCGCGCTGCGCGACGAGATCCGCGCCTTCGTCGTCGACAAGATCGTGCCGTACGAGACCGACCCGCGCGTCACCCGCCACGGTCCCAACGAGGATCTCCGTACCGAGCTGGTCGGACTGGCACGAGAGGCCGGCCTGTTGACATTCCAGGCGCCCCGCGCATTGGGCGGGCGAGAGCCCTCGCACGTCGAGCAGGCGGTGCTGTTCGAAGCGGCCGGCTGGTCAACGCTGGGCCCGATCGCACTGAACTGTGCTGCCCCGGACGAGGGCAACATGTTCCTGCTGTCGAAGATCGCGAATCCGGCGCAGACCGAGCAGTTCCTGGTTCCGGTGGTCGACGGCCGGCAGCGGTCGGTGTTCGCCATGACCGAACCCGAGGGTGCCGGATCCGATCCGAATCAGCTGGCCACCGAGGCCGTGTTCGACGGCACCGATTACGTGATCAACGGCCGCAAGTGGCTGATCACCGGGGCCAGCGGCGCCCGCACGTGGATCATCATGGCGCGGGTGGCGCCCAATTCGTTTGGCGCAGAAGGGCCCACGCTGTTCCTGTGCGAGGGTGACACCCCGGGCATCGAGATCGAACGCATCATGGACACGATGGACCGCAACTACGTCGAAGGCCACGGCGTGGTGGTGTTCAACGACCTGCGGCTGCCGGCTTCGGCCGTGCTGGGTGAGGTCGGCGACGCGTTCCGGTATGCCCAGCTGCGGCTGGCCCCGGCCCGGCTGACGCACTGCATGCGCTGGCTCGGCGCGGCCTCACGCGCGCACTCCATCGCCGTCGAACATGCCCGCACCCGAACGGCTTTCGGCAAACCACTGGGTGATCACCAAGGCGTCGGGTTCATGATCGCCGACAACGAGATCGCCCTACAGCAATGCCGATTGGCGATCTGGTGGGCCTGCTGGACCCTCGACCAGGGCGCCAAGGGCCGCCACGAGTCGTCGATGGTGAAGTCCCTTGTCTCCGAAGAGCTGTTCAAGGTGGCCGACCGGTGCGTCCAGATCCTGGGCGGCATCGGCATTTCCGACGAGACACCGGTCGGCGCCATCTTCTCCGACATTCGCGCCTTCCGGCTCTACGACGGGCCGACCGAAGTGCACAAGTATGCAATCGCCCGCCAGGCCTTGAGGAGCCCGCGATGACCGTGCTGGATTCGTTCCGACTCGACGGCAAGGTCGTCATCGTCACCGGCGCCTCGTCGGGGCTCGGCGTGGCGTTCGCGCAGGCGTTCGCCGAGGCCGGTGCCGACGTGGCCCTGGGCGCTCGCCGCGTGGAAAGACTGGCTGACACAGCCGCTTTGGTGGAGACGGCCGGGCACCGGGCGTTGGCCGTCGGTACCGATGTGGCCGATCCCGACGCGTGCCAGGCCCTCGTCGACGCGACGGTGGCCGAGTTCGGCCGTGTCGACGTGTTGATCAACAACGCCGGAGTCGGCACTGCCGTACCCGCCACCCGCGAGAGCCCCGACGAATTCCGCAGGGTCGTCGACATCAACCTGCACGGTTCCTACTGGATGGCGCAGGCCTGCGGGCGCGTGATGCAGCCGGGCAGCTCGGTGATCAACATCGCCAGCATCCTCGGCATCACCACCGCCGGGTTGCCGCAGGCGGCGTACGCCTCCTCGAAAGCCGCCGTCATCGGCCTGACCCGCGATCTGGCGCAGCAATGGGGTTCCCGCAAGGGAATTCGCGTCAACGCGCTGGCCCCCGGTTTCTTCAAGACCGAGATGACCGACGAGTACAAGCCGGGTTACCTCGACACCCAGATGCCCAGGGTGGTCCTGGGCCGCACCGGCGAGCCCGCCGAACTCGCCGCCACCGCGGTGTGGCTGGCCTCGCCCGCCGGTGGTTATGTCACGGGGCAGACCATCACCGTCGACGGCGGATTGACCATCAACTAGGTCGGTCGCCGAGGCGGCGACGGCGGAGCCGGGGAGAGCGGGCCGAGCTACACAGGCCTAGGTCGGTCGCCGAGGCCGCGCTCGACGAACCGGACCACCTCGGCGGTCAGGTCGGCGGCCGCAACGTGCCGGGCAGACGAGAACGCCAGCATCGCGGTTCCCCGCAACTGGCCGATGATCGCCAGCGCCGCGTTGTCCGGGTGCACGTCGCCGCGGATGGACCCGTCTGCCACGCCGTCGCGGATGTGCTGGGCCAGTACACCCTGAAACCACGCGTCACGTTCGGCGAACAGCGGCGCCAACGACGGCTCGGTCCCGGCAGATTCGGCCCAGAGCTGTAAGAACGCCTCCGAGCGGGGTGTTCGCTCCCGCATTCCGCCCAGGTACGCCCGAACGAACTGCAGTAACCGCTCCAGCCCGGTGGGGGCGTCGCTGGGCGCGTCGAACTGGGCCACGTGTTCGATGAGCGCTTCCAGCAGACCGACTTTCGTGCCGAAGTGGTGGTTGACGATGCCGCGGCTGTACCCGGCTGCCTCGCCTACGGCCGCCAGCGACACCGCGCGCGTTCCCTGCGCCGCGACCAGAGCCGTCGCGGCGTCGAGCACCCGCTGCCGGGTGGTGGCGCGGCGTTGCGCCTGGGTGCGCCGGCCCTGACTTTCCATGGCGGACATATTTCCACCTCCCGGTGCCGGAGCCCGCCTGCTACAGTTGCGTGTCATACAGCAAGTAAGTGAGTGAGGAAGAACATGACATCCCTGGAACCAACACTGCTGCAGCGCTTCGTCGACGAGGATCCCGACGGCCCAGTGGTGATGCTCAATCTCCTGCGCTTCGTCCCCGGTGGCGCCGAGACCTACATGCAGTACATCGAACAGTTCAACAGCACCGGCGTCAGTGAGCGATACGGCGTCACCATCGTCTACGCCGGCGCCGGCGGTGTCCCGCTGGCCACCGTGGACGGGCCCGACTGGGACATGGTGGCCCTGGTGAGCTACCCGAGCCGGAAGCACTTCGTCGAGATGGTCAACGATCCCGACTATCAGCGCTTCGAGCACCTGCGTGCCGAAGCCGTGGCCGCCACCGTTCTGCAGCCGACCCGACCCGCGCTGTGACCGAGTTGAATCTCATTGCAGGGTGAGCCAATTCAACCGCGCCTCCCGCGCGGCACCCTCGGCATCGCCCTGCTCGGCCAGATCGGCGATGCGCGCATGCTGGTCCACGGACGCCCGGCCGACCAGCGACGAGAATCGCACCCGCTCCATCCGACGCAGCAGCGGGGTGTACTGATCGAGCACCGCCCGCACAGCGGAGTTGGCATAGAGATCAATGGCCACGCCGTGGAACACGTCGTCGGCGGCGATGGCCCCGTCGACGTCCTCGGCACGCAGCGCCAGCGCGAACCGTTCGTTGGCCAGTCGCATGGCGGCGATGTGCTCGGCCGACATGGCCGGCACGGCTTCGCGGACCGCCAGTTCATGCATGGCCGCGGCCACCGCCTGGGCCTCTTTCATGCTCCGCACATCCAGCGGACTGACCATGGTGAACCGCCCGGGCCGGGTCTGCACCAGACCGGCGGCCTCGAGCCGGGCCAGCGCCTCGCGGATCGGCGTCCGACTCACCCCGAGCCAGGCACTGAGCTCGGAATCGACGAGCCTCTCCTCCGGCTGCAGTGTTCCGTCCACGATGGCCGCCCGGATGGCGGTGAAGGCGTCGTCGCGCAGGAGCTGGCGTTTGGGGGCTGCTGTCTGGGGCACCGGCATGCAACATGGTGAACCCGCTGCCTGCGGTGTTGTCAACTCAGCTACTGCGATATATTGCATTCCGTGGCTATCGAAGACTTCCCGCGCTACCCGCTCACGTTCGGCCCGAGCCCGGTCCATCCACTGGAGCGCCTCAGCGATCACCTGGGCGGTGCCCGCATCTGGGCCAAACGCGAAGACTGCAACTCCGGGCTGGCGTTCGGTGGCAACAAGACCCGCAAACTGGAGTACATCGTTCCGGACATCCTGGCCTCCGGCGCGGACACGCTGGTCTCCATCGGTGGCTATCAGAGCAACCACACCCGCCAGGTCGCGGCGGTCGCCGCCAAACTGGGGTTGAAGACCCGGCTGGTGCAGGAGAAGTGGGTGGACTGGCCCGACATGCCCGGAAACGCCGCCGCGTTGGATGAGAAGGTCGGGAACATCCTGCTGTCGCGGATCATGGGCGCCGACGTGCGACTGGATGCGGCCGGCTTCGACATCGGCATCCGCTCGTCTTGGGAAGCGGCCATCCGGGAAGTCGAAGAGGCCGGTGGCAAGCCGTACCCGATCCCGGCCGGCGCCTCCGAACACCACCTCGGCGGCCTCGGTTTCGCGAACTGGGCCTACGAGGTGCAGCAGCAGGAAGCCGAGCTGGGACTCTTCTTCGACACCATCATCGTGTGCACCGTGACCGGCTCTACGCACGCGGGCATGATCGCCGGTTTCGCCGGGCAGGACCGGCCGCGGCGGGTGCTCGGTATCGACGCCTCGGCAACGCTGGAGAAGACCCGCGCGCAGGTGGCCCGGATCGCCCGGCACACCGCCTCGCTCATCGGGCTGGACCGCGACCTGCGTGACGAGGAGATCACCGTGCTGGAGGGCTGGGCCGGCGACCTCTACGGCATCCCGGTGCAGTCCACCGTCGAGGCGATCAAGCTGACCGGCCGGCTCGAAGGCATGATCATCGACCCGGTGTACGAAGGCAAGTCGATGGCCGGGCTGATCGATCTGGTCACCGACGGCACCATCGGCAAGGACTCCACCGTCCTCTACGCCCATCTCGGCGGCCAGCCGGCGCTCAACGCGTACTCCGGGGTGTTCGCCTAGGGGGCCGAAACCGGCTGCGCGCTCGGACGCAGTTCGGGGACGAGGCCGAAGTGGTGACTCAAGGTGGTGCCGTCGTACTCGGTGCGGAACAGCCCGCGCTGCTGCAGGATCGGCACCACCTGCTCGGTGAAATCCAAGGTGCCCTTGGGATGTAACGGCACCAGGATGTTGAAGCCGTCGGCCGCGCCGGCGCGGAACCAGCTCTCCAACTCGTCGGCGATCTGTTCGGCGGATCCGGCGGTGGTCCAGTGCACGTTGTTGAGGCCCTTCTCCACCTTGGTCGCCAGTTCGCGGATGGTCAGGTTCTCCTGCTGCACCCAGGTGCGCAGCCGGTTCAGCCGGCTCTGCCCGCCCTTGAACTCGGTGGGCGCCGGGAACGCCTCCATCGGGAACGGACCGTCGAGATCGTAGACGGTGAAGTCGACTCCGAGCTCGTCGCCGAGCTGGCCGACGACGTCGACGTTCTTGGTGGCCAGCTCCTCGAGCTCGGCTTCCAGTGCTTTGCCTTCGGCCTCTGTGGACCCGATATAGGGCACCACACCGGGCAGGATCTTCGCCGAGTGCGGTGAGCGGCCGAATTTCGCCAGGCGGGCCTTCACATCGTCATAGAACTCCCGGCCGTTCGGAATCGTGGACGAACCCGTGTACACCGCCTCGGCCCGCAGCGCCGCCATATCGCGGCCCCGGTCGGAGGCGCCGGCCTGGACCAGCACCGGAAAGCCCTGCGGCGACGGCCGAATCGGGAGCCGGCCGTCGATGTCGAAGAACCTGCCGTGGTGGACGACGTGCTCGCCGGACCACAGTGCGAGCACGACGTCGACGAACTCCGAGGCCCGTTCGTAGCGCAACTCGAAATCGGGATGGCTGTCGTAGCCGAAGTTGCGGGCCATCGGGTCACCGGAGGACGTCACGAAGTTCATGCCGGCCCGGCCGCCGGAGAGGTGGTCCAGCGACGCGAATCGCAGTGCGACCTCATAGGGGTCGTTGTAGGTGGTGGAGACGGTGCCGATCAGTCCGATGTGGCTGGTCTGCGCGGCGAGCGCGGCCAACAGCGTCAGCGGTTCGTTGCTCATCGCCAGTGGCTCGCGGTCGCTGTACACCTTGGGGCTGTCGGCGAGGAACACCGCGTCCAGCTTGGCCTTCTCGGCGGCCTGCACGATCCGCGTGTAGTACGGCAGAAGGGAGACCTCGGTGGGCTGGGCGGTGGAGTGCCGCCACGCCGCGCGGTGGAAGCCGATTCCGCGCAGATTGAGGTTCAGATGCATACGGGGGCTCATCACAGCGCTCCAGCAACGACGGCGGCCAACCCGAGATGACCGCGCAGGGTGGATGTTTCGTACCGGTCGCGGACCCCTCCACGCTCGCGCAGCCGCGGCAGCACGTCGGCGACGAACCGCTCGGTCTCGGAGGCGGTCAGGTGCAGCACCACGCCGTCAGCCGCCTCACCGGCCGAGACATCGATGATTCCCGGCGCCAGATCACGCAGCACGACGGGCACACCGGCCACGGTGTCGCGGTCGGCGCCGGCCCCGATGATCGCGACGTCGGCGCGGGCTCGGGCGAGCTCCGCCGAGGCCGGCGAGTCGACGCTGACGAACAGCGGCGGATGCAGTTGCGGGCTGCGGGGCAGGTTCAGCGGCCCGGCCACCCGGAAGAACGCACCGGCATGGTTGATCGGATGCAGCCGGTCGAAGTCGACGTACACCCCGGATTCGGTATCGGCCACCACGGCGTCGGGGGCCCAGCTCTCCCAGAGTTCGTGCAGCACCGCGATGAACTCCGCGGCACGTGATTCACGTTGTGCCTCAGCGCTTGTCGGCGGGTGAAGTGCGGCCGGTGAATCCTCGGCGGGCGTGACCAGCCGCCACCCGGCCCGCCCCACCGAGAGGTTGTCCAGCGTGTTGAGCATGCGGGCCTGGTTGTAGGGGGCGACGTACTGCGCCGAGACCGGGGCTACCAGTCCGATGTCGGTGGTACGCGCCACCAGGTTCGCCAGCAGCGTGGACGGTTCAGCGGGAACCGCCGCGCTGGGCAGTGGTGCCAGCACCGCATCGAAGATGCCGTCCTCGGCGGCGTGCACCGCGCGATGAAGCCACGACAGATCTCGGTCGCCGGGCTCGGGCTCAGGCTGCAACAGCAGGTGTAATGGCATGGCTACTCGTGGTTCTCGATCGGGCCCAGGACATCGGCGGCAAGCCAGGCCAGCACGGTGTCCTCGGCGGGTGGATTGTGCAGCGCCACCCGCAAGTCGCGGTAGTAGCGCTGCAGCGGCGAACTGAGCCGCATCGACGCGGCGCCGATCAGTTGGCCGCAGTGATCGACGACGGCGCTGGCGTGGCGATGCACCAGCACCTTGGTGGCAGCGGCGTGCGCCGGTGTGATCTCCCCCGCCTGCACACGACGCACGGCGTCATCGAGAAGTGCTCGCGCACTCAGGAGTTCGAGTTCCGCCTGGGCGGCGCGGTCCCTGATCCGGGTGGTGTCCTTGAGCGCACCAGGCGCTCCGTCGGTGCGCGGTCCGGCACTGAAGTGCAGCGCTTCGGCACGGGCGGCCTCGGCGACACCCAGGTGTACCGAAGCCAGCATCAGCGGCCACCAGATCGGCTGCGTAGAGTCCACGGTGCGCCCGTCGGCGCCGATGCTCTCCACCAACGCATCAGCCTCGACACGTACACCGTCGAGCCGCAGATCCTGGCTGTCGGAGCCGCGCAGACCGGCCGCCGCCCAGGTCTCCACCACCGTGAGACCGTCCGCCGGTTGCGGAACAAGGAAGTGGCCCTTGCCTTCCCATTCGTTCGACCGGGCGACGATCACGATGGTTCCCGCAGCGCGCGCACCCGTGGCGTAGGTCTTCGCACCGTCGAGCCGCCAGCCCCCGTCGGCGTCACGGGAGGCCACCGTCTTGATGGGCGCGCCCCGGCTGGGTGCCCCGCTGAGTTGCTCGCTGGCGGCCAATGCCACGAGTTCCCGGGCGGCGAGGATGCGGGCGGCGAGCTTGGCCACCGCGTCGGATCCGTTGACCGAGAACAGCCGCATGGTGTGGATGTAGTGCATGGCCAGCACCAGGCCGGTGGCCGCGTCCCCCGCCGCGACCTCCCGCACCGCGGCCGAGGCCGCCGCGATGTCCCCACCCGGCCCCCCGAACCGGGTGGGCACCGTCAGCTCGGGCAAGTCACTGGAGCGCAGATCGGTGAAGTTCTCCGGCTGGAAACCGGAGTCCCAATCCGCGGCGGCGCGGGCCGCGATCGCATCACGGACCTGGCGGGCGGTCAGCGTCGTCATCGTGGGGCCACCGTGGTACCGGGCACCGCGGTGATCAGTTCGCGCGTGTACTCATGGGCCGGTGCCCCGAAGATCTGCGCGGTGGGTCCCTGCTCCACCAGTTCACCGCGGCGCAGCACCCCGATCTCGTCGGAGATCTGTTGCACCACGGCAAAATCGTGCGAGATGAACAGATAGCCCAGGTCGAGCTCCTGCTGCAGCTGCACCAGCAGCCGCAGGATCTGGTCCTGCACCGACACATCCAACGCCGACACCGGCTCGTCGAGCACCAGCAGCTCCGGCCGCAGCGCCAACGCCCGCGCGATCGCCACCCGTTGCCGTTGACCACCCGACAGCTCGGCCGCCCTGCGCTCTGCGGTGCCGGCCGGCAGCGCCACCTGGTCCAGCAGTTCAGCGGCGCGTTTGGCCTGGGCTGCCCGGTCACCGATCTTGAACGCCCGCAACGGTTCTGCGATCACCTCATCGATACGCAGCCGTGGATCCAGTGACGAGTACGGGTTCTGGTACACCAGCTGCACCAGGCGGCGCAACTCCCGCAACGCACTGCCCTCGGTGGTGGTGATGTCGGCGCCATCGAACCACACCCGGCCGGCGGTCGGCTCTTCCAGGCGCATGGCGATGCGCGCCAGAGTCGACTTCCCCGAACCGGATTCGCCGATAAGGCTGAACGTGCGTCCACGGTGCACGGTGATGGAGACATCGTCGACGGCGGTGACGGCCTCTTTGCTGCCCGGTAGCGGGAACCGCTTGGTGATGTTCTCCAGATGCAGCAGGCTCGTGGTCTGGGCCGGGCGGCCACCGACCAACGACGCCCCGGTCAGGCTGGGCGCGGCGGCCAGCAGTTTCTTGGTGTACGCCTCGGTGGGCGCGCTCAGCAGTTGCGCGGTGGGTGCGGATTCGACGACGGCGCCGTGGCGCATCACCACCACCCGGTTGGCCCGGTCCGCGGCCACGCCGAGGTCATGGGTGATCAACAGCACCGCCGTGTTGTCCTCGGCGGTGAGCTGCGCCAGGTGGTCGAGCACCCGTTTCTGCACGGTGACGTCCAAGGCGCTGGTGGGTTCGTCGGCGATGACGAGTTTGGGCCGGCACGCCAGCGCGATGCCGATCAGCACCCGCTGCTTCATACCACCGGACAGCTCGTGCGGATACTGGCGCGCACGGGCTTTCGGGTGGGTGAGCCCGGCCCGGTCCAGGATCTCGATGGCCAGCTCAGCGGCTTCGGTGCGCCCGGCCAGACCGTGCACCCGCAGTGCTTCGGCGACCTGCTCGCCGACCCGCTTGACCGGGTTGAGGGCCAGGTTCGGATCCTGGGGAATGAAGCCGATCTCGGCGCCACGGATGGTGCGCAATGCGCGTCCCCGCAGCCGGGTGATGTCGCGGCCGTCGAATCCGATGGAGCCTGCGGTCACCCTGCCGGTTGCCGGTAGCAGGCCGATGATCGAATGCGCGGTAGTCGATTTCCCGGATCCCGATTCGCCGACGAGTGCGACCACTTCACCGGGGGCGATGTCGAGGTCGACGCCGCGCACCGCGTCCACTTCGACGCCGTGCCCGTGGTAGCCGACGTGCAGGCCCTTGAGTTGCAGGAGGCTCATCGCACCAGGCCGTCACTGTCCAGGGCGCGGCTGATCCGGTTGGCCGAGAGCACCGCCAGTGCGATCACCAGGCCGGGCAGGGTGGTCAGCCACCATGCGGTCACCAGGTAGTTGCGGCCTTCGGCCACCAGTGAGCCCCATTCCGGAGCCGGTGGCGGAGCACCGAATCCGAGGAAGCTCAGCGACGACACCGCCAGGATGGCCGCCCCGAATTCCAGTGCCGCCAACACCAGCACCGATCCGAGGGAGTGCGGCAACACGTGTCGCCACAGGATCGTCCACTTGCGGACACCGCACACCGAGGCCGCCTCGATGAAGGTCTGGGTCCTGGTGCGCAACACATCCGAACGCATCAACCGTGCGAAGCTGGCCACCGACGCCACCCCCACCGCGATGGCAACGTTGACGGTGCCGAAACCCAGTGCGGTAACCACGGCCAGCGACAGCAGCAGCCCGGGGATCGACAGCAGCACATCGACCAACCGCATGATGACGTCGTCGACACGTCCACCGGCGAAACCGGACGACACGCCGATGGCCGAACCGGCCACCAGACCGACGGCCACCGCGATCGCGGTGGCCTGCAGGGACAGGGCCGTGCCGTGCACCACGCGGGAGAACACGTCACGGCCCAGATGGTCGGTGCCGAACAGGTATTCGGCGCCCGGGGCGTGCAGTTTGTCCTTGGGAACCCCGGTCAGCGGGTCACGGCCGGCGAACAGTTCCGGAAACAGCGCCCAGCCCACCACCAGGAGCAGGAACAGCACCGACAACAACAGGCCGGGACGGCGCAGCAGCGTGACGACGGGCCGGCGCCACTTCTCCCCGCGGGTACGCACCCGGACACGGGAGTCGGCGTCCACCAGCTCGTCGGCGCCGATGGTGACATCGAGCAGCGTCATGAGCTCTCACCGCCGACCGTGACGGGCCGCACGCGGGCGATCCGCGGGTCCAGCAGCGGGTAGATGACGTCGACCAGGAGGTTGACCACCACGAAGATCGCGGCCGCCAGTACCACCAGGCCCAGCAGCATGGGGATGTCCTGCGCTGCCACGGCCTGCTCCGTCAGGCGGCCGATGCCGTGGCGACTGAACACCGTCTCGACCACCACCGCGCCGGCCAACAGGTTGCCCACCGTGATGCCGACGATGGTCAGCACCGGGATGGCCGCGTTGCGCAACGCGTGGCGCAGCTGGATCTGCCAGCGCGGCACACCCTTCGCGATGGCCGTGTCGATGTAGGGCTGCGCCCAGGTGGCCGTCAGTGTCTTGGCGAGCAACTGGGCGAAGACCGCCGCGGTGGGTACCGCAAGGGTGACCGCGGGCAGCACCAGCGACGCGAACCCCTTGTTGCCGGTGGCGGGGAACCAACCCGTGCCGAACGAGAAGACTTGCAGCAGAAGCAAACCGATCCAGAACGTCGGTACCGAGACGCCCACCGGCGGAAGCGACAGCAGGAACTGCCGCACCGGGCGGATCTGGGTGAACGTCGCCAACAGGGCCAGCGTCCCGCCGGCGAGCACCGACAGCACGAACGCCAGCGCCGCCAGCTGCAGCGTCTGCGGCAGCGCCTCGGCGATCAAGGTGGTGACCTTCTCGTTGGTGGGCACCGACGTCCCGAAGTCACCGCGCAGCGCGTCGGCCAGGGTGTGCAGATACTGCAGGTGCACCGGCTGATCCATGTGGTGTTCGGCCCGAAGCGCTTCCACCACAGCGGGATCGACGGCCACCTGGTCACCGCCGGCGCTGAGCATGATCTCGACGGGGTCACTGGGCAGCAGGTACAGGATGACGAAGGTCAGCGTGAACGCCGCCCACAGCACGAACACTCCCTGGGCGGCCCTGCGCAGCAGGTAGCGACTCATGAGCCGTCGTCCGTTCGCCAGGTGTCGTAGAGGACGGTCGCCCCGTAGGGATCGATGGCGACGCCGTGCACATTCGGTGCCACGCCCACTGCCTTGGTCTGCTCGCGCACCGGGATCCAGTAGCCGTCACGCACCAGCTTCTCCTGCAGTGCCCCGGCCGCCGCCGCGCGATCCTCGTCGGTGGACGCGACGTTGAGGTCGGTGGCCGCCGCGGTCAGGTCCGCTTGATCCGATCCGGCCAGCGCGGGATTGGTGGGCAGGAAAAGTCCGACCAGGAAGTCGACGTCTTTGGCCGGTCCGTACCCGGTCAGGAAGTCGTAACCCCCGTCGGCTTTGTTCTTCATCAGCGCGGTGTACTCGGCCTGGGTGACCGGCAGGATCTCCGCCGCGATGCCGACCTTGTTGAGCTGCTGCTGGATCAGTTCCAGCTCCTGCTGCGTGGCGCCCTGGCTGGAGCCGCTGATGATCATGATCTTGGGCGCCAGCCGCAACCCGTCCTTGGCCCACACACCGTCGGCGCCCTTGACCCAGCCGTTGTCGGCCAGCAACTTCTGCGCCTCGTCGGGCTGATACTGCAGGTACTCCGACTTGTCCTGCCACAGCGGAGTATTGGCGGCGATGGCGCTGGTGGGCACGTTGTACCGGTCGGAGAACAGGGTGTCGCGGATCTCGGTGCGGTCGATCGACTTCTGGATGGCCTGCCGCACCACGAGATCACCGCCGAGCGGGCTCAGCGGATTCTGCCGCAGTCCCGGGACGAGATTGGGGGTGACACCCGTCAGGATCTCCGCGCCCTGGGCGGTCACGCTGTCCTGGTCGACCACCGGTACGTCGTCGATGATGTCGAACTGCCCGGAGGCCAGGCCGCCGACGCGGACGCCGGACTCGGGTACCACCTCGAAGACGATCTGGTCGAGATAAGCCGCACCGTCGTGGTCGGTGACGCCGGCGGTGGGCCAGTTGTAGTCGTCACGCTTGTCGAGTGTGATGCGCTGCTGGTTGACCACCTCGGAGATGACGAACGGTCCACTGCCCACCAGGTTCTTGCCGGCGCAGCGGTCCTCCAGCGAGGACTCCAGGGTGCTCGGCGCGTAGATGGAGAAGTACGGGTCGGACAGGTTACGCAGGAAACCGAGCTCCGGTTCGGTGAAGTCCACCCGCACCGTTTGCGGGTCCACCACCGTCGCGCCCTGATAGGTGTTGAGCGCGCTGATGATCTGGGTTTCGGCCTGGCCGCTCTCGGTGATCTCCTTGAGGTTGTCCAGGTTGGCCTTGACCAGATCGGCGGTCAGCGGGGTGCCGTCGGAGAAGGTCACCCCTTGGCGCAGGTGCAGCGTGAAGGACTTCGCACCGGGGGCGATGTCCCAGCTTTCCGCCAGCCGCGGAATGACGTCGCCGGTCTCGCGGTCCTGATCGGTGAGCCGGTCGGCGAACTGCTCGGGGGCCGACAGGCCGCGGGCCCGCAGCGCCGGGTCGACACATTTGGGCCATTCGGACAGCGCGTAGGTCAGGGTGCCACCGGAGACGGGGTCACCGGCCGGCTCCGATGCGCCTCCTGAGCCTGAACCGGAGCACGCGGACAGGGTCAGGGCGGCGGCGCCGAGCACTGCGACGGCGCCGAGGGTACGAGATGTGTTCATGGTGGTGTCTTTTCGTCGAGGGGGTGTGGGAGGGGACGCGTTCAGCGCTGACATCGCGGCATCATCGGCCGATCCAGGTGTCGTAGAAGACGCTCTCGCCGTAGGGGTCGACGCGGTAGCCGTGCACGTTCGAGGCGGTGGCGAACACCCGGGTGGCTTCGCGCACCGGGATCCAGTCAGCCCTGTCGATGAGGAACCGCTGCAGCGCCTCCGCCGCCGCGGCCCGCTGCTCGTCGTTCTCGGCGAAATCGAGTGCGTCGATCTGCTTTTCGAGTTCCGGGTCGGGGAAATTGCCGAGGCGCCGGTTGGTGGAGCGGAACAGCCCGATCAGGAAATCGATGTCCTTGCTCAGGCCCGCGCCGGAGGAGAAGTCGTAAGGAGGCGCGGCCACGCCGCTTTTACCGACACTGTTGAGGTTGGCCGACTCCTCGGCCGCCGTGGTGGGAACCAGCTGCAAGGCGATACCGACACCCTTGAGTTGCTGTTGGATCAGCTCGAGATCCTGCTGGGCGGCCCCGCGGCTGCTACCGGCCACATAGGTGAGCTTCGGCTCCAGGCGCACCCCGTCACGGGCCCGCACGCCGTCGGGCTGCAGCACCCAGCCGTCGGCCTCCAGCAGCGCTTCCGCTTCGTCGGGGTGGTAGGCCAGCTCGCCGGACTGATCGGTGAACAGCGGCGTGGAGGCGGCCACCAGACCCGTCGGCACCGGGTAATCCGGGCTGTACAGCGTGTCGCGGATCTCCTCGCGGTTGATGGCTTTGGAAATCGCCTGTCGCAGAGCGATATCGGCACCCAGCGGGCTGTACGGGTTGTGGTAGATGCCCGGGTTCAGGTTCGGGATGGTGCCGAACACCACCTCGGCCCCGCCGGCCTTGAGCGCTTCCTGGTCGGTGGCAGGCACTTCGTCGATGACGTCGAACTGACCGGACTGCAGGCCACCGACACGCACGCCGGATTCCGGCACCACCTGAAACTCGATGCTGTCCAGGTACGCCTGCCCCTGGTGCTCGGAGACGTCCTCGGGGGCCCAGTTGTAGTCGGGGCGACGCTCCAGGACCACGCGCTGGTTGCGGACCACCTCTTTGATGACGAACGGCCCTGAGCCGACCAGCTTTCCGTCGCAGCGGTCCTCGTAGGACGAGGCGGCGGTGGCCGCCGAGTAGATGCCCAGGTACGGGTCACTGGCGTTGCGCAGGAAGCCGAGTTCGGGCAGTTCGAACCGCACCCGCACGGTGTGTTCGTCGACGATGTCCGAACCCAGGTAGCTGCCCAGCGCGCTGTTGACCGGAGTGTCGGTGTGGCCGTCCTCCGAAAGAGCCACCAGTGCATCCAGATTGGCGCGCACCACCTCGGCCGTCAGCGGCGTGCCGTCGGAGAAGGTGACGTCATCGCGCAGCGCGAACGTGAAGGTGCGGCCACCGTCGGTGATCTCCCAGGACTTCGCCAGGCGCGGGACGATCCGCCCCTCGGGGTCCTGATCGGTCAACGTTTCCACGTACTGCTCGGGCCCGCTGAACAGTCGGGCACGCAGGGCTGCATCGATACATTGCGGGTACGACGCCACCGCGTACCGCAGCGTTCCGCCGCGCACCGGATCCTGGTTCTGCTGGCCGGTATTCGAAGCAGACCCGACGCACCCAGAGGCCAGCACCGCCACCGCGATCGCTGCCACCACACCTCGGGTACGCATCATCCGTAGATCTCGTTGACGACGGGCACGTGGGCGGGGTTGAGCAGAGTGCGCGAGGAGTACCCCAGGCTGCGGCCCACTTCGGTGGAGGCGCGCAGGGCATCCTCGTTGCCGCCCTTGGGGAACGTCACCTGCACCGGGCCCGGCAGGCCCGCGGCCCGCGCGGCGAGGACCACCTGCGCCCGGGAGGTGAACAGGCCCTCGTCGGTGGCGGTGCCCAGATCCTTCTTGAGGTCACCCTCGCCGAGGCCGATCGATCCGACCAGGTGATCGGCTTGCGCCAACTCGGCGACGGCCAGCACCCCGGCGGCGGTCTCGACCATCACCTGCAGCCCGATCACGTGCACGATCCCGGCGGCGGCGCGGCGTCGGTCGAGTTCTTTTGCCACGGTGCGCACTTCGTCGGCGCGGACCGACTTGGCCACCCGGATCGCTGACAACCCGGGGCCGACGATGGCATCGAGATCGGCGTCCAGGTGACCGGTGCCGACGGCGTTGATGCGCACCAGGACGGGCTTGGGTGGTGTCGTTGTTATCACGTCAGCGACCAGCTTGCGGCCGGCATCCTTGCGCTCGGCCGGGGTGAGGTCTTCGAGGCAGAACACCACGGCGTCGGCGTCGTTGTCGAACGCGGCGGCCACCAGGTCTTCGTCTCCGGCGGGAACGTAGAAGTACGAGCGGACGGCGGCTGGATCGAATTGTGCAGTCATCAGAAGAATCCCGAGGTAGGAGGTTCGATATCGTCGAGGAGGTAGGCGCCCACCACGCTGGCCTTATAGGCCCGTGGATTGTGGCTGGCCACGGTGCGCGCGTTGCGCCAGTGCCGGTCGAGGTTGTGGCGGCGGGCCGCGGCGGAGGCGCCACCGACGTCGAAGAGTTGCTCGCCGGCTTTGAGTGCGGCCTCGATGGCGAAGAACTGGGCTCGGGCGACGGTGACGCTGGCTTCCAACAGGGCTTCCTGCTCCGCCGGCGAACCGTTTTCGGTGTCATCGACGAGATCGATGGTCTCGGCGGCGCGCAGGACCGCCGACTCCGCGGCATACACGCGTGCCGCGGTCTCGCCGACCGCCAACCGGACATAGGGGTCGTCGACCGAGCGCTCGACGCCGCTGTGTTTGATGGGCCGGGCTTTGTTGCGGGCGTATGCCACCGCGTCCGCCAGCGCGTTGCGGCCGATACCGACCTCCACGGACGCCAGGAAGATCTGGAAGAACGGCGAGATGGGCGGCCGCGCGCCGACTTGCGGGTCGACGGTGACGAACTCGTCGTCATGCACCACCACGTCGGTGAAACGTGTTGTGCCGCTGGCGGTCAGTCGTTGTCCGACACCGTCCCAGTCATCGATGCGCTCGATACCGTCCCGGTCGGCAGGGATGACGAAACCGCGCGGTTGGTCGTCCTCGTCGACCACCCGCACGTTGATCCAGTCGGCGAACAGCGTGCCGGTGCTGTAGTACTTCACCCCGTTGACCCGCCACCCGTCGGGGGTCTGCCGGACCCGTGTCGACATCTGGCCCTGAACGCCGCCCGTCTCACCGCTGGCCAGCCCGAACACGTCACCGTCGAGGATGCGGGCGAACCACCGTTGCTGCTGCTCGGCATTGGTGGACCGGCGCAGCTGTTCGACGAAGGCGAAGTGGGACCGCACCGCCTGGGCGATGTTGGCGTCGGCGGTGGCCAGGTCGATCACGAACCTGACCAGCTCGCCGACCGTCGAGTTCGGCCCACCGAAACCGGTTGGCACCCGCCAGGTTCCGAGACCCTCGGCGAAAAGACGCCGCACCTCCGGGTAGGGCATCCGGCGCACCAGTTCACGGTCAGCGGCTTCGGCGGCGATGTCCGGTAGGACGGTTCGGGCCGCGGCGCGCAGGTCGGCCACCGAGGTGGGCGCGGCAAGCGAGGTCACGAGGAGTGCTCCTGATCTTCAGTGTCGGGATGGTCAGATGTAGGTGCGCGACACCCAGGCTCCGGGGTCGCTGGTCAACTCGGCGACCTCGTCGGGCAGTCGGCCCGCGACCAGATCGGCCAGTGTGGTGCGCTCCAGGACGCGGCGCAAGGAGACCCGTGCCGCAACCCACACCAATTGCAGCGTTTCGGAACGGCTTTCGTACTCGAGGTCTTCTGGGCATTCGCCGCGCACGGTGAGCAATGGTCCGTTGAGGGCCCGCACGATATCGGCCAGCGCGATGCGCTCCGGCGCGATCCGCAGGCGGTGCCCGCCGCCGTGGCCACGTTGGCTGATGATGAACCTGGTACGGCTGAGCTCCGAGAGGATGGCTTCCAGATACTTGGCCGGGATGTCCTGTTCGGTGGCGATGCTCTCGGAACTGTGCGACACCGTCCAGTCCGCGGCCAGATGCGCCAGCGCCCTGAGCGCGTAATCGGTTTTAGCCGAGATGCGCACGGGCCGATTCCTGCTGAGCATTCTCCAGCCCTGCTGCCGCACCGCGCACATGCCGGACCTCGGTGTAGCCGAGATCCTGCAACGTCTGCACCACCCGCTGCGACCCCTGCTCGCGGTTGCAGAACACCACGATGGAGCGCGCCGTCGAGATGCCCAGCGCCCCGGCGGCTCTCGGGTCGAACAGCGCAGGCACGTCAGCCTTCTCGACGTGTACCACCCCGGTGATGCTGCGCTCGCGGTCACCGCTCTTGCGGACGTCGAGCAGCACCGCACCGTCGCGATGGCGCGCCAGCGCCTCTTCCGGGGAGATCAGCAGCGCGTCATGATCGTCGGCGCGCACAGTGGAGCCCAGTGCAGCCGACAGGTTGGCCAGAGCCAGCCTGAGCACCTCGTCGGATTCCGGCGCCACCACCGCTCCGCAGCCGTGCACGTCGAGGTCGCGGTCCAGGACATACGCCCCGCGTAGTAGATGCCGACCGCCGAGGTCGGCGATCACCGGATGCAGCGAGTACTCCAGGCCGGTCAGGTGTGACGAGGTGCCCCCGGTGGCCACGGGCATGACCGTCTTGTCGGCGAAGGCGCCGGGCGGCAACAAGTCCAGGACCGCCTTGAGCACCGCGGAGAACGAACCGTTGCGCACCGGGGTGACTGGGATGACGGCATCGGCAACATCGACCGTCTCGACGATGTGACGCGCGTCGGGAGCCGACGTATCCCCGGAAACCAGCACGTCGGCGGGTATCTGGGCGGGGTCGACGATCAGCGTGGTGTGACCGTAGGCGTCCAGGCACTCGGCCACGTAGGCGCTGAGCGCGACCGCGCGCGAGGCCTTTCCGGAGGCGCCGGCGAGCACCACGATGAGAGCCATTCAAACCTCCTCTGGCACAGCTGTATTCACCCTGCGATGTCAGCTGATTCTTTCTCTAGCGGATTAGTAGGGAAAGAGATCGACTCAGCGTGATTCTGTAACGTCGTAGCGGTGTTGATCTGGATCAACGGCGCATTCGGCGCCGGCAAGACGCACACCGCCCACGAACTGCACCGGCGGCTGCCGGATGGTCACGTCGCCGACCCGGAGCTGCTCGGGTTCGCGATGCACAAGATGCTGCCCGCCTGCGCGCGTGCCGACTTCCAGGACCTGCCGGGCTGGCGCGCCGCGGTGGTGGCCACGCTGCGGACCGCCGAACGCGCCGCCGCCGGCCCGCTGATCGTGCCGATGACGATCGTGCGCGACGACTACTTCGACCAGATCATCGGCGCGCTGCGCGCCGAGAGGGAGGTGCGGCACTACACCCTGATGGCATCGCCGGCGACGCTGCACAAGCGGCTGCGCTCCCGGCTGGAAGCGATCGGCGCCCGGGTCTTCGGTGGCGACGAAACCTGGGCCATGCGTCAGATCGACCGCTGCGTCACCGCACTGGAGTCACCTCGGTATGCCACGCACGTGCCTACCGACGACCACACCCTGGACGAGGTGGTGGAAACCGTTGCCGCCGACGCCGGGCTGACCTTGGTGGCGCCGCGGTTGTCACCGCTGCGTGCCCAGATCCGTCGGCTGGAAGTGGCAGCGCGACACATCCGGGTGTGACGTGCTTACACCGGCATGGGGTGGAGCAGAACCGTGTACCCCAGATCCTTCAGGATGCCCAGTTCGACCGGACTGAGGACCCGCACGCCGGGGCCGTACTCCAACCACGGGAGCATCAGTATCGCGCGGCCGGGCGCGGAAGCCGATTCGGCCAGATGCACCACACTGCTCGCGCTCCACGGATCCGATGTGAACAACGGAACCAGCCCGCCGTACGCCGCGACCGCGTTGGGCCCGGCGAAGTACAGGCCACCGTTGTGGCCGTTGATGTTTCCGTCGTACGCACTGTTCCAGGTGAAGTCACTCGAGATGACCTTCGTCCCATCCGGAGCCGCGACGTGGGCATCGAAGACCGACCAGTACCGGTGGTCGTTGTTCCCGGGCGAATCGATGCGGGACAGAAACCCGAACGAGTGCATCAACTCGTGTACCGCCACCGTCCGGAAGTCCAGACTGTCCGGCCCCACCGGCGCGCCGAGCGCCCACGGGTAGGCGAAGTTCCAGTTGATCACCCCGTCAGCCGCAGCGCCGTTGGCGTCGACGCCGGTCACGACTTTGACCTGGATGACGGACCGGAGGAATTCGTCCGCGTTTCCGACGAGATTGCTGCCCGCGGTCGCGAGGATCTGGGTGTCGGGGTTGTCGAGACCGGTGACGTCGTACGTGAGCGTGACCGGGGCCGTGACGAAGAAGTACGTACCGACGGAGGTCGCCACCGACTCCAGAGCAGCCCGCCGTTCCGCGGTCCAGTGCTCGGCGCCGGTGGTGTAGTCGAACGCGAATCGGATGGCGCCCTGGTTCACCAGCATCGCGGCCGACGTGCCAGGGTTGCGGAAGAGGTCGAGCAGATTGACGTGCAGCCCACGGTCATACGCCGCGATCACGAAGGTCTCCACCCCGGCGAAGTCGGCTCCGGGGGTGTAGGTGTAACTGCCGTCCGGATTGAGCTGCAGCGTCCCGGCTTTCGGCCCTTGGACGACGCGGTAGACCATCCCGTCACCCTCTGGATCCACCGCACCGAGCCGGCCGCCCACCGGTTCGCCGGATTGCCCGGTGAACTGGACGACGGACTGGACCGTCGGCGCCTGATTGAGAAAGGCCCGCTGCAGCGTGAACACGGTCCCGGTGAGTGCCTCCCGGACGGGCGTGCTGACAGGCAACGACGCGATGAACGACTGTGACAACGCCATGAGGGCCGCGATCTGACCGGCCACCTGCTGCTGCCGTTCACCGACGGTGCTGCTGGCCTGCAATGCCCACGGCTGGCTGGGCGCGGGCGCGGCGGGGTGATCGGCGTCGGCCGGGTCGCTCACCGGCGGTGCCGCGACCGGTTCTGCGGCCGCCCGCCCGGCTGCGTCCTCGCGGGTTACCGCGGCCGGTTCGTCGTCGGTGGTGTCAGGTGTCTCCGTCGGTGCGACCGGTCCGGTCCGGTCCCGAGCGGTGCGCTGGGCAGGGCGGGGCTCGTTCTGCGCGTCCTCCTCGTCAGGATCTTCGGCGTCGTCCTCGTCAGGGTCGTCCTCGTCAGGGTCGTCCTCGTCAGGGTTGTCCTCGGCAGGGTCGTCCTCCGCTGCGTCGTCCTCGTCGTCCCGGTCGGCCGCGTCGGTGTCTCCGGCCGCCTCGGAGGCACCAGTGTCATTCGACGTTCCGGACTCGTCGCTGTCGGAAGCGGACGACGACACCGTGGACTGGCCGGTGGTCTCCGCGGTCGCCACTCCCAGATCGGGGCTCAGCGCGGACAAGCCCAGCAATGCCGCGCCCATTCCGGCCGAGGCGGCGCCCAGCTGCAGCCAACGCCGCACGGCAAAGGCTCTAGACCGTCGAGACCGGCGCGCAGCTGACCGATTCGCCACTTTTTGACCCCTCCGGCAATCACAGGAGAGGTCAACTTATCGCGGCGCACCCACTCGCGCCCGCGAATGCCTACGAACACAAAAATGCCGGCTGCATCGGCAACCGGCATTTTCAGGGAGTGCGCCCGAAGGGATTCGAACCCCTAACCTTCTGATCCGTAGTCAGATGCTCTATCCGTTGAGCTACGGGCGCTTGGGTACAGCTTCTTCAGTTGTATGGCGGAGGCGAGAGGATTTGAACCTCCGGTCCCCTGTAAGGGGGACAACTCATTAGCAGTGAGTCCCATTCGGCCGCTCTGGCACGCCTCCTTGCGTCCTCGGAGATTACCGGACCCGCTCGGAGCACCGGAACCGCCGAGGGAGAAGCGTACAGGCACTCACATATGCTGACCAAATGACCGCCCGACTGCGCCCGTTGATGGCCGATCTTCCGGCCTACACACCAGGCAAGACAGTGCCCGGCGCGATCAAGCTGGCGAGCAACGAAACCGTCGACGGTCCGCTGCCCAGCGTGCGCGCTGCCATCGAGAACGCCACCGGCAACCTCAACCGCTATCCCGACAACGGCTACGTCGAACTCAAAGAACACCTGGCCAAGCACGTGAGTTTCGCGCCGGAGAACATCGCCGCCGGCGCCGGTTCGGTGAGTTTGTGCCAGCAGCTGATCCAGATCACCGCGTCGGTGGGTGACGAGGTGATGTTCGGCTGGCGCGCGTTCGAGGTTTACCCGCTGCAGGTTCGTGTGGCCGGAGCCACGCCGGTGCAGGTGCCTCTGAAAGATCACACCCACGATCTGGACGCGATGCTGGCCGCCGTCACCGACCACACCAGGCTGATCTTCATCTGCAACCCGAACAACCCGACCTCCACGGTGGTGGACCCGGACAAGCTCGCCGCCTTCGTCGAAGCAGTGCGCAGCGACATCCTGATCGCGATCGACGAGGCCTACGTCGAGTACATCCGCGACGGCCTGGTCCCCGACAGCCTCGGGCTGGTGCGCAGCCACCCCAATGTCGTGGTGCTGCGGACGTTCTCGAAGGCCTACGGGTTGGCGGGTGCACGGGTGGGCTACGCGGTGGGCGACCCCGACATCATCACCGCGCTCGGCAAGGTCTACGTCCCGTTCACCGCGACCAGCCTGAGCCAGGCCGCGGCGATCGCGTCGATCCAGGCGTCCGAAGAACTGATGGCCCGCACCGACGCCGTGGTGGCCGAACGCGCCCGGGTGTCAGCCGCGCTGCGCGAGGCGGGTTACGAGCTGCCGGACTCCCAGGCCAACTTCGTCTGGCTGCCACTCGGACCCGAGCGCACGGCCGACTTCGTGGAGCAGGCCGCCAACGCCCGGGTGCTGGTGCGGCCGTACGGCACCGACGGGGTGCGTGTCACCATCGGCGCCCCGCACGAGAACGACACCTTCCTGGCGTTCGCGCAGGGCTGGATCTAACCGGGCGTGCGCCCCGTGAACGCCAGCAGTTGCTCGAATTCGGATGCGTCGCCGCCTATCTCGACGGGTTGATCGAAGCCGACGGCCTTACGGCCCTCCGGGGTGATGATGCCCTTGGCAGCCTCGAGCACGTACCCGGCCAGCGTGTCGGGGACTTCGAGTTCCCGGCCCACGGCCTGGGCGTAGTCCCAGCCGTGCACCAGGAACTCCAAGGACAGGATGCTGACGGCCGAGGTGGCGGGGAACTGGCCCGGGCCGACGGAGACCGTGCCGTCAAGGCCGCGCCGGTGCCAGGCATCGAGGGCCGGACGCGCCGCCATGATGAGTTGGCGGTCCACCGCGTCCTCGCTGTTGTTGTCGGGGAACTCGGCGCCGGCCGCACCACCCAGGGTGGTGATGGAGGACAGCAGGTGCTCGGTGAGACGGGCCACGTCGAACTCGGTACACGGTGTCGGTCGGGACATGTCATCCCGGGAAAGGGGGCGGATGACGGCATGCAGCACGGTGAGCGTCGCTTCGGCACACGCCAATTCGTCGACGGGTGGGGTGAAAGTCTGCTTGTACGTGGGGTCGGCCATGGTGTCACGTTAGGCCCGGCCCCCGACATGGCACTAGCGTCGAAGCGATGAAGCGCATCGTGATGGCGGTCCTGGTTGCGGCCTGCGTGCTGACCGGGTGCACCCGCACCACCGAAGGCGTGGTGGCCCAGACCACCGAACCCGTCTCCGTCACCGGAATGAAGTGCGCAGAGTTCAACGCCCTCGGCGACCGCGACAAGATGGCGGTGATCGACGAGATCATGGACGGTCAGACTTCCCGCAATCCCGCATTGATCAGCGGCCTGGCCGATGTGCTGTGCCGGACCGCACCGGAAGCCGACGTCGAGCGACTGCTGCGTGGACTTGCCGGGCGCTGACCCGCAGACCCCAACCAACCGGTTAGCCTGGCGTCATGGGTGACGCTTACGAATCGCTGTCGGTCGAGATCAAGGACCGTGTTGCGCAGGTGACGCTGCTGGGTCCCGGCAAGGGCAACGCCATGGGCCCGGCGTTCTGGGCGGAGCTGCCTCGGGCGTTCCGCGCGCTGGACGCCGATCCGGAGGTCCGGGCGATCGTGCTGACCGGCTCCGGCAAGCACTTCAGCTACGGACTGGACCTGGCGGCCATGGGTGACACCCTCGGCCCGATGATGGCCGACGGGGCGCTGGCCCGGCCGCGCGCCGAGTTCCACTCCCGCCTCAAGACCATGCAGGACTCGATCACCGCGGTCGCCGACTGCCGCACCCCGACCATCGCCTCGGTGCACGGTTGGTGCATCGGCGGCGGCGTCGACCTGATCAGTGCCGTCGACATCCGCTACGCCAGCGCCGATGCCAAGTTCTCGGTGCGCGAAGTGAAGTTGGCCATCGTCGCCGACGTGGGCAGCCTGGCCCGGCTGCCCCTGATCCTGAACGACGGGCATCTGCGTGAGCTGGCACTGACCGGCAAAGACATCACCGCGGCCCGCGCCGAGAAGATCGGCCTGGTCAACGACGTGTACGACGACGCCGAGGCCTCCCTGGCCGCCGCCCATGCCACCGCAGCCGAGATCGCCGCCAACCCCCCGCTGGTGGTGCAGGGTGTCAAGGACGTTCTCGACGAGCAGCGCACGGCCGCGGTGGCGGCGAGCCTGCGCTACGTGGCGGCGTGGAATTCGGCCTTCCTGCCGTCGAAGGACCTGACCGAGGGCATCTCCGCCATGTTCGCCAAGCGTCCGCCGGACTTCAAGGGCGAATGACCCTGGTGCATTCGCTCGACGCGCAGCGTGCGGTCGACGAGGAGTTACTCCGGTGCCAGCTGGCAACGATGGACGATGCGGCGCAGCGGTTGCGGCAGGGCTCGCTGGAGACACAGCCGGTCCGCCGTGCTGCGATTCGCACCGACACTGCACGAGCAATGAGCGGTGGCGGAGGGATTTGAACCCCCGGACGGTGTTAGCCGTCTCTCGCTTTCAAGGCGAGTGCATTAGGCCGCTCTGCCACGCCACCGCCGACAAGAGTAGCGGCTCAGGCGCGGCCGAACTTGCCCGGACGCTCCACGTGCTTGAGTGCGGTGCTGATGCGCCGACAGTTCTCCCCCATCGCCGCCATCTGCGGGCGCGACAACTGACCGAGGAAGTGCGTGCGCACACCCTTGCAGTAGGTGACCATCGCCTCCCGCACGGCGGCCCGGCCTTCGTCGGTGATGGCGGCCAGCACCCCCCGGCCGTCATCGGGGCTCGCGGTGCGTCTCACGAGTCCCTGCTTCTCGAGACGCCGGATCTGCCGGGTCACCCGACTGGGCAGCGACAGCAGCGCCTGCGCCAGATCCCCCATGCGTGCCGCCCCGGTGGGCGAGCGATCCAAGATGTCGAGAAGCCGCACATCGCTGAGCGTGAGCTGATGCGAGTCGGTCAGACCCCGGTTCAATGCGGCGTACATACGCAGCGCCGAATCGAGGAAGTGTTGCCACGCCCTCTCCTCGGCAATATCAAGCCCGGGCATATCGCTTGCGGTGCGCCCGGCAATCATCCCCTCCATGGGCTGATGGTATGCGATCGAAGCGAATCAAGTAAGCCAAACCTGCAGGTAGTAGCGTGACAAATATGCGTGCAATCGTCGCTGACCCGTCGGAGCAGCTGGAGTGGAGCGACGCGCCCGATGTGGCACCCGACCACGGGGAAATCCTGATCAAGGTCGCTTGCGCGGGCGTCAATCGCGCGGATTTGCTGCAGGCAGCGGGCAACTATCCACCCCCGCCCGGCGCCAGCCCGATTCTGGGCCTGGAAGTGTCGGGGACCGTGGTCGGCCTGGGTGGAGCAACCTCCGATTGGCAGATTGGGCAAGAAGTCTGCGCTTTGCTGGCGGGCGGCGGATACGCCGAATACGTGGCTGTGCCGGCCGGTCAGGTCCTGCCCCTGCCGGCCGGGGTCGACGTTCACGACGCGGCCGCGCTGCCCGAAGTGGCGTGCACGGTGTGGTCCAACCTCGTGATGACGGCCCACCTGTCAGCCGGTCAGATGCTGCTGATCCACGGCGGCGCCAGCGGTATCGGCACCCACGCGATCCAGGTGGCGCGCGCCCTGGGGGCGCGGGTGGCCGTGACCGCCGGCTCGCACGCCAAGCTGGATCTGTGCCGTGAGCTCGGCGCCGGGCTGACCATCTGCTACCGCGACGAAGACTTCGTCGAACGGATCAAGGACGCCACCGACGGCGCCGGTGCCGACGTGATCCTCGACATCATGGGGGCGTCCTACCTCGGCCGCAACGTCGACGCCCTGGCCGCCGACGGACAACTGATCGTGATCGGCATGCAAGGCGGGATCAAGGGTGAACTCAACATCGGCAAGCTGATCTCCAAGCGCGCGCGGGTGATCGGGACAGCGCTGCGCGGGCGCCCGGTGGACGGGGCGAACGGCAAGGCCGCGATCGTGCAGGCGGTGAAGGACTCGCTGTGGCCGCTGATCGCCGACGGCCAGGTGCGACCGATCATCGGTGCCCGGTTCCCGATCGAGCGGGCCGCCGACGCCCATCAGCTGATGTCATCGGGTCAGGTGACGGGCAAGATCCTGCTGACGGTCGCCTGATCGGCCTCAGCCGAGGCTGGCCAGCGCGCGGACCAGCTGGTCGACCTCGTACATCGTGGAGTAGTGCGCCAGACCGATGGTGACCGCGCCGCCCACGTCGTTGACGCCGATGACGTCGAGCACGCGGGAGTTGGCGTTGGGGATCGCCAGCACTCCGTTGTCCGCCAGCCGCTGCACCACCCGCTCGGCGGGCACGTTCTGCACGGCGAAGCTGACCACCGGGATGCGTTCGTCGGGAGCGCCGAGCAGCATCACCAGCGGCAGTGACCGTAACGAGTTCAGCAGGTAGTCGAAGATCCGGTCGAGGTATGCCGAGGCGGATTGCATTGACACGGCTAGTCGTTCGCGCCGGGTCCCCGTCGCGGACTCATCCAGTCCGGCCAGGTACTCGATGCTGGCCACCACACCGCCGAGCAGTCCGTACTGATGGACACCCATCTCCAGGCGGGCCGGGCCCACCGCGTACGGGTTCATGGACACCGAACCGAATGTGTCGATGAGTGCGGGATCGCGGAACACCAGGGCTCCGATGGGCGGTCCACCCCAGGCCACGGTGTTCAGCGCCACCACGTCGACGTCGGATTCCTGGATGTCGATCAGGCGGTACGGCGCCGCGGCGGTGTGGTCGACGACCACCAGACCGCCGATGTCGTGAACGAGCTTGCTGACCGGTGGCAGATCCACCACCGTGCCCAGCGTCGCCGATGCCGACGCGATGGCCACCAGTCGGGTGGGCTTGGTGATGAGGCCTTCCCACTGCCAGCCGGGCAGTTCGCCGGTCTCGATGTCGACCTCGGCCCACTTCACCTTGGCGCCGTACCGGTTCGCCGCTCGCAGCCAGGGAGAGATGTTGGCTTCGTCGTCGAGCCGGGTCACCACCACCTCATAGCCGAGGCCGGCTCGCGACGAGGACGCGTCGGCCAGGGAGGTGAGCAGGACCGCGCGGTCGGCCCCCAGCACCACACCGCGGGGATCGCCGTTGACCAGATCGGCGACCGCCTGGCGCGCGGCGTCCAGCAACGCGGCGCTGCGGCGAGCCGACGGATGCGGGCCGGCGGTACTGGCCATCGAGGTGCGGAATGCGGTCGACACGGTGGTCGACACCGCATCCGGAACGAGCATCCCCGACTGTGCATCGAAGTGCACCCAACCGTCGCCAAGAGATGGGTGCAGACCTCGCACCCGGGCGACGTCAAATGCCATGCCAGCCACCTTAGAAGGTCAGATATTGGTCCGGCGGGTGGGCGGGGGGATGCTCACGAGGCACCTTCGCTGCCCGATCCGGGTCACTTGGTGGGCAATACTAGTCCAGTGGCCGACGAGTTCGGAGTGCTAACTCTCTGAACATTGCGGTGACAGTTCTTGTACAGCTGAGAGCTCCGTAGGAGTTTGCTCAAACCAACCCGCCGCTAGCGGAACGTGTTCTCATCCGGCACGTGCCGGCGGCCTCGGGAGTGGTACTCGAGTCCGTCCACGGGAACGATGTCCCCGACGGACTAAGGTCGCTAGGCAACGGCGGCAACCGTATGGACGAATGGCGCGAAGGAACAGAGAACAAGTGACCACGGACGACGACAACATCGAGATCATCGGCGCGGATCCGGAGCTGGCCGGCGCGGCCGACGGCGACGACGACAAGGCGGTGACCGATCTGGTGCAGCAGCCTGCCAAGGTGATGCGGATCGGCACCATGATCAAGCAGCTCCTCGAAGAGGTGAAGGCCGCGCCGCTCGACGACGCCAGCCGCAACCGGCTGCGCGATATCCACAAGACCTCGATCGCCGAGCTGGAAGAAGGTCTGGCGCCGGAACTGCGCGACGAACTCGAACGGCTCGCCCTGCCGTTCAGCGACGACGCCGTGCCCTCGGACGCCGAGCTGCGGATCGCCCAGGCGCAGCTGGTCGGGTGGCTGGAAGGGCTGTTCCACGGCATCCAGACCGCACTGTTCGCCCAGCAGATGGCGGCCAGGGCCCAGCTGGAGCAGATGCGACAGGGCGCCCTGCCGCCGGGAGTGGCCGTACCGGGCCAGCAGCGAGGTGGCGCGCACCCTGGCACCGGGCAGTACCTGTAGTACCGCTGTGAGTTCACCTACCCGGCCACATATCGAGACCCGCGACGCGTGGGTCGAGTTTCCGATCTTCGACGCCAAATCGCGTTCTCTGAAGAAGGCGTTCCTGGGCAAGGCCGGCGGCACGATCGGCCGCAACGAGTCCAACGTGGTGGTGATCGAGGCGCTGCGGGACATCACCCTGTCGCTGAAGATGGGTGACCGGGTGGGTCTCGTGGGCCACAACGGTGCCGGCAAGTCGACGCTGCTGCGGCTGCTGTCCGGCATCTATGAGCCCACCCGGGGCTCGGCGACCGTGCACGGCCGCGTGGCGCCGGTGTTCGATCTCGGTGTCGGCATGGATCCCGAGATCTCCGGCTACGAGAACATCATCATCCGCGGCCTGTTCCTGGGTCAGACGCGCAAGCAGATGATGGCCAAGGTCGACGACATCGCCGAGTTCACCGAGCTCGGTGAGTACCTGTCGATGCCGCTGCGCACCTACTCCACGGGTATGCGGGTGCGGCTGGCGATGGGTGTGGTGACCAGCATCGACCCCGAGATCCTGCTGCTCGACGAGGGTATCGGCGCCGTCGACGCCGACTTCCTGAAGAAAGCGCAGAGCCGGCTGGCCGATCTGGTGGAACGTTCCGGGATCCTGGTG
Organism: Mycobacterium sp. Soil_C_30; assembly: GCF_057656995.1. Lineage (NCBI taxonomy): Bacteria > Bacillati > Actinomycetota > Actinomycetes > Mycobacteriales > Mycobacteriaceae > Mycobacterium > Mycobacterium sp. Soil_C_30. The sequence goes on along the minus strand of NZ_JBDGJH010000006.1, from coordinate 318,602 downwards.
TTCGCCAGCCACTCCAACGAGTTCCTGGCGCGGCTGTGCAACACCGCGATGTGGATCGATCACGGCACCATCCGGATGAGTGGTGGCATCGAGGAGGTCGTCGGCGCCTACGAAGGCCCCGATGCGGCCCGGCATGTACGTGAGGTGCTCGAAGAGACAGCACGGGATCGGGCTGTGCCGAATGACTGACACGGTGTTCGCCGTGGTGGTCACCCATCGTCGTCCGGAGCAGTTGGCAGTGTCGCTGGGCGCGTTGACGACCCAGAGCCGGCTGCCGGATCACCTGATTGTCGTCGACAACGACTCCGATGACCGCGTACGCGAACTGGTGGCCGCCCAGCCCACCCCGACCACGTATCTGGGTTCACGCCGAAATCTGGGTGGCGCAGGCGGATTCGCGCTGGGAATGCTGCACGCGCTGGCGGCGGGCGCCGACTGGATCTGGCTGGCCGACGACGACGGGCATCCCCACGGACCCGATGTCCTGGCGACCCTGCTCTCGTGTGCCGCCAGACACGGACTCGGTGAGGTGTCGCCGATGGTGTGTGATCTCGACGATCCCTCGCGGCTGGCCTTTCCGCTGCGCCGCGGGCTGGTGTGGCGGCGTCGCGTTGACGAGCTGCGGGTGGACGACTCCGCCGGAGCCGACCTGCTGCCCGGTATCGCCTCGCTGTTCAACGGCGCCCTGTTCCGGGCCTCGACGGTGGAAGCTGTTGGAGTGCCGGATCTCCGGTTGTTCGTCCGCGGCGACGAGGTGGAACTGCACCGCCGGCTGGTGCGCTCGGGGGTGCCGTTCGGCACCTGCCTGGACGCGGTCTACGTCCATCCGCAGGGTGGCGACGAGTTCAAACCGATTCTCGGCGGGCGGATGCACACGCAGTTCCCCGACGATGCCACGAAACGGTTCTTCACCTACCGCAACCGGGGCTACCTGCAGTCACAACCGGGCATGCGCAGGCTGATCCCGCAGGAATGGGTGCGCTTCGGCTGGTTCTTTCTGGTCTCGCGGCGTGATCCGGCCGGCCTGTGGGAGTGGATCAAGCTAAGGCGGTTGGGAAGACGGGAGAGGTTCCAACGATGACGTTCGTCGATGCGGCGGCACAGTCCAGGACGTTCTCACGGGCGCGACGTGACCTGGTGGACGGCTTCAACAAGCGCGAGCTGTGGCTGCACCTGGGCTGGCAGGACATCAAACAGCGCTACCGGCGTAGCGTGCTGGGCCCCATCTGGATCACCATCGCCACCGGCACCATGGCCGTGGCGCTGGGCGGGCTGTACTCCAAGCTGTTCAATCTCGAACTCGCCGAGCACCTTCCGTACGTCACGCTGGGCCTGATCATCTGGAACCTGATCAACGCCTCGATCCTGGAAGGCGCCGACGTGTTCGTCGCCAACGAGGGACTGATCAAACAGTTGCCGACGCCGCTGAGCGTGCACGTCTACCGGTTGGTGTGGCGGCAGGTGCTGCTGTTCGCGCACAACATCATCATTTTCGTGATCATCGCGATCATCTTCCCGCAGCAGTGGAAGTGGACGGATCTGGCGTTCATCCCAGCGCTGGCGCTGATCGTGTTGAACTGCATCTGGGTGGCGCTGTGTTTCGGCATCCTGGCCACCCGCTACCGCGATATCAGCCCGCTGCTGTTCAGCCTGGTTCAGCTGCTGTTCTACATGACCCCGATCATCTGGAACGACCAGACACTGCGGGATCAGGGCGCAGGCAGCTGGGCGAAGATCATCGAGTTCAATCCGCTGCTGCACTACGTCGACATCGTCCGCGCACCGTTGCTGGGCGCGGATCAAGAACTACACCACTGGGTGGTGGTCATCGTCCTGACCATCGTCGGGTGGACCGTCACCGCATTTGCGATGCGGCAGTACCGGGCCCGGGTGCCCTACTGGGTCTGACGGCTCCGGCCGACGCCGGAGTCGCTCGGGGTGGTGGTAGTCGTTCACGCGGGGTTGGCCGACGTCGAGGTGCGCCGGTGGGATCCACTCGGTCTGGCCGAAGGGGTTTTTGCGGGTGATCCAGCCGCCGTCGGTGACGAGTTTGTTGTCCTTCGGGCAGGCGAAGGCCAGATCATCGATATTCGTGAGTCCGCCCTGGGCCCAGTCCAGGACGGCGTGGTGGGCCTCGGCGCCATAGCCGGGCACGTCACAACCCGGTCGGGTGCAGCCCCGGTCGCGGTCATAGAGGACGATCTGCTGCGACGGGCTGGCCACCCGTTTCGTGCGGCCCAGGTGCAGCACTTCCCCATGGTCGCCGTAGATGACCAGATAGTGGTAAGCGTGGCGGGCCAGCCGCAGCACGTCGAGCACAGGTAGGCGGGTGCCACCGGCGGTGACCCCGAGCCCGAGTTTCGCTTCGAGTTCGGCCAGGGTGGTGGAGACGATGATGGTGGCCGGCAGGCCGTGGTGTTTACCGAGTTGTCCCGAGGCCAAGATGGCGCGGCCGACGGCGACGAGTGCGTCGTGGTTGCGTTGGGGTTGGGTACGTCCGTCGCGGCGGGCGGCGTCGTCGGTGACCTCGTCGATGCAGGGGGATTCGTCGCCGGGGTTGCAGGCACCCGGTGCGGCCCATTTGGCGTGGATGGCTTCCCAGGTGGCGGCGCCTTCGGGGGTGAAGTAGCCCCAGAATTTGCGGCGGCCGTCGCGTAGTTGGCGGCCGACGTGCATCTCACCTTGGGCCGTCCGGGGTTTCGGGTCGATGGGTGGGCGGCCGTCCTGGTCGAGTTGGCGGAACAGGTCGTCGGCTTCTTTGCGGACTTCATCGGGGCGTTTGCGGCGGGCCAACTGCACCAACTTCGCTTCGGCCTCATCACGCTGGGTCTGGCTGATGTGCCCGGGGAGCTGCTTCAGGAATTCGCGGATCACTGCGACGTGTCCGGTGTTGATCGCGCCGTCGGCTTGGGCCGCGGCGGTGTCGGCCAGCCAGGGCTGCAACGGTTCCCCGCTCAGGGCGGTGCGGGGGCCGAGTCGTTCGGCGTCGTCGACGAGTTTGTTGGCCTCGCGGCGGGTGATGCGCAGGATTTCGGCCAGCGCCCGTGGCAGCGTGTCGCCGAGTTCTTTCGGGCTGGCGTGGTGGCGTAGGGCGGCGATCTCGCGGTATTGCAGGGCGGGGAGTCGGTTGAGGATGCGTTGGGTGCGGGCCAGGAAGTCCTTGTGCTGCAGCACTGTGCGTTGGGTGGGTTCGGAGGCCAGCAATGTTGTCACCGCAGCATCGATCGCCTGGAAGGCCCGTGACACGGGGTCTTCCTGCATGGCGGTCGGTGGCGAACTCATACCTACGATGCTGCGCACCATCACCGACAGACCGGCGCGGCCGAACCCGGATCAAAGCGAAACGAGCCAAGTTGTCCACAGTCCGAACTTCATCCACAGGCTGGCGCCGAATTCACCTCAGCGCCACCGGGAATTGGGACGCGGAACGTTCAATGGCCCTATGAGTGAGACAGATACCCAGCCCGCCGTCGTGAGCGAGGCAGTGATCGTTGCCGAGATCGTCGAGGACGACGGCGTCGACTTCGAGGAAGACCAGGAAGACCACGACCTCGACGACGAGTACGACGACGGGGACTCCGAGGACGAGCGCGCCACCCTCGTTCTCCGTGAGGTGATCGAGCGTCAGCTGATCGCCTGCCGGACGCTGAGCACCCGAGTCACCGACGCGGCCACCGATGTGACCGCCACCCTCGTCGAATCCCCCGCGCGGGTGGTCGCCGCGGTGCGCGACGGAGCCACCCTGCCGAGTGCGTTCGGACTGACCGGTGACACGCTGACCGACGCCGCCCTGGAGGCCGGGGGCCGGATCCGAGCCGCGGTGGCCACCTACGTGAACGCGCAGTCGGCGCTACCGAATGCGCTGATCACCGGGACCGCCGAAGTTGCGGGTACCACTGTCCGCGCCCAGGGCTCGGTGGTCTCGTCGGCCTTCGACGCCGCATTCACTGTCGCGTCCGTGGCCACCCGGGGCGCGGACATCAGAGACAGCTTCGACGAAGAGTGGCAGGGTTTCCTGGCGTCGGTAGCCGCCGCGCGCGACGACGTCGAGGACGCGGTGAGCGTTGCGCGGCAGCGAATCCAGGCTGCACTGCCGGCGCCGGCCGACGAAAGTTAGTCAGCCCGGAACGCCGTCCTCGTCATCGGGCTCCGGCCCGAACACGAACCGCCGGCCGGTGACGTCGTTGGGCGTGATCCGCACGAAGCGCAGCTTCTGGGTGGCGATCCACGGATAGAGCCCGGCGTGTTCGGCGTCCTGGATCTCGTCCGCGGCGAAGAGCACCTTCGCCGTGCCCCGGACGATGACACTCCAGCCCTCGACGACATTGTGGTCGTCGGCCTCGAAGAGCACCTGGTCATTGGTGACGGCGCCGAACAGCTTGGTGCCCTCCGCAGTTCGAAACAGCACGGTGTTGCGCTGCACCACGAAGTTGACCGGGAAGATCTCGGCTCGGCCGTCGACGACCGTCACCAACCTGCCCAGGTGCACACCCGACAGCAGCTGCCAGCTGTCCTGGTCATCGAGGGCGATCACCGGTTCGTCCATGCCCCCATCCTGGCGGAAGTGCCCCGCGCCGGAAAGGGGCGCGGGGCACTCGAGCCGGTGACCAATGTCAGTGCCGGTGCGGGGGCTTGACCCGGGTGCTGACGCTGATCCGGTTCCAGGCGTTGATCACGGTGGCCATGGCGATCACCTGACCCAGTTCCTGCTCGGTGAACGCGGCTGCGGCCCTGGCGTACACCGCGTCGGAGACGTGCCCGCCGCGGGTCAGGTCCGTCATCTCCTCGGTCAGTGCCAACGCGGCCTGTTCCTGCTCGGTGTACAGGTCACCGGCTTCCTCCCACGCCGCGAGCAGGTAGAGGCGCTGCTCGGTCTCGCCCTGTTTGCGGGCGTCGTGGGTGTGCATGTCCAGGCAGAACGCGCAGTGGTTGAGCTGCGAGGCGCGGATCTTGACGAGTTCGGCCAGCGTGGGGTCGATGCCTTTGGTGGCCGCCGCGGACAGGGCCATCATGCCCTCGAAAAATTCGGGGGCGACCCGGTTGAGGTTGATGCGGTTGATCTTCTGGGTTTCCAGTACCTGTGTCATGACTCGAATCTAGAACCACAAAGGCCTGTTCAGATGGTTCAATACCGGCATGAGTTCGTGGGCCAATTCGGGGAGCGATCTGCACCTGGACCTGCGCGTCGCCCTGGCACCAGGTACTCGGGGTGTCCGTGAGGTGCTGCTCACCTCGCTGCGTGACGCGGTGCGCTCGGGCCGCCTGACCGCCGGCACGGCGCTGCCGCCGTCTCGCACCCTTGCGGCCGACCTCGGCCTGGCGCGTAACACCGTCGCCGACGTGTACGCCGAGTTGGTGGCCGAAGGGTGGCTGGCATCCAGACAGGGAGCGGGTACCTGGGTGGTCGACTCCGACCACCTCAAACGCCACAGCCTCACCCCGTCGCAACCACGCGGCGCCGTCGGTGCCCCGACACACAACTTCCTGCCCGGCTCACCGGATGTCTCCCAATTCCCGCGGTCGGCCTGGCTGGCCTCCGCCCGGCGCGCCCTGCACTCGGCACCCAACGAGGCGCTGCGAATGGGTGATCCGCGCGGCCGACCGGAGCTGCGCGCAGCCGTCGCCGAATACCTGGCCCGCGCCCGCGGTGTGCGCGTCTCCCCCGATTCCGTGGTGATCACCGCGGGCACCCGACACTCCATCGAGATCCTGGCGAGGCTGTTCGGTCCGGCCCGGCCGATCGCCGTGGAAGCTTACGGCCTCTTCATCTTTCGTGACTGCATCACCGCCTCCGGGGGATCCACGGTGCCCATCGGTTTCGACGAGTGGGGGGCCGATGTCGGCGATCTCGACCACGTGGACACCCCCGCGGTCCTGGTGACCCCGGCACACCACTTCCCCCACGGCGTTCCGCTGCATCCGGGGCGGCGCACCGCCGTGGTGGACTGGGCCGAACGCGCGGACGGCTATGTGCTCGAAGACGATTACGACGGCGAGTTCCGCTACGACCGCCAACCGGTCGGCGCGCTGCAGAGCCTGGACCCGGCGCGGGTGATCTATCTGGGCTCGACGAGCAAGAGCCTGACACCAGTGCTTCGTCTGGGCTGGATGGTGGTGCCCACCGGACTCGTGGACGACGTGGTGGCCGCCGCGGGCGGGCAACAGTTCTACGTCGACGGCATCACCCAGTTGACCATGGCCGACTTCATCGTTGCGGGCAACTACGACAAGCACATTCGACGGATGCGTACCCGCTACCGCCGCCGGCGCGACACCTTGGCGCAGCGGCTTGCCCCGTTCGCGCCGGCGGTGACCGTCAGTGGCTTGTCGGCAGGCCTGCATCTGCTGCTGCTACTGCCGCAGGGCGCAGAACCGGAACTCCTGCGGCGGGCCGGGGAAGCCGGTGTGGGTATCGCCGGCCTCTCGCGACTACGACACCCGTTGGCCGACAGCAGCATTCCGCGGCCCGACGGCGTTGTGGTCAATTTCGGCACACCTGGGGAGCACGCGTTTGCACACGCGGTCGACGCGTTGTGCGCGGTAGTGGCCGGCACGCTGCACTAAAAGGCGTAGCTCGCTTCCGGACAGCCGGCCGTCAGATGACTCACCGCAGCGAGGCCAACTCCGCATTCATGTTGGCTTTGGCCGCGGCCTCCCAGTGCCGGCGCCCCCACGGCGTCCGGAACACACCGGGACCGGCGAGCAGGCTCTCGATCACCTTGACGCGGCCGGCGCGGAACGCGTCGTCGGACACATGGTTGTACTCCTGGCGGATCAGGGCAGAGTTGCGCTGGTACTGCTCCGGCGGCAACGCCATGCCCGCGAGATCGGCGTCCGAGAGTGCCTCGCCGTTGCGATCGCCCGGGGCCGGGTCGTGCTCGACGGTCATCCGGATCAACCGCCCGACCTCGGCCACCAACCCCACCTCGACGCCCAGGGCGGCCAGGTCGGTCTCGGCGAGCTGGGCGCTGAGTTCTTCGTCATCGGGGCGGCCGGCATACACAGCGTCGTGATACCAGGCCGCCAGCCGCACCGCGTCGGCGTCGGTGGCGTGCCCGGTCAGCTCTTCGACGTAGGACAGGATGCCGCCCAGGTGGGCCAGGTCGTGGTAGCGCCGGTGCGGCTCGCTCCAGCGGGCCAGCAGTGCCCGGCCGGTCGCGTGCGCGTCGGCCGAGTGGGTGGTGTGGCGCGCCAACAGGGCGTCCCAGACCTTCAGCAGATCGTGCACGCACTCATTCTTGCAGCAGCCCGGTCGACGATGCGGCGACGAAGGAGCCGGGGAGTCAGGGCCGGGCCGATGAGCCAGCCCGGTCGACGATGCGGCGACGAAGGAGCCGGGGAGTCAGGGCCGGGCCGACGTGCCAGCTAAGCTTCCCCGCGATGGCCGAGCCCCCTATGCCACCGAACCTGAGCCTCGGGACGCAGGTGTGGCGATTCCTGGTGACCGGCGGCCTGTCGGCAATCGTCGATTTCGGCCTCTACCTGGTGTTCCTCGAGCTGGACCTGCACGTCAACCTGGCCAAGACGCTGAGTTTCATCGCGGGCACCACCACGGCCTACCTGATCAACCGGCGCTGGACCTTCCAGGCCACACCCAGCCGGGCCCGGTTCATCGCGGTGATGGTGCTCTACGCGCTGACCTACGCCGTACAGGTCGGCATCAACTATCTCTTCTACACGCAGTGGGACGACAAGCCGTGGCGGGTGCCCGTGGCATTCGTCATCGCCCAGGGCACGGCCACGGTGATCAACTTCATCGTGCAGCGCGCGGTGATCTTCCGGTTGAGATAAGAGCGGTACCCTCTGTCTCGATGTCTGTGACCACCACACGCCAGCTGAGCGGCTGGGGACGCACCGCGCCCTCGGTTGCCGAGGTGCTGTCGACCCCCGACGCCGAAGAGATCATCAAGGCCGTCTCGCAGGCCGGACCGCGCGGTGTGCTCGCCCGTGGCCTCGGCCGCTCCTACGGCGACAACGCGCAGAACGGTGGCGGCCTCGTCATCGACATGCCCGCGCTGAACCGTATCCACTCGGTCGACGCCGACACCGCAACCGTCGACGTCGACGGCGGGGTGAACCTCGATCAGCTGATGAAGGCCGCCCTGCCGTTCGGACTGTGGGTGCCCGTACTGCCGGGCACCCGGCAGGTGACCATCGGCGGCGCCATCGCCTGCGATATCCACGGCAAGAACCACCACAGCGCCGGCAGCTTCGGCAACCACGTGCGCTCGATGGAACTGCTGACCGCCGACGGGCAGGTCCGCCACCTCACCCCCGACGGCGACAACGCAGCCCTGTTCTGGGCGACCGTCGGTGGGAACGGCCTGACGGGCATCATCTTGCGGGCCACCGTCGCGATGACCCCCACCGAGACCGCCTACTTCATCGCCGACGGCGACGTCACCGGCAGCCTCGACGAGACCATCGCCTTCCACAGCGACGGCAGCGAATCCAATTACACGTATTCGAGCGCGTGGTTCGACGCCATCAGCGCACCGCCGAAGCTGGGCCGCGCGGCGATTTCGCGCGGCTCCCTGGCGACGCTGGACCAGCTGCCCGCCAAACTGCGCAAAGACCCGCTGAAATTCGATGCGCCGCAACTACTCACGCTGCCCGATGTGTTCCCCAACGGTCTGGCCAACAAGTACACCTTCGGGCCCATCGGCGAGCTCTGGTACCGCAAATCCGGCACCTACCGCGGCAAGGTCCAGAACCTGACGCAGTTCTATCACCCACTCGACATGTTCGGTGAGTGGAACCGCGCCTACGGCCCCCGCGGATTCCTGCAGTACCAGTTCGTGGTGCCAGGAGAGGCGGTCGACGAGTTCAAGGCCATCATCGGCGATATCCAGGCCAGCGGGCACTACTCGTTCCTCAACGTGTTCAAGCTCTTCGGCCCGGGAAACCAAGCGCCGCTGAGCTTCCCGATTCCCGGCTGGAACGTGTGCGTCGACTTCCCCATCAAGGCGGGCCTGCACGAATTCGTCACCGAACTCGACCGCCGCGTGCTGCAGTTCGGCGGACGGCTGTACACCGCCAAGGATTCGCGCACCACCGCCGAGACCTTCCACGCCATGTATCCGCGGATCGACGAATGGATCGCGGTGCGCCGCAGCGTCGATCCCGAGGGTGTGTTCGCCTCCGATATGGCCCGACGTTTGGAGCTGCTCTAGATGGTGTTCGACGCAGTAGGTAATCCGCAGGCGATCCTGCTCCTCGGTGGCACGTCCGAGATCGCCCTCGCGATCGGCGAGCGCTATCTGCGTGACGCACCCGCGCGGATCGTGCTGGCCGATCTGCCGGGCCACCCGCGCAAGGACGCCGCCATCGAGCAGTTGCGCGCCGCGGGCGCCAAAGCCGTTGACTGGATCGACTTCGACGCGCTGGACACCGCGAGCCACCCGGCGGTGATCGACGCGGCGTGGGCCGGCGGCGACATCGATGTGGCCGTCGTGGCCTTCGGTCTGCTCGGCGACGCCGAAGAGCTCTGGCAGAACCAGCGCAAAGCCGTACAGATCGCCGGGATCAACTACACCGCAGCGGTTTCCGTCGGTGTGCTGCTCGGCGAGAAGATGCGAGCCCAAGGGTCGGGCCGCATCATCGCGATGAGCTCGGCGGCCGGCGAGCGCGTGCGGCGATCGAACTTCGTGTACGGGTCCACCAAGGCCGGTCTCGACGGTTTCTACCTCGGCCTCGGCGAAGCACTGCGGGAATTCGGTGTGCGGGTGCTGGTGATCCGGCCCGGCCAGGTACGCACGACGACCACGATCGAGCACTGGAAGGCCACCGGCGCCAAGGAAGCCCCGTTCACGGTCGACAAGGAGGACGTCGCCGAGTTGGCGGTCGCCGCGTCGGCCAAGGGCAAGGACCTGATCTGGGCCCCGGGCCCGTTCCGCTTCGTGATGATGGTGCTGCGGCACATCCCGCGCCCCATCTTCCGCAAGCTGCCCATCTGAGATGAGGGCAGCGCTGGCCTCGTCCAGCACAACAACGGCGGCCATCCGCACAGTCGGCGAAATGGCACTGGCGGCGTTGATCGCCGTCGTCGTTTCCGTCGTGTCACTGGCGGCGATCAGCCGCGTCCAGTGGCCCGCGTTCCCTTCCAGCAATCAGTTGCACGCGCTGACCACGGTCGGCCAATTCGCCTGTCTGGCGGCCCTCTTCGCGGCGGGTTGGTTCTGGGTCCGGGGCCGGCGGCGGGTGGCCACCGGTACCGCGCTGGTGTTCCTGCCCGCTTTCGTGGTGGCCACCCTGGGCATGCCGCTGGGGGCCACCAAGCTGTATCTGTTCGGCATCTCCGTCGACCAGCAGTTCCGCACCGAGTACGTGACCCGGCTGGCCGACAGTCCCGCGCTGCAGGACATGACATACGCCGGGTTGCCGCCGTACTACCCGCCGGGCTGGTTCTGGATCGGCGGCCGGGCCGCTGATCTGGCGGGTATGCCGGCGTGGGAGGTCTACAAGCCGTGGGCGGTGACCTCGATCGCGATTGCGGTGGCGCTGGCATTCGTGTTGTGGTCCAAGCTGATTCGCTTCACCTACGCACTGATCGTGACGACGGCGACGGCCGCGGTGACCATCGCCTATGCCTCGCCGGAGCCCTACAGCGCGATGATCACCGTGCTGCTGCCGCCGATCTTGGTGCTGGCGTGGGCAGGGCTGCGCCGGCCCGCGAGACGAGAGAGCGGAACGAGCGCAGCGAGAGACGGGAACGAGTCGAGCAAGTCAGATTCGGACAGGGGCGGGTGGGCCGCCGTGGTTGGCGTCGGGATCTTCCTCGGGATCAGCGCCACCTTCTACACGCTGCTGCTGGGCCTGTCCGCGATGACGGTGACGGGCATGGCCGTTGTGCTGGCGGTCTCCCGGCGCAGCATCGAACCCCTGCGCAGACTGCTCGTCGCCGGGGTGATCGCCATCCTGATCGCCCTGACCACCTGGCTGCCGTTCCTGCTGAGGGCATCGAAGCAACCGCTGTCGGACACCGGCAGCGCCATGCACTACCTGCCCAACGACGGCGCCGTGCTGACGTTCCCGATGCTGCAGTTCTCGCTGCTCGGGGCGCTGTGCATGCTGGGCACCATCTGGCTGATCGTGCGCGCCCGGTCCTCGGTGCGCGCCGGTGCCCTGGCCGTCGGGGTGCTGGCCGTCTATCTGTGGTCACTGCTGTCGATGCTCACCACACTGGCCGGCACCACCCTGCTGTCGTTCCGGTTGCAGCCCACTCTGACCGTCCTGCTGGCCACGGCCGGGGTGTTCGGGTTCCTCGAAGTCAGCCTGGCCGCGGCGGCGCGCTGGGGCCGGCGTCTGATCCCGGTGGCGGCGGCCGTCGGGTTGGCCGGGGCGATGGCGTTCAGCCAGGACATCCCCGACACCCTGCGGCCCGACATCACGGTGGCCTACACCGACACCGACGGTGACGGTGTGCGCGGCGACCAGCGACCGCCCGGCGCGGAGCAGTACTACCGCGAGATCGACGACACCATCCTGGAGAAGACCGGCCGGCCCCGCAACGAGACCGTGGTGCTGACCGCCGACTACAGCTTCCTGTCCTTTTATCCCTACTTCGGCTTCCAGGGCCTGACCTCGCACTATGCCAACCCGCTGGCCCAGTTCGACGCCCGCTCCGCCGAAATCGAGAGCTGGGCGGAGCTGGACGGCAGCCAGGAGTTCCTGACCGCCCTCGACGAACTGCCGTGGGAACCGCCGACGGTGTTCCTGATGCGCCGCGGCGCCGGATCCGGATCCGGGGCCACCTACACCCTGCGGCTGGCCGAGGACGTCTACCCCAACCAGCCCAACGTGCGGCGCTACACCGTCGAACTGGACTCGGCGCTGTTCGACAGCCCCGAGTTCGACGTGCAGACCATCGGCCCGTTCGTGCTCGCCATCAGAAAGTCACCCTGATGGCCACGCAGTTACGATCTACCTCCGTGACGGACGCGGGGCGCAGTTATCGCACAGCCAAGACCGTCGCCGTCGTCACCGGACTGTTGGGCGCGTTGCTGGCCATCGCCACCCCGTTCCTGCCGATCAAGCAGACCACCGCGGAACTGAACTGGCCGCAAAACGGCGTGCTCGAATCCGTGACCGCGCCGTTGATCGGTTACGTCGCCACCGATCTGACCATCACGGTGCCGTGCCAGGTCGCCGCCGGCCTGGCGGGACCGGCCAACGTCAACCGCACGGTGTTGCTGTCCACGGTTCCCAAGCAGGCCCCGCAGGCCGTCGACCGCGGCCTGCTGATCGAACGCGCCAACAACAACCTGGTGGTCGTCGTCCGCAACACCCCCGTGGTCGTCGCCCCGATGAGCGCCGTCCTGGGACCGGATTGTCAGCGGTTGGAGTTCACCGCCCAGGCCGACAAGGTGAGCGCCGAGTTCGTCGGCCTCACCCAGGCGGTCTCCCCCGCCAACACCGGTGACGATCCCGACGCCCCGTTGCGCGGCGAACGCGGCGGGTACGACTTCCGCCCGCAGGTTGTTGGCGTGTTCACCGACCTGTCCGGACCGGCGCCACCCGGCCTGGAGTTGTCGGCGACCATCGACACCCGCTACAGCAGCGCCCCGACCGTGCTCAAGCTCGTGGCGATGTTCCTCGGTGTCCTGATGACGCTCGTATCGCTGATCGCGCTGCACGTCCTCGACACCGCCGACGGGGTGCGCCACCACCGGCTGCTGCCATCGCGCTGGTGGTCGATCACCGGGCTGGACGCCCTCGTGGCCGCGGTGCTGGTGTGGTGGCACTTCGTGGGCGCCAACACCGCCGACGACGGTTACATCCTCACCATGGCCCGCGTCTCCGAGAACGCCGGCTACATGGCCAACTACTACCGCTGGTTCGGCACGCCGGAAGCGCCGTTCGGCTGGTACTACGACCTGCTGGCGCTGTGGGCCCACGTCACCACCGCCAGCGTCTGGATGCGGTTGCCCACCCTCCTGATGGCGCTGGCCTGCTGGTGGATCATCAGCCGCGAAGTGATCCCGCGCCTCGGCGCCGCCGTCAAGCGCAGCCGCGCGGCGGCCTGGACCGCGGCGGGCATGTTCCTGGCGGTGTGGCTGCCCTTGAACAACGGCCTACGGCCCGAACCGATCATCGCCCTGGGCATCCTGCTGACGTGGTGCTCGGTGGAACGCGCCGTGGCCACCAGCCGGCTGCTACCCGTGGCGGTGGCCTGCATCATCGGCGCGCTGACCCTGTTCTCCGGGCCCACCGGCATCGCCTCGATCGGCGCGCTGCTGGTGGCCGTCGGCCCGCTGCTGACGATCCTGCGCCGCCGCGCCGGCCAGTTCGGGCTGGCACCGCTGCTGGCGCCGATCCTGGCCGCCATCACCGTGTCGGCCATCCTGATCTTCCGCGACCAGTCCTTCGCCGGGGAACTGCAGGCCAGCTCTTTCAAATCCGATGTGGGCCCGAGCCTGGCCTGGTTCGACGAGCACACCCGCTACGAGCGGCTGTTCATGGCCACCCCCGACGGGTCCATCGCCCGACGGTTCGCCGTGCTGGCCGTACTGCTGGCCCTGGCCATCGCCGTGGCGATGTCGTTGCGCAAGGGCCGCATTCCCGGCACCGCGGCCGGACCGAGCCGTCGCATCATCGGTATCACCATCATCTTGTTCCTGGCGATGATGTTCACCCCCACCAAGTGGACCCACCATTTCGGCGTCATCGCGGGGCTGGCCGGTTCACTGGGGGCGCTGGCGGCGGTGGCCGTCACCGCGCACGCCATGAAATCGCGGCGCAACCGCACGGTGTTCGCGGCGATCGTGCTGTTCATGGCGGCACTGTGCTTCGCCAGCGTGAACGGCTGGTGGTACGTGTCCAACTTCGGTGTGCCGTGGTCGAATGCGTTCCCCGAGTACCGGTTCGGGTTCACCACCATCCTGCTCGGACTGTCGGTACTGACACTACTGGTGGCCGTGTGGATGCACTTCTCCGGCCGCGGCGAAGGGCCCTGGCGGCCCACCCGAGCGGGCCGAATCCTGCATTCGCCGTTGGCGATCGCCGCATGGGCGCTGGTCATGTTCGAGGTCGTGTCACTGACCATGGCGATGGTGACGCAGTATCCCGCCTGGACGGTGGGCCGGTCCAACCTCGAAGCGCTGACCGGCAAGACCTGCGGCCTGGCCAACGACGTCATGGTGGAGCAGGATCCCAACGCCGGCATGCTGACCCCCGTCGACGTCCCCCCGGCGGACGCGTTGGGCGCGGTGACCTCAACCGGCTTCTCGCCCAACGGAATTCCCACCGATGTGTCGCCGGACCCGGTTTCCGACCAGCAGACCAGTGACAACTTCGCCGACGCGGGCGGCAGCTCCGAGGAAACCGGCGAGGCCGGCACCGAGGGCGGTACGACGGCCACCACCGGGATCAACGGTTCCCGGGCCCGCCTGCCCTACGGCCTGGACCCCGCCAGCACGCCGGTGCTGGGCAGCTGGCGTTCGGGAGTACAGCTGCCGGCGTTCCTGCGGTCGGCCTGGTACCAGCTGCCCCCGCGCGAGGAGGCCGGGCCGCTGCTGGTGGTCTCGGCGGCCGGACGTTTCGACGCCGGCGACCTCCAGGTGCAGTGGGCCGGCCCCGACGGGCAAGCCCAAGGCTCGATCGGCTTCGCCGACGTCGGCGCCGCACCGGCCTGGCGCAACCTGCGCGCCCCGCTGGGGGCGATCCCCGCCGACGCCACCCGCATCCGCATCGTCTCCACCGAGGACGACCTGGCGCCGGATCACTGGATCGCGGTGACCCCGCCCCGGATTCCGGAACTGCAGAGCCTGCAGCAGGTGGTCGGCTCCGAGGATCCGGTGCTGCTGGACTGGCTGGTCGGCCTGGCGTTCCCGTGCCAGCGTCCGTTCGGCCATCAGAACGGTGTCACCGAGGTGCCGCGTTGGCGCATCCTGCCGGACAGGTTCGGCGCCGAGGCCAACTCGCCGGTGATGGACTACCTGGGCGGCGGGCCGCTGGGCATTTCCGAGCTGCTGTTCCGGGCCGAGACCGTGCCCACTTATCTGCAGGACGACTGGTCCCGCGACTGGGGTGCGCTGCAGCGGCTGGTGCTGTTCTATCCGGGTGCCGAGCCCGCACGGCTGGACCTGGGCAGCGAAACCCGTAGCGGGTTGTGGAGCCCGGCACCGCTTCGACTGTCTTGAGTCGGGCCCGGTCGGCGACACAATCCCCTGTAGGGCCGACCACACAAGTACGTCGCCTACCATCGAGCCTCGTGCCCGCACACCGCTTAGCCCGTCTCATCGCTGTCATCGCGGGTATCGCCGGGCTGGTTCTGTGCGCGCTCGTGCCGCTGTTGCCGGTCAGACAGACCACCGCCACCGTGCTGTGGCCGCAGGGTCTCGGGCCTGACGGCTTCGTCTCCGACGTCACCGCGCCGCTGGTGTCGGGCGCCCCGCAAGCGCTGGACATCTCGATCCCCTGCGTGGCCGTGGCCACCCTGCCCGCCGCCGGCGGCGTCGTGGTGTCCACCGTCCCCTCCGGCGGTATCGACGCCGGCCGCAACGGCCTGTTCGTCCGCGCCAACACCGAGACCGTCGTGGTCGTCGTCCGGGACACCGTGGCCGCCGTCGCACCGCGCCAAGCCGTCGAGACCGGTGCCTGCAGCGTCATCCACGTCTGGGCCAACATCGGCGGTGTGGGCGCCGACTTCGTCGGCATCCCCGACGCCACCGGCGCCGAGCCCGCGGAGAAACGCCCCCAGGTGGCCGGGCTGTTCACCGATCTCGAGGTGGCGCCGCAGGACGGGCTGTCGGCGCGCGTCGACATCGACACCCGGTTCATCACCTCCCCGACCGCGCTGAAACTGATCGCGATGATCCTGGGGGTGGGCTGCGTCATCGCCTCCGTGGTGTCGCTCGCGCTGCTGGACCGCCGGGTTCGGCGAGCGGCGTTTTTCCGCGAGCAAGAGGCCCGGCGGCATGGGATCCGCCGGGTTCGGCGAGCGGCGTTTTTCCGCGCGCCGGGCCGCGGGCGGCTGCTGCGGGCGGGCATCGCCACCTGGGTCGCCGATATCGGCGTCATCGGCACGTTGCTGCTCTGGCACATCATCGGCCCCGTCTCCAACGACGACGGCTACAACCTCACCATCGCCCGGATCTCGTCGGAAGCCGGATACTCCGCCAACTACTACCGCTACTTCGGCGCCACCGAGGCACCGTTCGACTGGTACCAGTCGGTGCTCGGCCACCTGGCCGCGATCAGCACCGCCGGGATCTGGATGCGGCTGCCGGCACTGCTGGCGGGCATCGGTACCTGGCTGGTGCTGAGCCGATGGGTGATCCCGCGGCTGGGCCGGCGGATGGCGGCCAACCGGGTCACGGTGTTCACCGGTGCCGCGGTGTTCCTGGCGAGCTGGCTGGCCTTCAACAACGGACTGCGCCCAGAACCGCTGATCGCGTTCGGCACCGTGCTGGTCTGGATGCTGATCGAGAACAGCATCGCCACCCGGCGGCTGTGGCCGGCCGCGATCGCGATCGTGGTCACCGTCTTCTCCGTCACCCTGGCCCCGCAGGGTCTGGTGGTCCTCGCGCCGCTGCTGGTCGGCGCCCGCGCCATCGCCCGCATCGTCGCCGCCCGCCGCGCCACCCACGGGGTCCTGCCGCAACTGGCGCCGCTGCTGGCGTCGGCCTCACTGCTGTTCGTGGTCGTGTTCCGCGACCAGACCCTGGCCACCGTCGCCGAGTCGGCCCGCATCAAGTACGTCGTCGGCCCCACCATCGCCTGGTACCAGGACTTCCTGCGGCCGTACTTCCTGACCGTCGAGGACAGCATCGACGGCTCCCTGACCCGGCGCTTCGCCTTCTTCGTGCTGATGCTGTGCCTGTTCGGGGTGCTGGCGGTGCTGTTGCGCCGCGGCGGAGTCCCCGGTGCGGCCAACGGGCCGGTGTGGCGCCTGCTGGGCACCACCTTTGTGGGCCTGCTGCTGCTGACCTTCACCCCCACCAAATGGGCCATCCAGTACGGCGTCTTCGCCGGCCTGACCGGTGCGCTGGGCGCGGTGACGGCCTTCGCGTTCTCCCGGGTGGGACTGCACAGCCGACGCAACCTGGCGCTGTACGTCACCGCCCTGCTGTTCGTGCTGGCGTGGGCGACGTCGGGCTGGAACTCCTGGTTCGACGTCGGCAACTACGGCGTGCCGTGGTTCGACCGGCCCCCGGTGATCGCCGGCCGGCCCGTGACGTCGATGTTCCTGGTGCTGGCCATCCTCGGCGGACTGCTGGCGGCGTGGCTGCACTTCCGCATGGACTACGCCGGGCACACCGAGGTCAAGAACAACAAACGCAACCGGGTGCTGGCGTCGACGCCACTGCTGGTCGTCGCGCTCATCATGGTGGTCCTCGAGGTGGGCTCGATGCTCAAGGGCGCCGCGCAGCGCTATCCGGCCTACACCAACGCCTCGGCCAACGTGGCCGCGTTGACGGGCCGCAGCTGCGCCCTGGCGGATGCGGTGTTGGTGGAGAAAGACACCAATGCCGGGATGTTGACCCCGGTCCCCGGCCAGCAGTTCGGCGAATACGGGCCACTCGGCGGTGAGGACCCGGTGGGCTTCAACCCCAACGGCGTCAGCGATTCACTGGATCCCGTCGAACCGACCTCCATCAAACCGGGCACCCCGAACTCGGACGGCTCGCCCAACAAGCCGAACGTCGGCTCCGGCTACCAGGCCGGCACCGGCGGCGGCTACGGCCCTGAAGGTGTCAACGGATCCTCGGTGTTCCTGCCGTTCGGCCTCGACCCCGCCACCACGCCGGTGATGGGCAGCTTCGACGAGAACACCGTGGCCGCCGAAGCCACGTCGGTCTGGTACGAACTGCCGCCCCGCACCGAGGACCGGCCCCTGGTCACCGTCGCCGCGGCCGGCGCCATCTGGAGCTTCAACGAAGAGGGCGAATTCAGCTATGGCCAGAACCTCAAGCTGCAGTGGGGTGTCCGCGGCCCCGACGGTCAGTTCACCGAACTCGACGAAGTGGGACCCATCGACGTCGCGATGCAGCGGGCCTGGCGCAACCTGCGGTTCCCGCTGTCGTGGGCGCCGGCCGAGGCCAACGTCGTCCGCATCGTCGCCGACGACCCCAACCTCAGCGAAGACCAATGGTTCGCGTTCACCCCGCCCCGGGTGCCGGTGCTCGAAACCGCTCAAGATTTCCTGGGCGACGAGACCCCGGTGCTGATGGACATGGCCGTGGCCGCCAACTTCCCCTGCCAGCGCCCGTTCTCAGAACACCTGGGCGTGGCCGAACTACCGGAGTACCGCATCCTGCCCAACTTCAGTCAGATGCAGGCATCGTCGAACCTCTGGCTCAGCGCGCAGGACGGTGGCCCCTTCCTGTTCATCCAGGCGCTGCTGCGCACATCCACCATCCCGACCTATCTGCGTGACGACTGGTACCGCGACTGGGGCTCCATCGAGCGCTACGACCGGGTGGTGCCCGCCGACGAGTCGCCGACGGCCGAGATCGAGCAGGGCTCCGAGCGGGTGTTCGGGTGGAGCCGGTCCGGACCGATCCGGGCGCTGCCATGAGGGACTCCGCGGTGAGAGACGAGGTGAAGACCGCCCGCTGGGTCGCGATGATCGCCGGCCTGCTGGGCTTCCTGTTCGCGGTGGCCACCCCGCTGCTGCCGGTGACGCAGACGACCGCGGCGCTGAACTGGCCACAGAACGGCCAGATGACCAATGTGACGGCGCCGTTGATCTCCCAGGTGCCGGTGTCGATGACGGCGACGGTGCCGTGCGAGGTGATCCGGGGCCTGCCCGCCGACGGCGCGATGGTGCTGGGCACCGCCCCCGCCGACGGCAAACAGGCCGCGCTCAACGGTCTGTTCGTCAACGTCACCGACGAACGCGTCGACGTCACCGACCGAAACGTCGTGGTGGCCAGCGTCTCCCGCGAACGTGTCGAGTCGCCCGCCTGCGAGCGCATCGAGATCACCTCCTCCGAGGACGGCACGTTCGCCGAGTTCGTCGGCCTCGATCAGGTGACCGGCCCCGACCGTGGGCAGCCGCAGCGCACCGGTTTTGCCGACCCCAACCTGCGCCCGGCGATCGTCGGGATGTTCACCGACCTGACCGGGCCCGCGCCGCCCGGGCTGTCGGTGTCGGCGGACATCGACACCCGCTTCACCACCACCCCCACCACCTTGAAGCTGGTCTCGATCCTGCTGGCCGTCGCCTCGACCGTCATTGCGCTGCTTGCGTTGTGGCGGCTGGACCGCATCGACGGCCACCGGATGCAGCGGCTGATCCCGACGCGCTGGCGCACGTTCACCGCCGTCGACGTCACGGTGGTGGGTGCGTTCCTGGTCTGGTACGTGGGCGGGGCGAACTCGTCCGACGACGGCTACATCCTGCAGATGGCCCGCGTCGCCGACCACGCCGGCTACATGTCGAACTACTTCCGCTGGTTCGGCAGCCCCGAGGATCCCTTCGGCTGGTACTACAACCTGCTGGCGCTGATGACCCAGGTGAGCACCGCTTCGATCTGGATGCGGCTGCCCGATCTGGTGTGTGCCCTGGTGTGCTGGCTGCTGCTGTCGCGGGAAGTGTTGCCGCGCCTGGGTCCCGCCGTCGCAACCAGCAGGCCCGCCCTGTGGGCCGCCGGTTTTGTGCTGCTGGCGGCGTGGATGCCGTTCAACAACGGACTGCGCCCCGAAGGGCAGATCGCCACCGGCGCGCTGATCACCTACGTCCTGATCGAACGCGCCGTCACCTCGCGGCGACTGCTGCCCGCCGCGCTGGCCATCATCAGCGCCGCGTTCACCCTCGGTATCCAGCCCACCGGCCTGATCGCCGTGGCCGCACTGCTGGCCGGCGGCCGCCCGATCCTGCGGATCATCGCCCAGCGCCGACAGCTGGTGGGCACGTGGCCACTGCTGCTGCCGCTGCTGGCCGCGGGCACCGTGATCCTGCCGGTGGTGTTCGCCGACCAGACCCTGGCAACGGTGTTGGAAGCCACCAGGATTCGCACGGAGATCGGCCCCAGCCAGGAGTGGTACACCGAGAACCTGCGCTACTTCTACATGATCCTGCCCACCGTCGACGGTTCACTGTCGCGCCGGTTCGGCTTCCTGATCACCGCGTTGAGCCTGCTCGCCGCGATGTTCATCATGTTGCGGCGCAAGCGGGTTCCCGGCGTGGCCCGCGGCCCGGCCTGGCGGCTGATGGGCATCATCTTCGCCACGGTTTTCTTCCTGATGTTCGCGCCCACCAAGTGGGTGCACCACATGGGCCTGTTCGCCGCGGTGGGCGCGGCCATGGCGGCGCTGACGACGGTGCTGGTGTCCCCGACCGTGGTGCGCTGGGCCCGCAACCGGATGGCGTTCCTGGCGGCCGTGTTGTTCATCCTGGCGCTGTGCTGGGCCACCACCAACGGCTGGTGGTACGTCTCCAGTTACGGTGTGCCGTTCAACAATTCGATGCCGAAGATCGGCGGCCTCACGATCAGCACCATCTTCTTCGTGCTGTTCGCGGCGGCCGCGCTGTATGCGCTGTGGTTGCACTTCGCGCCGCGTGACCGTGGAAACGGCCGGTTCGCGCGGGCCGTGACCAAGGCCCCGATCCCGGTGGTGTCCGGGTTCATGGTCGTGGTGTTCGTGGCCTCCATGGCGATCGGCGTGGTGCGGCAGTACCCGACCTACTCCAACACCTGGTCGAACCTGCGGGCGTTCACCGGCGGTTGCGGCCTGGCCGATGACGTGCTGGTGGAACCGGATTCCAACGACGGTTTCCTGGCCCCGCTGCCCGGCGACTACGGTGCATTGGGCCCGCTCGGCGGCGTGGACCCGGTGGGCTTCTCCCCCGGCGGGGTGCCCGATCGGATTGTCGCCGAGACCATTCGGCAGCCGTTCCCGATGCCGGGCACCGACTATGACTGGGATGCCCCGAGCGAGCTGGACTCCCCCGGTGTCAACGGCTCCACGGTGCCGCTGCCCTACGGACTGGATCCGGCACGGGTACCGGTGGCCGGCTCCTACACGCAGGGAGCCCAGCAACAGAGCATCCTGAACTCGGCCTGGTATCAGCTGCCGCCCCGCGACGACGCGCACCCCCTGGTGGTCGTCACGGCCGCCGGCACCATCACCGGAAACAGCCTGTTCAACGGCCGCACCGAGGGCCAGGCTGTCGAATTGGAATACGCCACAACGGGTCCCGACGGCACGCCGGTGCCCGCGGGCCGGGTGGAGCCCTACGACCTGGGCCCCGTCCCGTCGTGGCGCAACCTGCGCTACGACCGCTCGGAGATCCCCGATGACGCGACCGCGGTGCGGATCGTCGCCGAGGACCTGTCGCTGACCCCCGGTGACTGGGTGGCCGTGACACCGCCGCGGGTGCCGGAGCTGCGCTCGATCCAGGAGTACGTCGGCTCCGAGCAGCCGGTGCTGATGGACTGGGCGGTGGGCCTGGCGTTCCCGTGCCAGCAGCCGATGCTCCACGCGCACGGCGTGACCGAGGTGCCGAAGTTCCGGATCACCCCGGACTACAACGCCAAGCGCAACGACACCGACAGCTGGGAAGACGGGATGAACGGTGGCCTGCTGGGCATCACCGATCTGCTGCTGCGGGCCCAGGTGATGTCGACCTACCTGTCGCGGGACTGGGGCCGGGACTGGGGTTCGCTGCGCCGGTTCGACACCATCGTCGACGCGGAGGTGGCCACCTTGGACTTCGGCACCACCACCCACTCCGGGCTGTACTCACCGGGGCACATCCGGATCGGGCCGTAATCACGCTGCTGTGAGATGGCGGGTCAGCGGAGGTTGTCAGCTGAGTGTGTGACGATGACCTTGCCGGCTTTGGCTTTACCGCTCTCGACGTAGGCGAGGGCGTCGAGAGTCTGGTCGAAGCCGAAGGTGGTGTCGATGACGGGCCGTAGATGTCCCGCGTCGTACAACTCGGCAAGCTTGCGGAGCTGTGCGCCGCTGGCGTGCATGAAGAAGAACCCGTAGCGCACGCCCAGCTTCTTGGCTGCCCTGCGGACCTTGAGGCTCAGGAGCGACAGCACGAATTCGAACGGCTTCGGTGCGCCGAGCTGTCGGGCGAAGCCGGCGTCGGGCGGGCCGGCGACACCGATCACCACGCCTCCGGGCTTGAGCACGGTCAGCGACTTCGCCAGATTTTCTCCGCCCAGGGAGTCCACCACGACGTCGTATCCGGACAGGATCTCGGCGAAATCCTGCGTGCGGTAATCGATGACGACGTCGGCTCCGAGGTCGCGGACCAGTTGCGCTCTGGCACCGCTGACAGTGGTCGCCACGTGTGCGCCGAGATGCTTGGCCAGTTGGATGACGGTTGATCCCAGTCCTCCGGCACCGGCGTGGATCAGGATTTTCTGCCCGGGTTCGATGTGCGCCACATCGACCAGGATCTGCCAGGCGGCCAGCGCAACCAGAGGAACCGCGGCCGCCTCCTGCAGCGACAAGGCAGTCGGCTTGTGCGCAACGTCGTCCTGATCGATGGCGATGTACTCGGCGAAGGTCCCGATGCGGAGGTCGCGGGGACGTGCGTACACTTCATCGCCGACGGCGAAATCAGTTACCTCGGGACCGATCTCGGTGACCACACCGGCAACGTCATGGCCGAGCACGAAGGGCGGCTTGTACTTCAGGAGTTGTTTGAACTCACCGTTGCGGACCATGCTGTCCAGTGGATTGATGCTCGCGGCAACCACTTTGACGAGAACGTCTCGACGTCCGGCCTTGGGCTCGGGCACCTCGGCGGCGCGGATCCCGTCCTTGCCGTACCGGTTCACGACGAATGCCTTCATGAGATCTCCCCTTCGAGGAGCAGTTGCGCGTTGAGGATTCCGGACCGGAGTACGCCGTCGGACATGTCACGGTCGGAGACCGCCCGTGCGATCTGCATGGTGGCGACCAGGGTGGTGATCAGTCCCAGCGCGGTGGTGCGCGCGGCGGACGGGTCCTCTGGCGCCAGGGCGGCCGCGATCACATCGATGATGGACTGCATCCCCTGGGTGTAGGCATCGCGGACCGCATCACCGCACCGGCCGATCTCGTCGAGCAGCGCAGCGTTGGGGCAGCCAGTGCTGGGGTCGTCGCGATGCTGCGGCGACAGGTACCCGCGCACGAACTGCTCCAGGGCCGCCCTGCCCTGGGGTAACGCGGCGAGGACGGCGCGCTGGGCTTCCAGTTGTTCGGCCACCACGTGGGCGACGAGGTCGTCCTTCGACTCGAAGTGGGCGTAGAACGCACCATTGGTCAGCCCCGCATCGGTCATCAGCGCGGCGATACCGGAGCCGTCGATGCCGTCGCGCTTCAGACGTCGGCCCGCGGCCTCCAGGATCCGCTGCCGGGTGTGGGCTTTGTGCTTTGTGTCGTACCTCGCCACTGTCGACCTCCCGATTCGCTTGACCAACCATAGCAGTTATCTTACAGTCATAATATTACAGTCGTACGCCAATAGTTCTCGAGGACGGACCGCTCCATGCCTTCACCGCACGATCCACTGCCGCTGCCCTGCGGGCAGGTCCTCCCGAACCGGCTGATGAAGGCCGCAATGAGTGAAGCGCTCTCCGATGCTGCGCACACACCGGATGCACGCCTGGAGCGGCTCTACCGCACGTGGAGTCGAGGCGGATACGGGTTGCTGATCACCGGCAACGTGATGGTCGACCGCACCCAGCTGGGCGAACCCGGCAACGTGGTGATCGAGGACGACCGCGACTCAGAGGCTCTCAGCCGGTGGGCAAAGTCCGCCCACGACGGCGGTGTGCCAATCTGGGTTCAGCTCAATCACCCAGGGCGGCAATCGAACCCGCTGGCGCTGGGCCACATTCCGGTCGCCCCGAGCGCGGTGCCGATGAGCCTGCCCGGTTCACCCACGCCGCGCGAGCTGACCTCGGCCGAGATCGTGGACATCATCGAGCGGTTCGTCACGGCGGCCGTGGTCTGCGAGACAGCCGGGTTCGACGGCGTTCAGATCCACGCCGCGCACGGCTACCTGGTCACGCAGTTCCTGTCACCGCTGACAAACCTGCGCACTGACGAGTGGGGCGGCGACCCGCGACGACGGATGCGATTCCTCCTCGAGATCGTCCGTCGCATCCGCGCCCGGGTATCACCTGCCTTCGCACTCAGCGTGAAGCTCAACTCCGCGGACTTTCAGCGCGGCGGATTCAGCGAGGAGGAATCACGCGACGTGGTCGCGGCCCTGGCCGGAGAAGGCCTCGACCTGATCGAGATCAGCGGCGGCAACTATGAGTCACCGGCCATGTCGGGTTCGGCCGCCGCCAGCACCCGCGACCGCGAGGCGTACTTCCTCGACTACGCGCGCACCGTACGGCAGCTGGCCGGCGACGTGCCGCTGGCCGTGACCGGCGGGTTCCGCTCTGCCACGGCCATCGCAGACGCGCTGCGCGCCGGTGACTGCGACGTGGTGGGACTCGCCCGCCCGACGGTGACGACCCCCGACGCCGCGGCAGCTCTCCTGTCGGACCGCATCGGAGTGCTGCAGACCCGGGAGTTGCGTTACGGGATGCGCCGCGCGCTGGGCAGATTCGTCGACGTCAAGGCACTCGACGGGGTACTCAACATCAGCTGGAATACCGACCAGCTGCACCGCCTTGGCGCGGGCCACGAGCCGGACCTCAACCGAGGTCGCCTGGCCACGACGGTGGCCATGCTCCGGCGCAACGGCCGCTCATCCTTGCGTCCCAAGCGGGGCGTCCGGTGACACGTCAGTCCTACGACGTGGCCGGCAAGGTCGTCCTCATCACCGGTGGGACCGGTGGAATCGGCAGTGCCACCGCCCGCGAACTGCTCCGCCGGGGCGCCAAGGTGGCCATCGTCGACGTCGACCCCGACACACCAAGCATCGCCGCGCACATGTCGCCGCACTCGGCTTTCGGAGCGGTCGCGGACGTCCGGGTGCGATCCACACTCGACCACGCCGTCGCCGGCGTCGTCGAGCACTTTGGGCGGATCGACGTCGCCATCGCCAACGCCGGCATCCTTTCCCGCGCCGCCACCCTGCGCACCACACCGGCATCGTCGCTCGAGTCCGTGCTCGCGGTCAACGTCACCGGCGTCGTCAACACGATCCAGGCCGCCATGGATCAGGTCGTCACCCACCACGGCCAATTCGTCCTCATCAGTTCGGTGTTCGCGTTCCTCAACGGAATGGGAACCATCCCCTACGCGATGAGCAAGGCCGCCGTCGAACAACTCGGCCGCGGGCTGCGCATCGAACTCGCCGCGTATGGCGTGTCGACGACGGTCGCCTACTTCTCCCTCATCAACACCGACATGATCAGACACGGTGTGGACGGGGACCAGATCGTCGATGAACTCCTGGCGGCCCTGCCGCGGCCGTTGCTCAAGCGCCTCCAACCCGAGACGGCCGCAACGGCACTCGCCGACGGGCTCAGCCGCCGTTCCCCGCGCGTCATGGCACCGGGCAGATGGATAATACCCATCTCGGTGCTGCGTGGACTCGTCGCCCCGGCCCTGGATCCGCGCCTGGTCCGCAACCGTCGCACGCAGGCCGCACTGGCCGAACTCGACGCCCGAACACACACCGCACCCTGACAGAACGCACGAGAGGCACGACATGACCACCTGGAAAGACACGCCGAATCGCACCATCGAGGTCGACGGCGTTCCGTTCGCCTACCGCGAACTCGGTACCGGCTCAGACGTTCCGGTGGTGTTCCTGCACCATCTGACCGCAGTCCTCGACGACTGGGACCCGCGCGTGGTCGACGGCATCGCCGGCCACCACCGCGTCATCGCCTTCGACAACCGCGGAGTCGGGGGCAGTGGCGGATCGGTGCCACCCACCGTCGAGCAGATGGGCACCGACGCCATCGCGTTCATCCGCGCGCTGGGCCTCGACAAGGTTGATCTGTTCGGGTTCTCACTCGGCGGCGGTGTCGCTCAGATGGTGGCGCTACAAGCACCGGATCTCGTCCGTCGGATGATCCTGGCCGGCACCGGTCCTCGCGGTGGCGGCGGTATCGACAAGATGGCCACCATTGTCGGCGGCGCGTATGCCAAGGCAATACTGACTCGCAGCGACCCCCGAAACTTCCTGTTCTTTCCCCGTACTCCCGAGGGCAAAAAAGCCGCAGCCGACTACTTCGGCCGACTCGAGGAACGCAGCCGCCACCGGGACAAGAAGATCTCCATCCAGGCCGGCGTCGCCCAGGTCAAGGCCATCCGGCACGCCGGCCGGAGCAAGCCTGACGATCTCTCGGTCATCACCGCACCCGTCTTCGTCGCCAATGGCGACCACGACCTCATGGTCGACAGCGCCCATTCCGCCGATATGGCACGCCGACTTCCCAACGCCCAGTTGAAGATCTATCCCAACTCAGGACACGGCGGAGTGTTCCAACACCACGAAGAGTTCGTGCCCGAAGCACTGCAATTCCTCGCCAACTGAGCATCCCCACCCACCAGGAGACACCGTGACCACCACTTCGTACAGTGCCGCACCGGCACGCACCGTGACCGCCGGCGGGGTCACCTACGCCTACCGGGAACTTGGACCCAAAGGTGGCATCCCCGTCGTCTTCCTCACCCACCTCGCCGCCACACTCGACAACTGGGATCCGCGCGTCATCGACCCGATCGCCCGCACACACCACGTCATCACCGTCGACAACCGCGGAGTCGGAGCCTCCACCGGCACGGTCCCCGACACCATCGAGTCGATGGCCGACGACGCCTACACCTTCATCACCGCGCTTGGTTTCACTGCCGTCGACATCCTGTCCTTCTCCCTCGGCGGGATGGTCGCCCAGGCACTGGTGCTCAAACACCCCGAACTGGTTCGCAAGCTCATCCTGGCCGGGACCGGTCCGGCAGGAGGCAAGGGAATCGACAAGGTAGCCGGCACAACCTATTTCGACACACTGAGAGCCACCCTGACCGGCAAGGATCCCAAGGAGTTCCTCTTCTTCAACCGCGACGACATCGGCAAACGAGCCGCCCGCGCTTTCGTCCGACGTCTCGAGGAACGCACCCACGACAGGGACGCAAAGATCAGTGTGAAGGCCTTCCGAACCCAACTGAAGGCCATCAAACGCTGGGGGCGGGCCACCCCCGCCGACCTGTCGAGCATCCGCCAGCCCACCCTCATCGTCAACGGCGACAACGATCGCATGGTGCCGTCGGTGCTCTCCGAGGACATGCACCGCCGAATCGCCGGATCCACACTCGTCATCTACCCCAACTCCGGGCACGGCGGAATCTTCCAGTACCACCAGGAATTCACCGCCGAAGCGCTTGCCTTCCTGGCGTGACTGCTTCTTTCGTCCCGTCCATCAACCAACACCACCACCAGGAGCCTGAAGTGACCGACCTCAAGGGCCAGACCGTCCTCGTCACCGGAGCCAACCGCGGTATGGGCCGCGAGTACATCACCCAACTGCTCGATGAGCGCGGCGTGGCCAAGGTGTACGCGACCGCGCGCAATCCGGAGACCATCAACATCACCGATGCCCGCGTCGTCCCACTGCGCCTGGACGTCACCGACGCCGCATCCGTCGCCGCGGTATCCGACGCAACCCCCGACGTCGGGGTGCTGATCAACAACGCCGGCCTCCTGCGCGGCGCCTCGGTACTCTCGGCCGACACCACCGCCTTGCGAGAAGAGTTGGAGACCAACCTGTTCGGGCCGCTGGCGATGGCGTCGGCGTTCGCCGACCGGATCGCCGACCGCAACGGCGCGATCGTCAACGTCTCCTCGGTGCTGGCCTGGTGGCCGGTCGGCGCCAGCTACGGCGTCACGAAGGCCGCGTTGTGGAGCGCCACCGATTCCATGCGCCTCGAACTGGCGTCCCGCGGTGTGCAGGTGATGGGCGTCTACGTGGGGTTGGTCGACACCGACATGGCGTCCTTCGCCGGCGACAGCCCCAAATCCTCACCGGTGGAGGTGGTGCGTCAGGTACTCGACGGCCTGGAGTCAGGCGCCGAGGAGGTGCTCGCCGACGAGATGACCCGCCAGGTCCGCGCCCAGCTCGGCACACTGATCCACGATCGCTGATCCGCGCCGGCAGTTGATCGACATCTCATCGGCCGCGACGGCCCGGCTGGGACGACAACAGTGGGCCGAGCTGAGCACCCTCACGTTTAACGCAAACGAAACCCGGCCAACAGCGCCGTAACGCGCCCCGCTCCTAACGTTCGGTGTGATCACACATCACGAACGCTGAAGGAGCGCGGTGCATCCTCATCCGATTCAGGTGGCGACGGTGGGCGACGAGGTCTACCGCCGGCTGCGCGCTGCCATCACCGCGGGCACCGTCGCGCCGGGCACCAAGATCTCCATCCGATCGCTGGCCAACGCGTTCTCGGTCAGCACCATGCCGGTGCGAGAAGCATTGCGCCGCTTGGAATCCGACGGACTGGTCGTCTTCGGCCGCCGCGTCATCACGGTCAGCAACATGTCCGCCGAGCAGGTCACCCAGGTGTTCCGCATCCGCCTGCAACTCGAGACCCTGGCCAGCGAATGGGCCATCGCCCAAGTCACCGACGACGACGTCGCCGACCTGCGCGACATCCTGGCCAAAATGGACCGCGACGACATCGGCGTCGACGAATGGCGTTCCCTCAACCAGGATTTCCACCGCCGCTTCTACGACTGCGCCCGCAGTCCCGACCTGCTGGACCTGATCGGCCGGGTCTGGGACAAGGTCGAGCCCTTCATGGCGATCTACGCCTCCACCGTCGAAGACTTCACCGAGGCGCACCGCCAGCACCTGGAGATCCTCGACGCCATCGCCGCCCGCGACACCTACACGCTGCTGCTCAAAACCGCCGAACACTCCGACTACACCTCGCGGACCGTCACGGCCGCCCTCTCCCAGAAGGACCAATCATGAACGACGAGTACGAATCCGTTCCCGTCCCGGCCGCCGCCCGCCGGTCGCTGTTCTCGGTGGCCAGCGTGTGGGCCGGTTTCCCGATGATCATCACCGCGGCCGTCACCGGCGCCACCCTGGTGCACGGACTCGGTTTCGGGGGCGGGATGGCCGCCATCGGGCTCGGCAACCTGTTGCTGTTCCTCTACGTCGGCACCCTGAGCATGCTGGCCGCCCGCACCGGGCGGAACTTCTCCCTGCAAGCCAGCGAGACCTTCGGCCGCACCGGCTACGTGGTGTGCTCCGGGCTGCTGTCCACCCTGGTGCTCGGCTGGTTCGCCGTGCAGACCGGCCTGGTGGGCGAGAGTGTGGCCGGCGCGTTCGAGGTGAACAAGACGGTGATCGTGCTGATCGCCGGGGTGTTGTTCACACTGTTCACGCTGCTGGGCATCCGCGCGCTGTCGCTGATCGGGCAGATCTCGGTGCCGCTGTTCCTGATCCTGGGGATCGTCGCCGCGGTGCGCGCCGCCGGCGACAGCTCGGTGGACATCCTGGGCTACGCCGGTGACCCGTCGATGGGCCTGGCCCTCGGCGTGGGAGTGACGCTGGTGTTCGCCCTGTTCGCCGACTCCGGCACCATGACAGCGGATTTCACGCGGTGGGCGCGCACACCGCGCGATGCCTGGATCGCGACGGCCGCCGCCTTCCCGGTCGGCAACGGTATCGCCATGGTGATCGGCGGGTTCATCGCCGCAGCCGCCGGCGGCTCCGGTGATGTCTTCAGCATCCTGGCCGAGGGCGGCGGCGTGCTGGCCGTGATCGCCGTGCTGTTCCTGTTCATCAACCTCGGCTCGGTGTGCACCCACTGCCTCTACAACGCCGCCGTCGGCTGGTCGACCATCCTGGGCAGCCGGATGCGGATCCTCACCGCGGTCCTGGGCGTCATCGGCATCATCGCTGCGACAGCGGGGATCTGGGACTTCTTCATCAACTGGCTCAACCTGCTCGGCATCATCGTCCCGCCGATCGGCGCCATCCTCATCGTCGACCAGCTACTGGCGCGGCGCACCGTCACCGGCGCGACCCCTGCCTTCCGGTGGCAGCCGTTCCTGGCGTGGGCCATCGGGTCCGGCGCCGCCCTGCTGGTCGACAAGCAGGCACCCCAGTTGAGCACCGTCGTCGTCGGCCTCATCACCGCCGGAGTGGCCATCGTCGTGCTCAACCGCCTCACCACCGACACCGCATCGTCTGCACCCGTCACCGAAGGAGCCCTGCGATGAGCTTCGACGAACTCACCATCACCGACCTGCACAACGGATTTCGTTCCGGCACCATCACCGCCGTCGCCGTCACGCAGTGGTACCTCGACCGGATCGCCGAATCGCAGCTCAACGCCGTCGTCTCGGTCAACCCCCACGCACTGGCCGAGGCCACCGCGGCCGACGAACGTTTCGCCGCCAACGGCGTCACCGGTCCGCTGCACGGCGTGCCCGTGCTCGTCAAGGACCAGGCCGAAACTGCAGGCATCCCCACCAGTTTCGGCTCCCAGCTGTTCGCCGGTTACCTGCCCGAGCAGGACGCCACCGTGGTGCAACGACTGCGTGCCGCCGGCGCGGTGATCCTGGCCAAGACCACCATGTGTGATTTCGCCGCCGGCTGGTTCTCGTCCTCGTCGCGCACCGGGCACACCTCCAATGCCTATGCACTGGACCGTGATTCGGGTGGCTCCAGCGCCGGAACCGGATCCGGAGTGGCCGCCAACCTCGGATTGGTGGGCGTCGGTGAGGACACCGGCGGTTCGATCCGCATCCCGGCGTCGTTCAACAACCTGTTCGGGTTGCGGGTCACCACCGGCCTGATCAGCCGCGCCGGCTTCTCTCCGCTGGTGCACTTCCAGGACACCCCGGGGCCCATGGCACGCACCGTCGCCGATCTGGCCTCGCTGCTGGAAGCCATGGTGGGGTACGACGCCAAGGATCCGTTCACCGCCGTGGCCGCCACGGCGCCACGTCGGCCCTATGCCGAGGCGGTGGCCGCATCGGAGGCGACATTGCCGATGCGCGTCGGCATCCTCGAATCCGGCTTCGGCGCCGACGACGACCCGCGCAGCGCCCCCGTCAACGCCGTGGTGCGGGCGGCGATCGACCAGCTCGCCGGCCTGGGTGCCCAGCTGGTGCCCGGGCTGGAGATCGCCGACCTCGACGAGGCCATCGCCGAGACGTCGGTGTACGTCAAACAGTCCAAGGCCGACGTCACCGCGTTTCTGGCCGGCCGCGACGGCCCGGTGCAGTCGTACGAGCAGATCTACTCCCAAGGCGCCTTCCACCCGGAGAACGACCTGTTCCACGGCATCATCACCGGCCCGGACGACCCCGACTCCGACCCCGAGAATCTGCGACTTCGGCTCAACCAGCAGCACTTTCAGCGCCGCGTCCTGACCATGTTCGCCGACGGCGACCTGGATGTCATCGTGTACCCGACCGTCCAGGTGGTCCCGCCCACCCATGACGAACTGGCCGCCGGCCTGTACACCGCGCTGACCTTCCCGACCAACACCGTGATCGCCTCACAAGCCGGTCTGCCGGCCATCAGCATCCCGGTGGGCTTCACCCCCGACGGGCTGCCGGTCGGACTCGAGGTCCTGGGCACGCCGTTCTCGGAGGAGGTGCTGCTGCTGTTGGCCGCGACCTGGGAGAAAGCCGCCAGTCCCCGTCGCGCACCGGAAGTCGCGCATGCCTGAGCGGCGTCTGGACCTCAATGCCGATCTGGGTGAGAGCTACGGCTGGTACCGCTTCGGGGTGGACACCGAGCTGATGGGACTGATCACGTCGGCCAACGTCGCCTGCGGGTTCCACGCCGGGGACTCCAAGACCATGCGCGTGACGGTCGATCTGGCGGTCTCCCACGGTGTGCGCATCGGTGCCCACATGGGGCTGCCCGACCGATTGGGTTTCGGGCGCAGGGAAATCGAGATCTCCGGCGCCGACGCCTACGACTACTCCCTGCACCAGATCGGCGCGTTGAACGCATTCGTGCGCCGCAGCGGTGCGGCGCTGCATCACATCAAACCGCATGGCGCGCTGTACATGATGGCCTCGCGCGATCCGGAGATCGCCGACGGGATCGCCCGGGCCGCGTCCGAACACACCCCCGGGGTGGCGATGTATGCCCTGCCCGGGTCCGCTCTGGCGAAAGCGGCCGGCAGCTACGGGCTTCCGGTGGTGGGCGAGTTCTTCGCCGATCGGCCCTACACCGACGGGCAGGTGGTGATGTTCGGCTGGACCCTTGAGCAGATCGGTTCGCCGGATGATGCCGCGGCCCGCGTACGTGCGGTGCTCGACGACACCGAAATCGGCACGGTGTGTGTCCACACCGACACCCCGGGTGCGGTGGCCATGCTGTCGGCCGTACGCGACATGCTGTCGACGGCCGGGGTCGCGGTGGCCGCACCGTAGTGTCGACCTCCGACTGAGGCACTGCCGGTGAATCGTGGGGCAGCGAACGTGCGAAAACTGCGCGGATGTCCCGGCGTGTTGTGTGCAGACACGCGCGCTCGCGCCAGTTTTGGGGGGTGGCGACCGGGGTCAGCGGGAGAGCCAGCGGCCGATCCCCACCGGGTCGGCGATGTGGTCGGGCGTCACCCGGCGCAACGCAGAGTTCACCGCGACGGGGGCTTCACAGCTGGCCGGGTCCTGCAGTACCACCCGTCCCCCGGCCGCCTGCACCGCCGCACACCCGGCGGCCCCGTCCTCGTTGGCACAGGACAGCAGCACAGCGGTCACCGAATCGGACAGCCCGGCCGCACTGGAGAACGTCACGTCCAACGACGGCCGTGAGTGGGCCACCGGCGGATCCAACGTCAGATGAGCCCGCACACCAGGCGCGGTGTCATAGTGCGTCACCGGTGTCTGCGGTTGGTGTGCCAGGGTCCGATTGCGGCCCAGGAGCAGGTGATAACCGGCCGGTGCCACGGTCACCGTGCCCGGGGGACACTGCCACGGGCTGTTGTCGGGTTCGTGTGTCGGGATTGAGGTGTAACTCTGCAGGACCTGCGCCAGCGGGGACGGCTCCGGCGAACGATGCAGCACCACACACAGCACCCGGTCACCGATGTCCACCAGCGTCTGGAACACCCCCTGCAGCGCCTTCATACCGCCCGCGCTGCCCCCGATGACGATCAGGTCAGGGCCGGACATGCCGGCCCTGATCGGTGACGTAGATGCCCTGACGCCGATCCAGCGCGGTGAACAGTTTCCTGCCGTCGGCGGTCAGACTCTCGCGCGGCCCGATGACGAGATTGCCGAAAGGAGCCAGGCTTTCGCGGAAGACGACCTCGGCCCGGTGCTGCAGCGTCTCCTCGAAGTAGATGAAGACGTTGCGGCACATGATCAGATTGAACTCACCGAAGGTGCTGTCGGTCGCGAGATTGTGGGAGAAGAACTCCAGCCGCGCCCGCAGATCCGGGCTGAGGATGCACCGATCATATTTGGCGACATACCAATCCGAGAATGGCCGCTGCCCGCCGCTGGCCTGATAATTACGGGTGGCCCGCACCATGGCGTCGGCCGGGTAGATGGCCGACGTCGCGACCCGCAGGGATTCGGTGTCGATGTCGGTGGCGTAGATGGTGGCCCGGTTCAACAAACCCGCTTCGTCGAGCAGGATCGCGACGGAATACGCCTCTTCCCCGGTGGCGCAACCTGCGATCCAGATCCGGATCCGCGGATAGGTGGCCAGCCTGGGCAGCACCTCCGAGCGCAGCGCGGCGAACACCGAAGGGTCGCGGAACATCTCGGTGACGTTCACCGTCATGGTCGCCAACAGCGCGCCCAGCAGATCGGGGTCGCGCAGCACCCGCCCCTGGGCCTCGGAGATGGTGCCCAGCGAATACCGGTCCACGAACGCCCGCAGCCTCCTGTTGCGGGAGGCGTCACTGTAATGGCGGAAGTCGTACCCGAAGTGTTCGAACACCGTGTAGAAGAACGCTTCTGCTTCGATCCGGGTCAGCTCCCGGGACGGAGCCGACTCGGACTTCGCAGACCTGCCCGCGGGCCCGCCCGTCAGTTCTCCGGCGATGTCCGCCGCCCCTTCGGCCGACTGGCCAGCCACACCCGTAACACCGAGGTCAGCTGGTCCATGTCAACGGGTTTGGTGACGTAATCCGATGCGCCCGCATCCAGACACTTCTGCCGGTCACCCTTCATGGCCTTCGCGGTGAGCGCCACGATGGGAAGGTTACGCCAGCGCGAATCGGCCCGGATCCGGCGCATCGCTTCGTAACCGTCCATCACGGGCATCATGATGTCCATCAGAACCAGCCCGATCTCCGGGTGGGCGGCCAGGGTGTCCAACCCCGCTTGCCCGTTGCGCGCCGGCAGCACCGTGATGCCGTAGCGCTTCAATGCGCTGCCCAGGGAGAAGACATTGCGGACATCGTCGTCGACGAGCAGAACGGTGTTGCCCTCGAGGGATTCGTCGATACGCCGCGGGTTCGACAGGATCTCGCGGGCCGAAACCGGCATGTCATTGGCGACGCGGTGCAGGAACAGTGCGGTTTCGTCCAGCAGCCGCTCCGGCGATTTCGCGTTCTTCAACACGATGGCAGCAGCCAGGTTCTCCAGCCGCTCGGTTTCGGCCGAGGTCAGCTCCCGGCCCGTGTGCACGATGACGGGCAGACTCTTCTGCTTGAGCTGATCTTTGATCCGCTCGATGAGGTCGATGCCGTCGATATCCGGCAGCCCGAGATCGAGCACCAGGCAGTCATACGAGGTCGCGCCGGCCAGTTCGTCGAGCACCTGCTGGCCGGTGCCGACGCAGGTGATGGCGATGTCATCACTTTCGATCATGTGCCTGACGACCTGGCGCTGATTCGCGTCGTCCTCGGCGACCAGGACATGCCGCGGCCCCGGCTTCAGGAAATCGGCGGTGGAGCTGAACATCGAACGCAGATCGGCGACCTCGGCCGGTTTGTGCAAGGTCTGGATGGCACCCATCCGGCGTCCGCGACCGTCGTCCTCGGATCCAGACACGACGTTGACCGGTATGTGACGGGTGGCGAGATCGTGTTTGAGGACGTCGAGCACCACCCACCCCGCCATGTCCGGCAGGCCGATGTCCAACGTGATCGCCGCGGGCTGTTTCTCCTTGGCCAGTCCCAACGCCATTCGTCCGCTGGGCGTGATCACCGAATCGAACCCGGCCTCCGTCGCCAGTTCCGCCAGCATGCGCGCGAAGGTCGGGTCGTCCTCGACGATCAGCAGGACGGGCTTGGTCCCCTGTGGCCACGCGACGGCCGAGGTGTCGACATCGCCGAAGCGCGTTGTGGATTCGTCGTCGGCGGCCGGCTCGGCGACCGGTGCCTGCGGCGCCGGCGGGGGCACTGCGCGCTCCACCGGGCCGACCGGCGCGGCCCCGACAGGCAGGTGGCAGGTGAACGTCGACCCCTGTCCGAGGGCGCTGCGCAGCGAGATGTCGCCGCCGAGATGGCGGGCCAGCTCACGGCTGATGGCCAATCCCAGACCGGTGCCGCCGTACTGCCGCGTTGAACCCCGCCCGGCCTGCTGGAAGGACTCGAAGATCAGATTGTGGTCCTTCTCGTCGATACCGATTCCGGTGTCGGTGACCGCAAGTGAGAGATACCGGCCGCCCTGATCACCGATCGCATCCATGACGCCGGTGAGCTCCACGGTCACCGAACCCGCCTCGGTGAACTTGATCGCGTTCGCCACCAGGTTCTTCGCGATCTGTTTCACCCGGGTGTAGTCACTGGTGAACTGCCGCGGCGCCGAGTCGTCGGCCGCCACGCGGAAGGCCACCCCCTTCGACTCGGCGATGGGACGGAACGTGCGGTCCAGGAAGCTGACCAGCTCGGCGACGTCGATCGATTCGCTCTCCAGGTACAACGACCCGGACTCGACCTTGGCCAGGTCCAGCACCTCGTCGATGAGATTGAGCAGGTCCTTGCCCGATTGCTGGATGGTCTCGGCGAATTCGTGTTGCTTGTCCGACAACGGCTCGTCCGATTCGGTCAGCAGGCCGGCCAGGATCAGGATGCTGTTCAACGGTGTTCGCAACTCGTGCGACATGTTCGCCAGGAACTCGGACTTGTAGCGCGAGGAGACCGCCAGCTCCTCCGCCTTGGCCTCCAACGACACGCTGAGGCGCTGCAACTCCTCGTTCTTCTGCTCCAGTGCATGCGCCTGCGACTCGAGCCGTTCCGAGCTGGCCCGCAGCTCCTCCTGCTGTGAGCGCAGTTCCTCGGTGGTCTCCTCCAGCTCGGCGTTCTGCGAGGAGAGCAGGTCTTCCCGTTGCGTCAGTTGCTCGTTGGCGGCGCGGAGCTCTTCTTCCTGGGTCTGCAACTCCTCGGTCTGCGCCTGGGAGATCCGCAACAACTCCCGGGTGCTGCGCGCCGACTCGATGGCGGCCAGTGCCACGCCGGTCCCCAGGGCGATGCTCTCCAACAACTCGACGTCGTCCTCGGAGAACAACCGCAGCCCAGCCAGTTCCAGGACACCGAGCACCTCGGTCTCGAACTTGATGGGGATCAGGATCAGCGATATCGGCGCGGTCTTGCCCAGGCCTGAGACGATCTCGACGTAGTCACCGGGCGCACCGGTCACCTCGATCCTGGTTCCCTCCAACGCGCATTGTCCGACCAGTCCCTCCCCCAGTCCGTAGGAGGTCGGCAGCCCCTTGCGGCGGTGGAAGGCGTACGACGCCGTGAGCGCGAACCGGCCGGGGTCGTCGGCCTGACGCAGATAGAGGGCACCGTGTTTGGCGTCGAGCGCCTGCGCGGTGCGTGACACGATGATGGTGCCGGCGGCGGCCTGGTCCTGTACGCCCTGCACCTCCGTCATCAGTTCGGCCTGAATTTCCTTGGAGCGCCGCGCCTTTTCGCTCACGTTCGCCGAATCCGTGACCGTGCGGTGGATGTTTCGGCTGGTCACGAACATCAGCGCCCCGAGCACGGCGACGATGACGCTGGCGAAGGTCCACAGGATGGTCCGGCCGGTCCTTATCGCCTGTCCGGCCGCCTCGCTGGCCTGGTCGGCGGCCCTCACCTTCTGGTCCTCGATCTGGCGGAGCTGGCTCGCCAGCAGATCGGTCTGATCATCGGACTGGCCCAACGCCACGGCGGCGTCGCCCGTCCGCGTGAAGAGTTCCAGCTCGGCCCGGTAATCCTCTTGGAACGCGTCCCATGTCGCCAGCGCCTGCTGGTACTGCAGGCGGCTGTCGCCGTCACCCTCCTCGTCGGCATTCCGCTGGAGTTCGGTCTCGATGGTGTTGTCGAGCTCGTCGAGAGCGTTGGTGAGCTCGGTTTGTTGGGCCGGGTCTTTGGTGACGAGCAACCGGTTGTAGGTGGCCAGGAAGGTCTGCACATCACGGCCCACATCGATCGCGGTGATCTGCTCGCTCCTGGCCGCAGCCCGTTGCTCGTAGAGCCCGGAAATCCGGTTGGTCTGGATGGTGAACAGGATGTTGGCCAGGATGACCGCCGCGACGGCGGACCCGCACAGAATCGCCAGACGTTTCGCAAGCGTCATGCCGGCGTCACCGTCCGGCTCTCGGCGTACGCGGCCAGATCCCCCGACTCGATGGGGTGCGAGTAGAGAAAGCCTTGGTGCAGAACGCATCCCGCGTTCAACAGCCAGTCGGCCTGTTCCTGCATCTCGACTCCCTCGGCGATCAGGTCGACTTCCATACATGCCGCCACGGCGATCTGACTGCGCACCAACCGCTGTGCGCGATCGTTGTGGTGGACTTCGGCGATGAACGAGCGATCGATCTTCAGCCAATCCGCGGGCACGTACATCAGATTCGTCATGCTGGCATGCTCGACACCGAAATCGTCGATGGCCAGACTGAATCCGATGTCGCGGGCGTGGCGCAAGGCGGCGTGAGCGGGAGCCGGATCGCCGTTGAACGCCCGCTCGGTCAGTTCCAGGCACACACTGTCCGGCGCTATGCCGCTCTGTTGCTGCGCATCCACCAGATGGTCGAGGAACGAGCTCTCGAGCAATTGGTCCGGAGACAGATTCACGTGCAACTTCAACCCACGTTGCCCGAGGGACGCGAAATCGCCGAAACTGCGCGAGACGATCCACCGGCCGAGCGGCCCCACCTGCCCGGTGGCCTCTGCCAGCGCGATGATCTCGCCGGCGGGGATCTCTTCGCCTCTGACCTGCCACCGGACCAGCGCCTCGAGTCCGAACAGCGCGCCCGTGGCGTAGTTCACGATCGGTTGGTAGACCATCCGGAAGTCCGATCGCGCAATGGCATCGGACACCTCGGCCCGCAGGTACGCCTTGCCCTGCTGCCGCGAGCCGATCGCGTCGGTGTAGAGGACACACTCCGCTGACCGGTTCTTCTTCGCTTCGAACATGGCCATATCGGCCTGGGTCAGCAACTCCTCGGCGGTGTGGGCGCTGATGCCCAGGCATGCGATGCCCATGCTGAGCGACGGACGCAGGGTGGCGTTCTTGCAGAAAACCGGTTGCGACTGAACCTGTTCCAGGATCCGGTTGCCCGACATGACGGCCGCCTCGGTCGAGGAGACTCCTTCCACGACGAGGATGAACTCGTCGCCGCCGACCCGGCAGACCAGGGTGTCGGTGCCGACCGCCGAGCGGAGCCGGGTGGCGACTTCCAGGAGCAGTTCGTCGCCGGTGTCATGGCCGTAGGTGTCGTTGACGAACTTGAAGCGGTTGACGTCGACATACAGCAGCGCGACCAGATCCTTGTCGGCCTCGTGCTGCCGGGTCAGCACCGCCAGTCGCTCATTGAGCTGGCGGCGGTTCG
Organism: Mycobacterium sp. Soil_C_30; assembly: GCF_057656995.1. Lineage (NCBI taxonomy): Bacteria > Bacillati > Actinomycetota > Actinomycetes > Mycobacteriales > Mycobacteriaceae > Mycobacterium > Mycobacterium sp. Soil_C_30. The sequence continues at coordinate 279,987 of NZ_JBDGJH010000006.1, read as the reverse complement.
CGAGATCGGTCAGGGGATCATGGCTGGCGAGATGCCTGATCTCGGTCTGTGCGTGCTTGATCTCGGTCAGGTCGTGGACCACGACGGCCACCAGCAGGTCGACGGAGTCGCCGATCGGCGACAAGGTGATCATGACGTCGACGTCGCGCCCGTCCTGGGCGGCCAGCGCCATCTCCAGTGAGACCTCCTGGCGCGTCGCCAAGGTGGCGTCCAGGTGCTCCTCCAGCTTCTGCCGGTCCGAGTCCACCGCGAGCTCCACGATGGCGCGGCCCAGCAGCGCATCGGTATCCGTGCTGAACAAGGCGATGGCGGCCTTGTTGCAGCTGCGGATGACACCCGAGACGTCCACGGCCAGAATCGCGTCGCCGGTGGCCTGCATGACGGCGGCGTATTCGGCCTGCACCCGGTACAGGGTGGCATTGGAGATCGCCAGGGCCGCCGCCGCGGACGCGCCACGGAACAACGCGGCTTCGGTCTCGGTGAAGGCAGGGCCGTCGGGTCTGCCGACACAGACCACGCCGAAGCGCTGGCTGCGGGCGGTCAATTCCTCGACCATGACAGCTCCGTAGGACGCCGCAGACTGCACCTGGCCGGGCGTCGGGTCCACCATCAGAGCGTGCAGCAGTTCCGAGGTCCGGCCCGATTCGGTGTGCGAAACCGATTCATGCCACCCGTGATCCGGGGTCGGCAGGCGCAACACGCACTCGGCGTCGAACATCTGGCTCAGCTCGGTGACGATGGTGCGTTCCAGCGAAGGCAGGTCGATGCTGGCTTCGGCGAAGATGTTGGTCAGCCGTTCACGACGGCGAGTGACGGCCAGTTCCTCCCGTTGCCGGATCTCGGCGGAGCGGGCTGCCTTCAGCTGGTCTTCGTGCAGCGCCGCTGCCGCACGACGCAGCCGGGCGAAGGACTGGTCCAGCTCCAGCAAAGCCTTGACCTTCGCGAAGAGCACCTGCCGGGAGACCGGCTTGACCAGGAAGTCGACCGCGCCGAGGTCATAGCCCCGGTGCAGGTCGCCGTCCTCGGCCATTCCGGTGAGGAAGATGATGGGCGTGGAGGCCAGCTCCTCGGCATCCCTGATCAGCGCGGCCGTCTCGAACCCGTCCATGCCCGGCATGTTGATGTCCAAGACGATCACCGCCACCTGGCGCTGGAGCAGCACGGTCAGCGCTTCTTCACCGGAACCCGCCTGGGCGATCTCACAATTGAGCGGAGCGAGCACGGTGCACAGCAGGTCGCGGAGGCGTGCGTCGTCGTCGACTACGAGAATCACCTGTTGGTGGTCGGCCGACAGGGGCGCCGTCGCACCTTCCGACACCATCTCGGGGACACGCAAGCCGACTTCACCCGCCTTGGTCTGGTGCGAGCCATCCGACCCGCCACGTTTCGAGCCGCTGACGCAACACGGCGGCGTCGACTGCGAAGCAAATCATAGTTGGATTGCTCGGTTATGGCAGCAGACCTGGCGGGCAACTGCGTGCACCGCCATGGACGGCACAGCGTCCGCACCGAGTTGAATTCAAACCCGTGCTGACGAGCGCACGCTCTTGTACGGGCGAGCGCGGCGTGTCCTGTACAGACACGCGCGCTCGCGCTTGATGGGTGGGGGGCCCGGGGATTAGATCGGGATCAGGCCGTGCTTGCGCTGCACACGCTGGATCTGCTTGTCGCGCAACAACCGCATGGCACTGCGCAGCTTGAGCCGAGTTTCGTGCGGCTCGATCACCGCGTCGACGTAGCCACGCTCGGCCGCGATGTAGGGCGTCGCCAGATTCAGGTTGTAGCCCTCGATGAAGTCGGCCTTGATCTTCTGCACCTCGGGGGCGTTCGGATCGGGGAACCGCTTCACCAGCAACTGCGCCGCACCCTCGGCACCGATCACCGCGATCCGCGCCGTGGGCCACACGAAGTTCATGTCGGCGGTGAGCTGCTTGCTGCCCATCACCGCATACGCGCCGCCGTAGGACTTGCGAATGGTGATCGTCACCTTCGGCACGTCGGCCTCCACGACCGCGTACAGGAATCGCCCACCGCGCTTGATGATCCCGTTCTTCTCCTGCTGCACACCGGGCATGAAGCCCGGGGTGTCGACCACGAACACCAGCGGGATGTTGAACGAATCGCAGAACCGGACGAACCGGGCGGCCTTGTCGGATTCCTCGTTGTCGATGGCACCGGCGTTGTACATCGGCTGGTTGGCGATCACACCGACGGTGCGGCCGTCGACGCGGGCGTAGCCGGTGATGATCGCCTGGCCGGCTTGTGCTGCCACATCGAGGAATTCGCCGTCGTCGAAGATCCGGATCAGGATCTCGTGCATGTCGTAGCCCATGTTGTCGGCGTCCGGCACGATGGTGTCGAGCTCGAGGTCGTGCGGCGTGACCTCGGGTTCCAGACCCGGGTTGACGATCGGTTCGTCGTCGAAAGTGTTGCCGGGCAGGAAACTCAGGTAGTCGCGGACGTACTGGAACGCGGCCTTCTCGTCCTCGACCACCTGGTGGATGTTGCCGTAGCGCGCCTGGTTGTCGGCGCCGCCGAGTTCGTCGAGTGAGACGTCCTCACCGGTGACGTCCTTGATGACGTCGGGACCGGTGACGAACATGTAGCCCTGGTCGCGCACGGCGACGATGAGGTCGGTCTGGATGGGCGAATACACCGCTCCGCCAGCACATTTGCCGAGGATGATGGAGATCTGCGGCACCAGGCCACTGAGCAGTTCGTGCCGGCGGCCCAGCTCGGCGTACCACGCCAGCGACGTCGCGGCGTCCTGGATGCGGGCGCCGCCGGAGTCGTTGATGCCGATGATCGGGCAGCCCACCATGGCCACCCACTCCATCAACCGGGCGACCTTGCGGCCGAACATCTCCCCCACCGTGCCCTGGAACACCGTCTGGTCGTGGCTGAACACCCCGACCGGGCGGCCGTTGATGGTGGCGTGACCGGTCACCACACCGTCGCCGAACAGCGCGTTCGGATCACCCGGGGTCTTGGCCAGCGCGCCGATCTCGAAGAAGCTGCCCGGGTCCACCAGCGCGTGGATGCGGGCGCGGGCACTGGGGATGCCCTTCTTCTCCCGTTTGGCCACAGCCTTTTCGCCGCCGGGCTCCTTGGCGAGCTCCAGTTTCTCGCGCAGCTCGGCGAGCTTTTCGGCTGTCGTCGCAGCTGCTGATTTCACCGGGTTCTCGCTCACGCCACGCTCACTTTCCCTGGTTGGCTTGGATCTCGTTAATCGCCTGGCTCAGATGCGCCCCGACCTTGGCGATGTAGGGCTCGTCGATGGCCTGGATGTGCTCACCGCCGATGTTGACCACCTCGAGGTCGGACACGAACTCACCCCAGCCGCCGTCGGGCTGGCGGGTGGCGTACGCGGGCTCGAAGGTGATGGCGTCATCGTGGTAGCGGTCGGCCATGTACAGCGTGACGTGCCCGTCGTAGGGCTTGATGTCGGCGACATCGAGCGCGCGCTGATCCAGGTACGACGTGCGCTGGTGCTCGATGATGCCGCCCGGGATCTGCACCCCGGAATCCTTGACCGCATTGAGCACGAACTCGACCTGGCCCGCGTCGTCGAGGTTCTCCAGCTCCTCGTACGGGATCGCCGGGATCTGCACGTTGAACGTCTTCTCGGCGAACTTGGCGTACCGGTCCCAGCGGGCGCGGGTGCCTTCCTTGGACGTGTCGATCGGCACGCCGGGGCGCACGCAGTCGATCAGCCCGACGAAGCGGACATCGGCGCCGGCCTCCTTGAGCCCGATGGCACACGCGTAGGACAGCGCCCCACCCAGTGACCAGCCGGCCAGGATGAACGGCTTGTCCCCGTTGAGTTCGAGCAGCTTCGGCACGTAGACCGCAGCACGCTCCTCGATGGTGCCCTCGACCCGCTCGAGGCCGATCATCGGCGTGTGCGCCGGCAACCGGTTCAGCAGCGGCTCGTACACCACCGTGGAACCGCCGGCGGCGTGGAACACGTACACCGGAACCTGGTCTTCGGACTCGGCCTTGCGGATGGTCCGCACGAACCCGTCGAGCTCACCGGCCTCGAGGAACTCACGCACCGTCGTCGAGAGCGCCTCGATGTTGGCGGCGGCCGTCACATCGTCGGCGGTGATGGTGCCCTCGGAGCGTTCCGAAAGCCGCTGCGCGAGTTTGGCTGCGGTGTCGTCGTCGAGCGCCGGCAGCGTGTTGAAGATGCCACCCGGGCTCTTACCGGTGACGATCGCCCAGGTGGCGAACGTCAACCGCTCCGCGGCATCCCGCGGCGGCACATCGGAATTGAGCGCCTCGGCGATGGCCTGCTGGTTCAGCGCCGCGGCGGCTGCCGCCAGATTCGGCTGCTGCTGCCTCGACTGCCCGCTGGGATCGGTGGGCGGGGGCGGCAGGGGCTTGTCACCCACAGGGTTGGTGAGCGGGGGCGGCACCGTCGACGGGACGTCGGCCGGTGTGGTGTCCGCGCTCTCGACCGCCTTCTCGTTGAGTTCGGCAGCTTCGGCCGCGGTTCCCGGTTCGACCTCGGGCTCGGCCAGCTCGGTGAGGCGCTGTTCGATCTCGGCGGCCGTCGAAGCCCCGCCCAGCAGCTCGGCCTGCGCGGCCGCGACCTCTTCTTCGCTTGCCGTGCTCTGGAATTCGTGCAGCTGCGCCACCTCGTCGCGGTGCTCGACCGCATACGCGATGAGCTTCTCGACGTTGTACAGGTTCGCGTCGCGCACCGCGGTCAACTGGATGGGCGGCAGGTCGAAGTCGTACTCGACGCGGTTCTTGATCCGCACCGCCATCAGCGAGTCCAGGCCCAGCTCGATCAGCGGGACCTCCCACGGCAGGTCCTCCGGCTCGTAGCCCATGGCTCCGCCGACGATGGCACCGAGGCGGTCCGCGATGCTCTCACCGGAATCCGGCGACCACTTGGCGAAGCCGGCAGCCAGACCCGCGCCCGCCGTCAGGTTGTCCGACAGGATCTCGGCGGCATCGTCCACGGAGTCCTGGACCTGCTCAGGTGCAGCGGTGAGCTCCGTGGTGGCCACTCCCACCGCAGACGCCACGGGCAACGCCCCGCCCTGCCCGCCGCGGGCGACCACCGCGTCGTACACCAGGGTGAAGGATTCCTCGATGCGGGCGTGCACCTGCACCGACGCCCCACCGGGGTGGCGGGTCAGAGTGGTGACCAGCCGGGCACCGTCACCGGGAATGGCGCGTTGCTCGAATGCGGTGAGCTGTGCATCGGGAAGCACCTGTACCGCAGCGGCTTTCACCAGGGCGGCCAGATCCGTAGCACCACGGGGTGCGAACTCCCAGACGTGCTTGCCGTCCGGCAGTGACACGTGGGCACCCGGCAGCACACCGGAGTTGTCGCCGGAGAAGTGCACATCGAGCCAGTGCGGCTTCCGGCGGAAACGGGTGGGCGGGATGTCGGCGTACTCCGGTTCTCTGGAAAAGAGGGTCCGGATGTCGAGGTCATGGCCGTAGACGAACAGGTTCGCCATGGCCGTGGTCATGGAGTCGACCTCGTCCTGCTTGCGCGCCAGGGTCGGGATCAGTTGCCCGTCGTGCAGGCCCGCGCTGGCCGTGGTCAACCCGACCTGCATGAGCGCCACGGGATTCGGCGCCAGCTCCAGGAAGGTGGTGTGACCGTTGTCGACGGCGTTGCGGATGCCCTGGGTGAAGTAGACGCTGTGCCGCAGCCCCTTCTTCCAGTAGTCGACGTTGTGGATCGGTTCCGCGCCGGCGCGGATCAACTGCCCTTCGTGCACGGTCGAGAAGTACGCCGTCTGAAGCGGTTTGGCTTCGATCCCCTGGATTTCAGCGGCCAGCTCACCGAGCAGCGGGTCCATCTGCTGGGTGTGACTGGCGCCCTTGGTCTGGAACTTGCGGGCGAAGCGGCCCTCTGACTCCGCGCGGGCGATGATCGCGTCGACCTGCTCGGGCGGGCCGCCGATGACCGTCTGCGTCGGGGCGGCGTACACGCACACCTCGAGATCCGGGAAATCGGAGAACACCGTCTTGATCTCGTCGACCGAGTACTCCACCAGCGCCATCAGCCGGATGTACTCACCGAACAGCATCGCCTCACCCTCACCCATCAGGTGCGAGCGCGAGCAGATGGTGCGAGTGGCATCCTCGAGCGACAACCCGCCGGAGAAGTACGCCGCGGCGGCCTCGCCGAGCGACTGTCCCACCACCGCACCGGGTTTCGCACCGTGGTGTTTGAGCAGCTCACCGAGCGCGACCTGGATGGCGAAGATCACCACCTGGGTGGTCTCGATGCCGTAGTCCTGTGAGTCATCAAGGATCAGCTCGACGATCGAATAGCCGAGCTCGTCCTGGATCAGGGCGTCGACCTTGTTGATCCACTCGGCGAACACCTCGTTGCGCAGGTACAGACTCTTGCCCATCTTGCGGTGCTGCGCACCGAATCCCGCCAGCACCCACACCGGGCCGTTGGTGACGGGCCCGTCGGTCGAGAGCACCAGCGGGCTCTGCTTACCGTCGGCGACCGCGCGCAGACCCTTGACGGCCTCGTCGTGGTCGTGAGCCAGGATGACCGCCCGGGAGCGGCCGTGGTTGCGCCGCGACAGCGAGCGGCCGATCGCCTCCAGAGAGGTGGCGCGGCCTTCTTCGCTGTCGATCCAGTCGGCCAGCTCGGCCGCGGCCAGCTTCTTACGCGAGGTCAGGAACGCCGAGAGAGCCAGCGGCACAATCGGCTTCGTCGGATTCTCCGCCTCCGCGGCCTCCAGCTCCTCGCGGGCGACGGCCAGCAGGCGCAGGGCCTCGTCGGTGAGGCCGGGCAGCTGGTGCTCACCGGATTCGCCGTGGGACTCGTTGCCGTAGAAGTCGAGGGTCTCCTCGGGCTCGTCGGTGATGAACTCGCCGTACTCGTCCATCCGCACGCCGCCGACGTACACGGCGTTGGCCTCGGACTTCGCTTCGGCGACATCGGGTTCCGGCGCCGGCTCGGGCTCCACCAGATCCGAGGGCAGTACCTCGCGCACCACGATGTGGGCGTTGGCGCCACCGAAGCCGAACCCGGAGACGCCCGCGACGGCGTGACCGCTGTAGCGGGGCCAGTCGGAAACGGTGTCGTTGACCTTGAGGTGTTCGCGGTCGAAGTCGATGTACGGGTTGGGGCCGGCGTAGTTGATCGACGGCGGGATCTTGTCGTTGTGCAGCGACAGCGCCACCTTGGCCAGGCTGGCCGCGCCGGCGGCCGATTCCAGGTGTCCCACATTGGATTTCACCGCACCCAGCAGTGCGGGCTGCTCGGCCGGCCGGCCCTTGCCGACCACGCGGCCCAGGGCGTCGGCCTCGATGGGGTCACCGAGGATGGTGCCGGTGCCGTGCGCCTCGATGTAGTCGACGGTGCGCGGGTTGATACCGGCGTTCTTGTACGCGGTGCGCAGCACCTCGGCCTGCGCGTCCGGGTTGGGCGCCAGCATGCCGTTGGACCGGCCGTCGTGGTTCACCGCACTGCCGGCGATCACGGCGAGGATCTCGTCGCCGTCGCGGCGCGCGTCGGCCACCCGCTTGAGCACCAGCATGCCCGCACCCTCGGCGCGGGAGTAGCCGTCGGCGTCGGAGGAGAACGACTTGATCCGGCCGTCGGGGGCCAGCACCCCGCCGACCTCGTCGAAACCGATGGTGACCAAGGGGGTGATCATCGCGTTCACACCGCCGGCCACCACCACGTCGGCCTCGCCGGTGCGCAGCGCCTGCACCCCCTCGTGCACGGCGACCAGCGACGACGAGCACGCCGTGTCGATGGCCATCGACGGGCCGCGGAAGTCGTAGAAGTACGACACCCGGTTGGCGATGATCGAACTGGTGGTGCCGGTGATGGCGTACGGGTGAGCGGTGGCGGGGTCGGCGACCGCCATGAAGCTGTAGTCGTTGTTGGACGCGCCGACGAACACACCCACCTTGCTGCCGCGCAGCGACGACGCGGGGATGCGCGCGTGCTCGAGCGCCTCCCACGTCAGCTCCAGCGCCAACCGCTGCTGCGGGTCGATGTTGTCGGCTTCCATCTTCGACAGCGCGAAGAACTCGGCGTCGAAACCCTTGATGTCAGACAGGTAGCCGCCGCGGGTGCGGGCCTTGGCGACCCGCTCGGCGATCCGCGGCTCGGCCAGGAACTCCTCCCAGCGGCCCTCCGGCAGATCCGTGATGGCGTCGCGGCCTTCCAGCAGCGCCTGCCAGGTCTGCGCCGGGGTGTTCATGTCCCCCGGGAACCGGGTGCCCAGACCGACGATCGCGATGTCGTATTCGCCGTCGACCGTCGCCGGCGACCGCGACCAGTCCTCGTCGTCGTCGACCGCCTCTTCCTCCGGCTCGCCCTCGACGATCACCGTGGCCAGCGCCTCGATGGTCGGGTGCCGGAAGGCGGTGGTGGCGCTGACGGTGACGCCGGTGAAGTCCTCGATGTCCGAGGCCATGGCCACGGCGTCGCGCGACGACAGGCCGAGCTCGACCATGGGGGCGGTCTCGTTGACCGACTCGGGTGACTGCCCGGTGGCATTGGCCACCCAGTTGCGCAGCCACGTGCGCATCTCCGGGACGCTCAGCTCGTTGCGCGGCGTGTTCTCGGGAGTGTTTTCAGACATTCTTGCTAGGCCTCACTCAAATCGCGCTTGGCTGTGGTGAAGATCGGTGTCAATCCGTCTCGTCGGGGAAGGCGTTGGCGACCTTTCCGCTGCGCAGGGTGCCGTCCAGGTAGGCCGCCCGGCAGGCGCGGCGGCCGATCTTGCCGCTCGAGGTGCGCGGAATGGCACCCGCCGGCGTCAGCAGCACGTCGCGCACGGTCACGCCGTGCCGGACCGCGATGGCGGCCCGGATGTCGTCGTGGATGGGGCCGACGTCGAGCTTGTGCGCGCCGGGGGCCCGCTCGGCGACGATCACCAGCTGCTCGGAGGTGTCGTCGGGGTCGCGCTTGAGACCGGCGTGGGCGTTGTCGAACACCTCGTCGGGCAGCTGATTGGCCGGCACCGAGAACGCCGCGACGTATCCGGTGCGCAGCGCCCGGCTGGATTCCTGCGCCGAGTACTCCAGGTCCTGCGGGTAGTGGTTGCGGCCGTCGACGATCACCAGGTCCTTGACGCGTCCGGTGATGTACAGGTCGCCCTCGTAGAAGGCGCCGTAGTCGCCGGTGCGGACCCAGAAGCTGTCGTCGTCGGCGCCCTCGGCGTGCGACGGGCTGGTGCGCGATTTCAGGATGTTCCGGAACGTCTCCTGGGTCTCGGCTTCCTTGCCCCAGTAACCGGTGCCCATGTTCTGCCCGCTGATCCAGATCTCGCCGATCTGGCCGTCGGGCAGCTCGGTGGCGGTGTCCGCATCGACGATGACGGCCCATTCGGCGACGCCGACCTTACCGGCGGATGCCTGCGCGACGGCCTTGGGCGAATCCTCGGACACCTCGACGAAGCGGTGGTTGTTCAGCTCGTCGCGGTCGACGTTGACGATCTTCGGGTGTTCCCCGGACGGGGTGGTCGAGACGAACAGCGTGGCCTCGGCCAGACCGTAGGACGGTTTGATGGCCTGCGGCGGGAAACCGTACGGGCCGAAGGCCTCGTTGAAGCGGCGGACGGTGGCGGCCGAAATGGGCTCGCTGCCGTTGAGGACAGCCTTGCAGTTCGACAGGTCGATCTGCGGGTCGCCCTCTTTGGGCACCCCGCGGGCCGCGGCGTGGTCGAAGGCGAAGTTGGGTGCCACGGAGATGATGCCGCCGGTGTCATCGGGCTTACGGGCCATCTCGTTGATCCAGCGCTGCGGCCTGCGCACGAAGGCAGCCGGTGTCATGAAGGTGAAGTAGTGCCCGATCATCGGCGAGATCATCGCCGTGATGAGGCCCATGTCGTGGAAGAACGGCAGCCACGAGACACCGCGGTCGCCCTCTTCACCCTCGAGCGCCTCGATCACCTGGACGACGTTGGTGGCCAGGTTGAGATGGGTGATCTGCACACCGGTGGGGATCCGGGTGGAGCCGGAGGTGTACTGCAGGTAGGCGATGGTCTCGCGGTCGATCTCGACCGGCTCCCAGGTGGCGCCCACCTCGTCGGGCACCGCGTCGACGGCGATGACACGCGGACGGTCCTTGGCCGGGCGGCTGCGGAAGAACTTGCGCACGCCCTCGGCGGACTCGGTGGTGGTCAGGATCGCCGACGGGGTGCAGTTGTCGAGCACCGCGTGCAGGCGGCCCACGTGCCCGGGCTCGGACGGGTCGAACAGCGGCACGGCGATGCGGCCGGAGTACAGCGTGCCGAAGAACGCGACGAGATAGTCGAGGTTCTGCGGGCAGAGGATCGCGACCCGGTCGCCGGGCTGGGTGACCTGCTGCAGCCGGGCGCCCAGCGCGCGGTTGCGGGCGCCGAACTCGGCCCAGTTCAGGTCGCGGGCGATGCCGTCGCGTTCGGTGGAGTAGTCCAGGAAGCGGTAGGCCAGCTTGTCGCCGCGGACCTTGGCCCAGCGCTCGATGTGGCGGACCAGGTTGCCGTTGTCGGGAAAGGTGATGCGCCCGTTCTTGATGAATGGGTTGTGGAACGGCATGCAACTCTCCTTTTAGAACATTCAGGCCGGGGTGGACGGCGGCTGCCTAGTGGGCCGATCTCGGGCCCACCCCAAACCTCACAGATCGTACAGATCCAAACCAGCAGCTTGTCGGACCGACAGCCACATAGGTCTTATTTTTTTCTTAATGTTACGGTCCGGTCAGGCCGTCACCAAATCCAGGTGTCCGGCCGGACCGTGATGCGCCCGGCCCTGCGTCGTCCTCGTACCTCGGACTCCTAGACCGGCCGGACCGTTATGCGCCCGGCCCTGCGTCGTCCTCGTACCTCGGACTCCTAGACCGGCCGGTCAGCCGTGTTTCGGTTGCGGCGCGTTCTCGATCAGTCCACGGGCCCAGTTCTGCGTCCAGACCGTCGCGGGCTGACCATCGAGATTCCAGAACTGCGGTGTGGCGTACAGCGCGTGCACCGGCTGCCCGGCACCCCCGGCCAGCACCTCGAGCGTGGCCGGCAGGTTGACGATGTTGAACGCCTGCTCCGGAGCCGCGCAGATCAGGTCACCCGCGGCGCAGATCTGGTTGGCCCGGTCGTTGAGCATCCCGAACCCGCCCGGCCGCGGGCCCGTCATCGACAGCCCGAGCGTCGACAACGTCGGCACCTCGTGCAAGGTGATCTCCGCGCCCTGCCCCGGCGGGGTGGGGCCGATGTCGATACCCACCCCGGACTGCCGGCGGCCGTCGGCGATCAACGTCACACCCAGCACCAGGTCCTCGTCGACCGGACCGCGCCCGTTGCCGATGTCGCTGGCGATGTCCCCGGCGATCACCGCACCCTGCGAGAAGCCGGCCAGCACATAACTGGTCAGCGGGCAGCGGGTGTTCATGTCGGTGATCGCCTTGACGGCGGCGCGGGTGCCCTCGGCGCGGCTGTCGTTGTACGACATCTGCCCGTCGGCGGAGAACGGATTGTGGAACTGCGCGGTGTACGGAACGGTGAACACCTGCACCCGCTCGGGCGCGAACGACTCGATGATCGGCCGGCTGACGCCCAGCATCAGGGAACGCGGGAACTGCGTCGGATTCAGCGGGTCATCGGTCGGTGACGACTCCCACGTGCCCGGGATGGAGATCATCTGCACATCCGGGCAGCTGGCGTCCTGGAACTCCGGGCGCGGTTTCTTGCCGGGAGTGGTCTCCGTCGGCGGAACCGCCGTGGGCGGCACCGCGGTCTGCGACGACTCCGGCTGCCGCACCACGATCACCACGATGACGGCGACGAGCGCCACCACGATCGCCACCGCGGCGGCGGCCACCACACCGAGAACCCGATGCCGCTTGCGTTTCGCAGCTTGTTTAGGGCGCTGTGTACTACGGGACTTCTTGGCCATGTGAAAAGTGGGATTCTTCCGTTAGCAGAGGTGTTCGGTGGCGATCCGGATGTACTGCGCGGTGGTCTCGTCGACCTGCGCGGCGATCGCGGTGACCGCGGTGTTCGGGTTCATGTCATGGATCTCGCCGCGCACCAGGGGGAACACGAAGTCCCACACTCCCTGGTCACTCTGGCCGGCGTTGCGGGCCTGGCACACATAGCTGCCGATCGACAGCGCCATCAGGTCACTGGAACGGCGCACACCGGACGTACCGAGGGCATCGAGATAGGCGTGCTGCTGGGGGGTCATCGACAGTTCGCTGGCATTGGGGGCGCTGGGTAGCGTGCCGTCGGATCCGCCGGGGCCAGGAACGGCGGCCGCATTCGACCGCGGAGGTGCGACGCTGGTCATCACGTCGTCACCGGAGCAGCCGCTGAGCAGCAGGACCACGGCCGCGGATATCAGAGCCGCCGACACGATCGCCGTGGGGAAACGTCCCCGCCCAGGCGATCCGATTGTCGGTTGCATCCTTCCAAGGTACCGGCTCGCTCCCTGGCAACTCGCCGATGTGGCGACACGTGCCACCAGGCGCGGCGCGCGTGGGCACCGCCGGGCGAATCAGGCGATGGCAGCGACGATGTCACCGGACATGGCGCCGAGCTGCGGGGCCCACGACCCCCAGCCGTGATCACCGCTGGTGGGGAAATCGAAATGCCCGTTCGCCCCGCCGATGCTGCGGTAATGCGCGTAGAACGTGCGATTGCTGCCCTGCGCCTGGTCGGCGTAGCCGATCATCGCGGCCGGGTCACTGGCCGTGAGTGTCTGCGGGCTGTACACCCAGATGCGAGTGTTGTTGTCCACCAACAGCTGTGCGTGCACATCCGGGTCATGCCACTTCCACCGGCCGAACTGTGCCGGACCCCACATCAGGTTGGTGTCGACGCCGCCGAAGCGCATCATGCCGTCGTGCAGCGCGCCGTTGAGGAAGGTGTTGGACGGGGTGAGGAATCCCGACAGCGAGCCGGCGTAACGGAACCGGTTGGGGTAGAACTCGGCCAGCGTGATCGCGGCGGTGCCACCCTGGGCGGCGCCGACGATCGCGTGCCCGTCCGGTGCCAGGCCCTTGTTGGCCGCCAGCCAGTTGGGTAGCTCGGTGGCCAGGAACGTCTCCCACTGTTTGCCGCCGTCCTGCTCCCAGTTGGTGTACAGGCTGTAGGCCCCGCCTGCCGGTGCCACCACCGACACGCCCTTGCCGGCGAAGGTGTTCATCGCGTTGCCCGCGGTGACCCAGTTACTCACCTCGGGGGCGCCGTTGAAGGCGTCGAGCAGGATCACCGCGTGCGGACCGCCGCCCTGGAACGCGACGGGAATCGAACGTCCCATCGCGGCCGACGGAACCTGGAGGTACTCCACGGTGTCCGCCTGTGCGGCCGGGGCGGCCGCGCTCCACATGGCGCCCGTCAGGATCAGCACGCCCAGCAACCGCAGCACGTTCGACAGCCAGTTCACGAAAGGTAGTGAACCACATCACGGTAGCCGCGGAGGCCGAGTCCTCGGGGTTCGAGTGTCACTCCACGGCGGGAAATCCGCCCGGATCCCGCCACACCGTGACACTCGAAAAGACGAACGGCGGCGACCCGTCAGGGTCGCCGCCGTCGTACGTACTTCTGTGGACTAGCCGCCGGCGCTCGCGGGAGCCACCTCGGCTGCCGGGTCGGCCGGCGCCGCCAAGGCCGCCGGATCGTTCGGCACCGCGCCCAGCACACGCTGGATGTCGGGCTTCATCATCTGCAACTGCTGTCCCCAGTACGGCCAGTCGTGCGTGCCGCCGTCGGGGAAGTTGAAGACGCCGTTGGTGCCGCCGGCGGCGGCGTACTCGTCCTTGAAGGTCCTGTTCGTGCGGATGGTCAGGCCCTCCAGGAACTTGGCGGGCAGGTTGTTACCCGCGATGTTTCCGTTGACCTCGGCAGGGTTGCCGTCGCCGCAGTAGACCCAGATGCGGGTGCCGTTGGCGACCAGCTGGCCGATGTTGACCATCGGATCGTTGCGCTTCCAGGCGCTGTTGGGGTCCTCGGTGCGGCCCCACATGTCGTTGGCGTCGTAACCGCCGGCGTCACCCATGGAGATGTTGATCAGCATGGGCCACCAGCCCTCAGACGGGTTGAGGTAACCGGACAGCGACGCGGCGTACTGGAACTGCTGCGGGTGGTAGATGGCCAGCGTCAGGGCGGACGAACCGGCCATCGACAGACCCACGGCCGCGGTGCGGCTGGAATCCACACCCTTCTGCGAGGCCAGGTAAGCGGGCAGTTCCTGGGTCAGGAAGGTCTCCCACTTGTAGGTCTGGCAGCCGGTCTTGCCGCAGGCCGGGGAGTACCAGTCGCTGTAGAAGCTGGACTGTCCGCCGACCGGCATGACGACCGACAGGCCCGAGCCGTAGTACCACTCGAACGCCTGGGTGTTGATGTCCCAGCCGTTGAAGTCGTCCTGGGCGCGCAGGCCGTCGAGCAGGTAGACCGCCGGCGAGTTCGGTCCGCCGCTCTGGAACTGGACCTTGATGTCGCGGCCCATTCCGGCCGACGGCACCATCAGGTACTCCACGGGCAGACCCGGCCGGGAGAACGCCCCGGCGGTTGCCGAGCCTCCGACGGCACTGACCAGCCCGGGCAACACGGCCGCGGCGGCCACTGCCGCCATCAGCTTCCGGCCCCAGGTGCCGCGCACCTTTTCGACCAACTTCATAAACTCGTTCCGTCCCATTGCATTTCCATCTTCCGTTCTGCCGCACGCCATCGGTGGCTTCACGACTGGGCGACATTGCCCGGTCAGTCAACCACACCTCGTGTGATCGTTCTGTTTCCAGTTGTGGTCAGGTCTCGTTCCGACAGCGCATTTCAGCTGTTCAGAGTGGCCAGCAGGTCCGGTTTCATGGCCTGCAGCTGACCGCCCCAATAGCCCCACGAGTGGTTGCCCGCGGGTGGGAAGTCGAAGGTGGCGTTGCGCCCGCCCGCCTCGGTGTAGCGGTCCCGGAAGCGCAGATTGCTCGCCACGGCCAGGGACTCCAGACTCGACGCGCTGAGCGCGATACCGGGGTCGGTGTTCTCGTCGATCGGCGTCTGGCCGCCGGGTGCGCAGTAGATCCACAGCCGGGTGTTGTTGTTCACCAGCAACTGCACCTGTTCGGTGGGATCGTTGCGTTTCCACGCCGGATCCCACGGCGCTCCCCACATGTTGTCGACGTTGTAGCCACCGGCGTCGAGCATGGCGATCCGGATCGCCTGTTTCATGAACGGTGTCGACGGGTTGAGGAAACCGGACAGCGAGGCGGCGTAGCGGAACTGGTCGGGGTGATAGGCCGCCAGGATCAGCGCGGCACCGCCTGACATGGACAGCCCCACGACGGCGTTACCGGTGCGCGAGACGCCCTTGCTCTCGGCCAGATAGGCCGGCAGCTCGCGGGTGAGGAAGGTCTCCCACTTGTACGTGTAGGGCTGGTTGTTGAAGTTCGACGGCGAGTACCAGTCCGAGTAGAAACTCGACTGCCCGCCGACGGGCATGACCGTGGCGATACCGGAGTCGTGGAACCACTCGAACGCGGCGGTGTTGATGTCCCAGCCGTTGTAGTCGTCCTGCGCGCGCAGCCCGTCGAGCAGGTAGACGGCCTTGCTCTGTGCCTCCGGGCCCCCGGCCCCTTGGAACTGGACCCGGACGTTGCGGCCCATGGCACCGGAGTAGACGTCCAGGTACTCCACCGGGAGCCCGGGCCGGGAGAAGGCCTCGGCCGCGGGAGTGCCGCCGGTGGCGTCGACCAGGACGGCGGGCAGCATCGACACCGCAGTGATGGCGGCGGCAAGCCGCGCCACGAACCGGCTTTTGCTCTTCGCGCGCGCAGCGGCCCACTTGCTCACGTGGTCTACACCGTCCGTTCGTTCGTCAATGTCGCGGCGTTGTCGTCAAACGCAACGGTTCCGTGGCACAGCTCGCGGTGGTGTCCACACATGACTGGGTATCGCTGCAAGAACTACTCAGCGTTACCGATTGGGATCCCTGTCGGCCAATAGTCAACCAACACTCAAGGACCCGATGCCGGTAAGCCAGTGTAAGGGGTCACGTTCAGAACGGGCTCATCCAGCCCGCAGCGGAGCAGCTCGTACTGGGGCACCCGATCGATCCGGTACTGGGTGTACTGGTACGCATGCAGCACGTTCGACAGGAACCTGCGTGGCCCGAGCGGACCCCGGATCGACGACAGCACCGATTCCGTGGCAGGGCATTTCAGCGCGGCCTCGGCCTGGATGATCCAGTTCTCGTCGATATAGGAGGGAATCCACTCCTTGGTCTTGAGGAACGGCCCCTCCGCGATCGCCCAATCCGGGTACAGATTCTTGTCGTGGCCGATCCGGCCGTCCTCCAGCCGCTGGGTGTGCGCGGCCAGCGGGTTTGCCAAGCCGATCTGGTCGATGACCCGCACGTCGAGGCCGACGTTCATGGCCGTCATGCCCATGTTGGTGAAATACACTGTGTGCGGGCCCTTGTAGTTCCGCCGCTCCGCCGGGGTGAGCCCCGCAGGGGGCGGCACGGCCGGCACCACATCCCACATGTCGTAGTTGCCAGCCGGCAACAGCAGCGCGCCGTCGGGAGTGTTGTTGATGGCCACCACCATGGCGCGCATCCGTGGATAGTCCAGGTAGTCGGCGGCCGTCAGCGGGTGGGCGTTGCCGGTGGCCTGGGCGTAGAAACGGCGCTCGTCGACGATGCCGCTGTAGGTCACCCTGGTGGCGTCCTTGCCCATTCCCGGTGAGTTGGCCGCCCACACCGTCCATCCGATCACCGCGGCCCACAGCACCGTGGTGGCGCCTGCCACCACCAGACCCGCCTCGCGGGAGAAGCGGGCCCCGGCCGGGCTCACGACCGGGATCACCGCGATCGGGGCGAGCATGCAGAACACCGGCGTCAGCAACACCCGGCCGTGCATGAAATCGCCGCCTTGGCGCACCCAGTAAACACCCTGGAGCAGCCCGCTCAGCACGAAGAAGACGACGATCGCCGCCGGGCTCTGCACGGTGCGGGCAATCCGCCCGTAGTCGGCCGGCGCGCTGCTGCGGGGCCGCGGGGACCGGGCCCGCGACAGCGCCAACAGCACGCCGAGGCCGACCAGCAGAACCGCCGGGATCCACAACAGATACGGCTGATTGAAGTTGGTCAGATAGATCCAGCCCTGGGCCCACTTCGCCCCGGACGCGTCCTTGGCGACGGCGGTGCCGGGAACGATCAGCACGTAGTACCCCATGCGGAAGATCTGGTAGCCCACCGGCAGCAGCCCGCCCGCCACCACGATGAGAGCCCGGGTGCTCCAGCGGCGGGCCGCGATGAGCATCATCACCAACGCCAGCCCGCCGATGAGTGCGAGCTCGGGGCGCACCAGCACCGACAGACCGGCGACGAACGCGAGTGCGCCGGTGAACCAGGGCCCGGCCGCATCTCCGCCGGCCTGTCCGCGCGCGGCGGCCGTGCGAGGTGCCTGCGACCAGCAGACCAGCATCCACCACAACAGCCCGAGATAGCTGATCACCAGCCCGTTCTCCAGGCCGGAGGTGGCGAAATCACGCGCCGGGGGGATCGCGATGTAGACCAGGACGCCGGCCGGCAGCAGCAGCGCCCGGCGGCCCCGCAGGCCGGGGGTGTACAACCGCGCGGTGCCGAGCATCACCAGGATCACACCGATGACGCTGAGCCCCAACGCCAGCGCCAGCGCGATGTACTCGAGTCGGATGGGGCCGCCGATGACGCTGCCGAAGTAGGTCAGATACGTCCACACGGTGGAGGTGTTGGATTCGACGCGCTCACCGGCGTTGAACACCGGGCCGTTGCCGGCCAACAGATTACGCACGGTCCGCAGCACGATGAGGCCGTCATCGGCGATCCAGCGTCGCTGCCAGGCGCCCCATGCGAACAGTCCCGCCGCGACGACCACGCTGAGCCACAGGCTGATCCGTACCGACCAACCGAGCCTGGGCACCAGCACGGCCTCAGCTGAGGACGGCCGCGGCACCGACCGTTCCGATCCAGGCCACCGCCAGGAACTGCAGCACGCGGTCCCGCAGCGCGATATCCTCCGGCTCACCGGCCAGCCCACCGTCGATGTCGACGGCATAGCGCAGGATCGCAACCGTGAACGGCACCATCGAGACCGCGAACCAGGACCCGCCTCCGCCGCCGTCACGCTCGAACGCCCACAGGCCGTAGCAGAGCACCACGGCGGTGGCCGACAGCGTCCACACGAAGCGCAGGTAGCTACTGGTGTAGGCCTCCAACGACTTCCGGATCTTGGCGCCGGTGCGTTCGGCGAGCTGCAGTTCGGCGTAGCGCTTTCCGGCCGCCATGAACAACGAGCCGAACGCCATCACCAGGAGGAACCACTGCGACAGCGGGATGTCGGCGGCCACGCCGCCGGCGATGGCCCGGATCAGGAAGCCCGAGGAGACGATGCAGATGTCCAGCACTGCTTGGTGTTTGAGGCCGAAACAGTACGCCAGCTGGATCACGATGTAGAGGGCCATCACCACCGCGAGATCCGGTGTGGTGAGCCAGGAGATCACCAACGAGGCCACCCCCAGCACGATGGCCAGGCCGTAGGCCAGGCCTTCGGGCACCACGCCGGCGGCGATGGGGCGGAACCGCTTGGTGGGATGGGCCCGGTCGGCCTCGACATCGCGGGCGTCGTTGACCAGGTACACACACGATGCGGCCAGACAGAAGACCACGAAGGCGATCCCGACCTTGGTCAGCACGTCGACGTAGTCGTAGCGGACGTCGCCGCCGAGTGCGGCCAGCGGGGCCGCCAGCACCAGCAGGTTCTTCACCCACTGCCGAGGACGCAGCGCCTTGACGATGCCCGAGGCGAGGTTCTTCGGCGGTCCGGCGACCGGCGCAGCTTCTTCACTCACGACCGCGACTCCTTGAGAACGAGATCCACACCCTTGGCGACCGCCGCGCCCACCGCCACGCCGGTGGCCACATCGCTGGGGTAGTGCACCCCGAGTACCAAGCGGGACAACACCATCGGCGGGATGACGATCGCGGGCAGCGGCAGACCGCTGGCCTTGCCGAGCAGGATCGCCGCCGCGGTGCTGGAGGTGGCATGCGCCGACGGGAAGCTGAGCTTGCTCGGCGTGCCGACGTTGACCGCGATATCGGGATGGCTGGGCCGCTGCCGGCCCACGGCGAATTTGATGGCGATGGCCGCGGCGTGGGCCAGCAGTGCACCCAACCCGGCCGCCAGCCAGGCCCGGCGCTTGCGGGGCTGGACCAGGGCACCGAGCACGGCCAGACCCAGCCAGCCTTGGGCATGCTCACCGAAATGGGACAGCGCCGTGGCGGCGGGCAGCACGCCCGGTTTGTCGGCAAGCGCGGACTGCACCGCCACCAACACGGCGTCCTCGCCGCGCGGAGTGTCAGACATCGATGGCTTTCGCGTCAGAGTCCAACAGAACGGTCTCCCACTTCTGCGTGCTGGTCAGCGTCGGCAGCGCGGCGCGGTACTCCCGGCGCATGCGGTTGAACCTGCGGCCCAGAAGCGCCTGGCGTTTCAGCGATTCGCGCAGCAGTGCGAACATCTTCGCGCGGTCGCGCTGCCGGAAGACGACGCCGCGGCCGTCGGCGGTGGTGACGGTGACGCCGTCGACCTTGCTCAGCGAGAACCAGCGGGCATCCTGGGTGGCGACGTTAATCTGCGGGCGCCGGTGGTGCTCGGGGTCGTGCGTGGTGAGCTGGTGCAGCACGCCGCGGGCCAACCGCCACGAGATCGCCACCGGCCCAACGGGAATGCTGACCTTCTTGCGCCACCGCTTGTCCGACGGGGTGGGCAAGGTGGTGGCGCTGGGCAGCACCACCGCGTCGGGGAACTGTTCGCGCATCTTGCGGATGTCGGGCAGCGCGGACTCCAGGATCGAGAAGATGTGCTCCGGCCCGGCCAGGAAGTCGTCCATCGCCTTGTTCTGGATCGCGACGGTCGAATACTCAAGGCACAGAAGGTGTTTGATGGTGGCCTTGAGATGGCTCGCGAGCAGTCCCTTGATGTTGCCGTCCCAGTGCAGGGCGGCCACCACCAACCGGTTGCGTAGGTGGAAGTACGCCTGCCAGTCGATCGCGTCGTCCTTGTCGCTCCACGCCATGTGCCAGATCGCGGCGCCGGGCAAGGTGACGGTGGGATAGCCGTGTTCACCGGCGCGCAGACCGTAGTCGGCGTCGTCCCATTTGATGAACAGCGGCAGCGGCTGGCCGAGTTCCTCGGCGACCTGCCGCGGGATCATGCACATCCACCAGCCGTTGTAGTCGACGTCGACGCGCCGGTGCAGCAGCCTGCTGCGGTACTCCTCTTCGTCGTTGAGGGGGTACTTGGCGAAGTTGTGGTCGTATTCGGTGTTGACGGCGTTGGTCCACATGAAGTTGGTGGCGTCGACCATCTCACCCATGACGTGCAGATGCGACGGTTCCTGCAGGTTGAGCATCTGGCCGCCCACCAGGGTCGGGGTCTTGGCGAACCGGTTGAGCGCCAGCGCCCGCAGGATCGAATCGGGTTCGACGCGAATGTCGTCGTCCATGAACAGGATCTGTTCGCAGTCGGTGTTCTTCAGCGCCTCGTACATCACGCGGCTGTAGCCGCCGGACCCGCCCAGGTTGGGCTGGTTGTGAATCGTGAGCCGGTCACCCAGGGCGGCGGCCGCCGCGGCGAAGTCGGGGTGGTCCTTGGCCTTCTTGGTGCCCTGGTCCGACACGATGACCGCGGTGATCACCTTGTCCACCAAGGGATCCGAGGTCAGTGCGGCCAGCGCGTTGACGCAGTCCGAGGGCCGGTTGAAGGTGGGGATACCGACGGCGACGTTTGCGCGGCCCGGCGCCGCGACCGGTGCGTACCAGCCTGCGTTGTGCAGCGTGCATTGGGCGTTGGTGGTGATGTCGAACCAGATCCAGCCGCCGTCCTCGAACGGGGTGAGCTCGATCTCGAACTCCACGACGGCGGGCTTGCCGTCGTCGCCGCTGGCGATCGGTGCACCGCCGACGGTGATGCGGGCCCCGGTGGCCTTGGACCGGTAGACATCCACGCGCGCGCTGCCGCTCAACTCCACCCGCAGCACCACCGACTCCAGCGTCGACCACCGACGCCAGTAGCTGGCCGGGAACGCGTTGAAGTACGTCGCGAACGACACCTCGGATTCGGCGCCGATCTCGAGTTCGGTGCGGGTCGGGGCGTGCGCGCGCTTGGCGTTGGTGTCCGATTCCTCGATGTAGAGCTTGCGGACGTCCAGTGGTTCGCCGGGGCGGGGCAGGATGACGCGGGCCAGCAGGCTGACCGCCCGTGACTCGTCGGCGGCCAGTGCGCCGGAGGGAATCTCGCTCATGAGCTTTCTGTGCCTGTCTCACCCAGCGGCGCACCATCGACAAGGTGCGGCGCCAGGGTGTTGTCGTACATGTTGAGCGCACTGGCGATCGCCATGTGCATGTCGAGGTACTGGTAGGTGCCCAGCCGGCCACCGAAGAGCACCTTGGCTTCTGCGGTCTCCTTCTTCGCCCTGGTGCGGTAGGCGGTCAGCAGCGAGCGGTCGGCCTCGGTGTTGATCGGGTAGTAGGGCTCGTCATCGTCGGCGGCGAATCGCGAGAACTCCCGCATGATGACCGTCTTGTCTTCCGGGTAGGCCCGCTCGGGGTGGAAGTGCCGGAACTCGTGGATCCGGGTGTAGGGCACGTCGGGATCGTTGTAGTTCATCACCGGAGTGCCCTGAAAATCCCCGGTTTCGAGTACGTCGACCTCGAAATCCAGTGTGCGCCAGCCGAGTCGGCCCTCGGCGTAGTCGAAGTAGCGGTCCAGCGGGCCGGTGTAGACAACCGGAGCCGACGGGGACGCTTCGCGCAGCGACTCGCGCACGTCGAACCAGTCGGTGTCCAGCCGGACGTCGATACGCTCGTCGGCGGCCATGTTCTCCAGCCACGCGGTGTAGCCGTCGACCGGCAGGCCCTCGTAGGTGTCGTTGAAGTAGCGGTTATCGAAGGTGTAGCGCACCGGTAGCCGGGTGATGTTGGCCGCGGGCAGATCCTTGGGATCGGTCTGCCACTGCTTGGCCGTGTAGTGCTTGACGAAAGCCTCGTAGAGCGGGCGCCCGATCAGTGAGATGGCCTTCTCTTCGAAATTAGCGGCGTCGATCGCCGAAATTTCGCTGGCCTGCTCCTTGATCAGGGCCCTGGCCTCGTCGGGGGTGAAGTAGCGACCGAAGAACTGCGACACCAGACCCAGGCCCATCGGGAACTGGTAGGCCTGCCCGTTGTACATGGCGAAGACGCGGTGCTGGTAGGAGGTGAACTCGGTGAACTGCCGCACGTAATCCCACACCCGCTTGTTGGAGGTGTGGAACAGGTGCGCGCCGTACTTGTGGACCTCGATGCCGGTCTGCGGCTCGGGTTCGGAGTAGGCGTTACCGCCGATGTGGGGACGCCGATCGAGGACGAGGACCCGCTTGTCCAGCTGGGTCGCTACGCGCTCGGCAATGGTCAGGCCGAAGAATCCGGACCCGACAACAAACAGGTCGTAAGTCATCGGCAGTCAGGGTATCCGACCGCCGCCCTGTGACCGATCGGGCCGCGCGGCGCAACTCGTCGTTACCCAGCTGTTGCGTCCGGGTTCGCCTGCCGCGGCCGTGGCGGCGCTGCGACCAGGCAGGGGCTCCGATTGCGCGCCGGCAACGGCATGACAGACCAACATCGCGATTCGTTCACGATTCGGTCTCGCCACTCTAGTCACACCAGTCACGCCCCTACCATCGAACACGTTGCTTATCCAGAACACACGTAGTCCAGATATTGAGGAGACTTCCGTGCCGAACCGACGTCGACGCAAGCTCTCGACAGCCATGAGCGCAGTCGCCGCCCTGGCAGTCGCGAGTCCTTTTGCAGTTGTTGCTGTCACCAGTGCCGACATTCCGCAGCAGCGTGAGTTCACGCAGGCCGCGTATGTGACCGATCTTCCGAACGAGCTGATCTCTGCGCTGTCGCAGGGCCTGTCGCAGTTCGGCATCACCCTGCCGCCGCTGCCGACCGGTCTGAGCCCGGCCGGGGCCATGCCGACCGCAGGCGCCGGGCTGACCAGCCCCGGCCTCACCACGCCGGCGCTGACCACCCCGGGCCTGACCACACCGGCGCTGACGACGCCGGGTCTCACCACCCCCGCCTTGACGACGCCTGGGTTGACGACGCCTGGCCTGTCCACCCCTGGATTGACAACGCCTGGCCTGACAACGCCTGGCCTGACGACACCCGGCCTGACGGCGCCCAGTGCCACCGTTCCGCCGGTCACCGTGCCGGGCGCGTCGCTCACCGACGCCAGCCTGACCAACCCGGCGCTCACCAGCCCCGGGCTCACCACGCCCGGCCTGGGTGTGCCCGACCCCGCGTTGACGGTGCCCGGCGCCCTGCCGGTCTCGTCTCCGGGCCTGGGCCTCGGGGTGCCCGGTGAGGTTCCGATCAGCGCTCCGATCGGACTGGATCCGATGGCGGGCACCTACCCGATCCTGGGCGATCCGTCGCTGGGCCTGGGCGTGCCCGCGGCGGCGACCGGCGGCGGCGGCCTGATCAGCGACCTGAGCAGCGCCGCGCAGTCACTGGGCGCGGGACAGGCGATCGACCTGCTCAAGGGTGTGGTGATGCCGGGCATCATGGGCGCCATCAAGTCGGCCCAGCCGGCCGCGGCCGCCGCGCCGCTGCCGGTGCCACCCCCGCCCGCCTGATCTGACAAAGCCTGTAACCAAACGGCACCGCAGGGGTGGGCTCACCCCAACCCCCTCCACGAGCCCACGAAACCCTGCGGTGCCGTTGCAGGTGGCAGGTCGCCACAAATTTCACACGCTTCCCATTAATGCCGTGTCGAAACATCAGTAACAACTAGCGCATACGTAACATCGGGCCGTGCCGCGTCGTCGTCCCGCACCACTGCTGCTACTCACCGCCATCGCGGCGTCGGTGGTCCTGGTGCCGTGGGCCATCGACGGTGTTCCGCCCGGCGTGGATGTACCGCAGGCCGCCGACACCCGGCTGGTCGAAGAACCCCTGGCCGGCCTCGGCGGTGGCGAGACCGTCCGGGAGATCACCCAAGACGCCCCGTTCTCGATGGTGGCGCTCACCGGCGACGACCTGACCGGAACCGAAGTCAAGGTGCGCGCCAAACACGGTGACGGCAAGTGGGGCCCCTGGTACGACGCCGAGGCCTTGCAGACCAATCCGGACGACACCGGTCTGCGCGGTACCGACCCGGTGTTCGTCGGCCTCACCAACGCCGTGCAGATCTCGGTGACCCGCCCGCCCGGCGCACCCGTGACCACCGCACCCCCCGCGGACGACGGCCCCGAGTTGGGTTACCGCCCCGCCAGCACCGAACGGTCGCTGGCCCAGAACATGTCGGCGATCCTGATCACCCCGCCGCAGGCACCGGCCGATCTGCAGTTCACCGCACCCACGGGCGTGCTGGCGCCGGGACAGCCGCCCAGCGTCATCAGCCGCGCACAGTGGGGTGCCGACGAGTCGATGAAATGCGGCGGCCCGCGCTACGACAAAGGTGTCCGCGCGGCCGTCGTGCACCACACGGCGGGCAGCAACGACTACGCCCCGCAGGACTCCGCGGCGATCGTGCGGGCGGCCTACGCCTACCACACCCGCACCCTGGGCTGGTGCGACATCGCCTACAACGCGCTGGTGGACAAGTACGGGCAGGTGTTCGAGGGCCGCGCAGGCGGGATGGACCGGCCCGTCGAGGGCGGCCACACGGGCGGCTTCAACACCGACACCTGGGGTGTGGCGATGATCGGCGACTTCCAGGTGACCCCGCCCACCGACATCCAGATCCGCACCACCGGGCGCCTGCTCGGCTGGCGGCTCGGGCTCGACAACGTCGACCCCAAGGGCTTCCTGCAACTGACGTCCGCCGGCGGGGCCTACACCCACTTCCCCCGCGGCACCACGCCCACGCTGCCGACCATCTTCACCCACCGTGACGTCGGCAACACCGAGTGCCCCGGCGACGCCGCCTACGCCGCGATGGACCAGATCCGCGACATCGCCGCCCGGTTCAACGAACCCGTCGGCCCCATCACCCTCGAGGACCGGCTACGCGGCGGCGCCATCCACACCAAGTGGAAGCGGATGGGCGGCGACACCAGCCTGCTGGGCGCACCCCGCGGTCCCGAAGCCACCGCCACCGGCAATGCCCGCTACGTCACCTTCGCACGGGGCGCCATCTACTGGTCACCGGACAGCGGCGCGCAACCCGTGGGCGGCGCCATCTACGACGCCTGGGCCGCCCTCGGCTACGAACGTGGCCTGCTCGGACTGCCCACCAGCGGCGAGATCCACGAACCGCAGTGGATCAAGCAGAACTTCCAGCACGGCACCCTGAACTTCGACCGGGAAACCGGGCTGGTGACCCGCGTGGTCGACGGGGTGGCCCAGGAACTACCCCCGCTGGGGCCCGACGGCCCGCCCGTGCAGCTCGAGCGCTTCACCCCGATCACCCTGGACTAGCTGCCCCGGGCGTCAGTTCCAGAAACGTTCGAGCACCTGCGCCAGCCCGTCCTCGGAATTACGCGCCGTCACCTCGTCGGCGGCTTCCACCGCCTCGGGGTGCGCGTTGCCCATCGCCACCCCGTGGCCGGCCCACCGCAGCATCGGGACGTCGTTGGGCATGTCGCCGAAGGTGACGATCTCTTCGGCGCCGATGCCGAGCGGCTTGGCCACTTCCTCCACACCGGTGGCCTTGCTGATGCCCAGCGGCACGATCTCGATGAGTCCGTTGTTGGTGCTGTAGGTGATATCGCCTTCGATGCCGATGTGCTTCTCCAGCTCGGCAGCCATGTCCGCACTGCGCGCGCCCGCTTTGCGAATCAGCAGCTTGACCGCCGGCGCGGACAACAGGTCCTCGATCGACACCTCGGTGTTGTCCGGGTTCAGCCAGGCGTGCTCGTAACCCGGCGAGCTGACGAACTGCGGGGTGGCGGCGTCGTGTGCGCTGTTACCCACCCGCTCCACGGCCAGCCCCGCTCCCGGGATGACGCGCATCGCGATCTCCGCCAGCACCGTGAGAATGTCCGCCGACAACGTTCGTGCGGATAGGATCCGGTCGGTGGCCGGGTCGTAGAGCACGGCGCCGTTGGCGCACACCGACATCGGCGCGAAGCCCAGCGCGTCCACCACGGGATGGATCCAGCGCGGCGGTCTGCCGGTGGCGAGGATGAACGTCGTCCCCGCGTCCACCGCGGCGCGCACCGCGTCCCGGGTGCGCGGGGTGACGTTCTCGTCGTCGTCGAGCAGGGTTCCGTCGACGTCGGTGGCGATCAGCGCGGGCGGTTTCGTGTCGGTCAACCTCGTTCCGCCTGCCTGCGGGCGCGCTCGGCGAGCTCGGCCTGGTCGAGCAATGTCGCCTCCTCGAGGGTCGGGGCTGTCCCGCCGAGCCGCTTCGGCTGCCAGTAGGCGCCGCGCGACCGTGGGTAGTGCTGTTGCACCTGATCCAACACTGCGGACATCCCCGCACGGATGGCCGTATCCAACTCTGCCGGGCTGCCGGCCGGCGGGATCGCCGGGCCGACGTTGACCGTGATGGGAATCTTGTTGCGGCCCAGGTGCTTCGGATGATCCTTCGTCCAGATGCGCTGCGCCCCCCACACGATCAGGGGGACGACGGGCACCTGCGCCTCCAGCGCCATCCGCGCCGCGCCGGTCTTGAAGCCCTTGAGCTCGAAACTGCGGCTGATGGTGGCCTCGGGATACACGCCCACCAGTTCGCCTTCCCGCAGCCGCTGCACGGCGACGGCATAGGCCTCGGCCCCGGCGCGGCGGTCCACCGGGATGGTTCTGGTGTGCTTGATCAGGTAGTTGACCAGCCTCACCCGCTGCATCTCGGCCTTGATCATGAAACGCATCCGCCGACCGCGGCGCTTGGCCGCCAGCGCGGCGGGCAGCCAGTCGAGGTAGCTGGTGTGGTTGATTGCCACCACTGCCCCACCCACCGTCGGGATGTTGTCCAGTCGTTCGTAGGTGATCGCGGTGCCGGTGACTCTGACGAGGGTTTCAGCCGTGATCTCGAGTGTTCGGAAAACCGGCTCCATGCACGCCTACCCCGCACCGGGCCGTTCGACTCTGGCCTGCGCACGCCGGGCGGCCTCCTCCGCGTCCAACCGCGCCGCCTCGGCCAGCGAGGGGGCGCCGCCACCGAGCCGGTGCGGCACCCAGAACTCACCGGGCGGGTGCGGACCGTAACTCTCCTGCACGTGCTCGAGCAGGTGCTGCATCCGGTGATGCAGCAGTTCGGTGAGCTCGGCAGCCGGCAGGGTGGGCTGGATCGGTTCGCCGACGGCGATGGTGATGGGCACCTTGGGCCGCCACATCTTCTTCGGGTGGTCCTTGGTCCAGATGCGCTGAGCGCCCCACACGATGTGCGGCACGATCGGGACGTCGGCCGCGATGGCCATGCGTGCGGCGCCGGATTTGAACTCTTTGATCTCGAAGCTGCGGCTGATGGTCGCCTCGGGATAGACGCCGACGAACTCCCCGTCCTTGAGCCGCTTGCAGGCCTCGTCGAACGATTCGGCGCCCGCGGCGCGGTCCACCTCGATGTGCCGCAGGCTGCGCATGATGGGTCCGGTGATCTTGTGGTCGAAGACTTCCCGCTTCGCCATGAACCGCACCTTGCGGCCCAGCCCCTGCCGGTAGGCGGGCAGGCCGGCGAAGGTGAAGTCGAAGTAACTGGTGTGGTTGATCGCAATGACCGCGCCCCCGGTGCGGGGCAGGTTCTCGACCCCGGTCACCGTGAACTTCAGCCCCTGCAGCTTCCAGGTGAGCCGCGCAAGCTGGATGACGGTGCCATATACCGGTTCCACAACTGTCGAGCCTATCGCCCTGCGGCGACGCCGCGAATTCGACGGTCTTTGGTCCCCGATACCGGGGCCCTCCGGCGTGCGGCTCGCAACCCCGGCGACAGCTAAGCTCGGGACGGTGCCTCGTTGCCTTCGCAGCGCTTTTCGGCGGGGCTCCGGTTCTTACCAGAGAGGTTTTTGTGCAGGTCACCAGCGTCGGTCACGCCGGCTTTCTGATTGAGACGCACGCGGGCACCATCTTGTGTGACCCGTGGGTCAACCCCGCCTACTTCGGGTCGTGGTTCCCGTTCCCCGACAACAGCCGGCTGGACTGGGACTCCCTCGGGGACTGCGACTACCTCTACGTCTCCCACCTGCACAAGGATCACTTCGATCCGGAGAACCTCCGCCGCCACGTCAACAAGGACGCCACGGTGCTGCTGCCCGATTACCCGGTGCCGGATCTGCGCCGGGAGTTGGAAGCGCTCGGGTTCCACCGCTTCTTCGAAACCACCGACTCGACGAAGCACCGCGTCAGCGGACCCAAGGGCGACCTCGACGTGATGATCATCGCCTTGCGTGCCCCCGCCGACGGACCGATCGGCGACTCCGGGCTGGTGGTCTCCGACGGCGAGACAGTGGCGTTCAACATGAACGACGCCCGCCCCGTAGATCTCGAGGCTCTCGACGTGCAATTCGGTCACATCGACGTGCACATGCTGCAGTTCTCCGGCGCCATCTGGTACCCGATGGTCTACGACATGCCCGAGCGCGCCAAAGCCGCCTTCGGCACCCAGAAACGCCAACGCCAGATGGACCGCTGCCGCCAGTACATCGCGCAGGTGGGTGCCACCTGGGTGGTCCCGTCGGCGGGGCCGCCGTGCTTCCTCGATGACGACCTGCGTTTCCTCAACGACGACCACGGCGACCCGGCCAACATCTTCCCCGACCAGATGGTCTTCCTGGAGCAGATGCGCACCCACGGCCACGATCGTGGGTTGCTGATGATCCCGGGCACGCGGGCGGATTTCGCCGGCTCGGAGCTTGTCTCGCTCACGCACCCGCTGCCGGTCGACGACGTCGAGGCCATCTTCACCACCGGCAAGGCGGCCTATATCGCCGACTACGCCGAACGGATGGCGCCCGTGCTGGCCGCGGAGAAGGCCCGCTGGGCGCCGGCCTCCGGCGAGTCGCTGCTCGAGCCGCTGCGTGAGGTCTTCGAGCCGATCATGATCCAGACCGATCAGATCTGCGACGGGATCGGCTACCCGGTGGAATTGCGTCTCGGCGCGGAGACTGTGGTGCTGGACTTTCCCAAACGTGCGGTACGCGAAGCCATTCCGGATGAGAAGTTCCGCTACGGTTTCGAGATCGCCCCGGAGCTGGTGCGCACCGTGTTGCGCGATCGCGAGCCCGACTGGGTGAACACCATCTTCTTGTCCACCCGGTTCCGCGCCTGGCGGGTGGGCGGCTACAACGAATACCTCTACACCTTCTTCAAATGCCTCACCGACGAGCGGATCGCCTATGCCGACGGCTGGTTCGCCGAGGCCCACGACGATTCGGCGTCCATCACCGTCGACGGCTATGAAGTGCAGCGCCGGTGCCCGCACCTGAAGGCCGACCTCTCGAAGTTCGGTGTGGTGGAAGGCAATACACTGACCTGCAACCTCCACGGGTGGCAGTGGAACCTCGACAGCGGCCGGTGCCTGACCACCAGGGGCCACGAGTTGCGGAGCCGGAAGCTGTGACCGCACCGCCCCAGCAGTACTACGACGACGGCATGGTCCAGCTGGACCGCTCGGCCATCACGTTGCGCCGTTACCACTTTCCCTCCGGCACCTCGAAAGTGATTCCGTTGCGATCGGTGCGCGGCTACGAAGCCGAGGATCTCGGCATGTTCGTGCAGCGGTTCCGGATCTGGGGTAGCTCCGATCTCCGGCGCTGGTTGCCGCTGGACCTGCAACGCCCGTTGAAGAACACCCTGGTGACTCTCGATGTGCCGGGCCTCAAATTGCGTCCCGCCTTCACCCCGGCGCGGCCGCAGGAGTTTCTGACCGTGCTCGATGAGCTGCTGCAGCGTTAGAGCGCTAACCGCCCTCGCGGAGCAGAGTCTTCTCGATCACCTTCTGCACCTGGCGCACAAGGAGTTTGCCCGTAGCAGCCGCTGCGCTGCGCACCGCTCCGGGTGGCGCGGGCATCCGGACGGCAACGTCGTCGCCGACACGCAGCAGGCCGGCTCCGGTCACGTCGGCGTACACGCCCAGGAAACGGTCGGTGCGCTCGGCCAGCCTGCGGGTGAGGGTGCGGTCCAGTTCCAGGCCGGGCTGCGGCCGGGTGGGCACCACACAGCGGATGGTGGGAACGGTGATACGCAAACGCGCCGTGCCGATCTCGACCGTCGCCCCCACCCACGCGGTTTCGGGGAAGTCGGCCTCGGGGTCGTCCACCGTGACCACCACATTGGGCCGGAACCGGCGCACGTCGTAGCCGTCCGGTGACAGCGACGCCAGGCTGGTGGTGCTCATCAGGTGAATGGCACTCAGATCCACGAATGTGCCTGGCGGAGTGGAGAACCGCGCCAAGGTCAAGATCTGTTTGGTGGTGAAGACGGAGGTGTCCGGCAGCGCCTCGGTGGCGTCCAGGCCGAAATCGCGACGCACCTCCTCGGCGGCGAAATTGGCCTTGCTCTGGCGCACCGAGAGCCGGTGCGCGCTGGTGTCGTCCAGGGGTGCCAGCGCCGTCAACCGCACGTCGCGGCTCACCAGCTCGGACAACCGGGCATGCACCTGCGGGTCACTGCTGGACACGTCGTCGCCGCCGGGGAAGGTGATCAGCACCTCCGGCACGTTGCCGGGACCGGCGTCGGGGCCGGGCTCGGTGGCATAGCGCGCGGTGCACCCGAGCAGCGCCGGGATCCGTCGCGCCGAGGCGGTGATGTCGTTCTCCAGATCGCGCACCGCCCAGAGCCGGTCGGCATGGCCACCGCGCCGATCGATGCGCAACTGCTGGACCTGGCTGCCGCCCATCGACTTCACCGGGAACCGCCACAGCTGAGCCACGGTCGTCACGCCTGCCATGGCTGCAGTGTAGGAGCAGCCGGGCGCGATTCGACGATTCGCGCCCAATTGATGCCGGCCAGGATGAGCGCGGCCCCGACAATCCCGGCCACCGTCACGGGATCCCCGCCCACCAGCACCCCGATCGCGGCGGCCCACAACGGCTCGGTGCCCAGCAGCAGACCCACCCGCGAGGACGACGTCTGCCGCACCGCCCACATCTGCGCCAGGAAGGCGAACACCGTGCACCCGAGGGCGAGATACACCGTCAGCAGCCATCCGCGGGTGTCCAACTCGACGGCGACGGCGCCGACACCACGTCCGACGGGAGCCAGCATCGCGAACACGCCCAGCGCCACGACCAGCTGCACCAACGTCAACCGCGCGGAGTCCAGGCTCCGGCCCACCGAC
This sequence comes from Mycobacterium sp. Soil_C_30, assembly GCF_057656995.1. Taxonomy (NCBI): domain Bacteria; kingdom Bacillati; phylum Actinomycetota; class Actinomycetes; order Mycobacteriales; family Mycobacteriaceae; genus Mycobacterium; species Mycobacterium sp. Soil_C_30. The sequence continues at coordinate 248,771 of NZ_JBDGJH010000006.1, read as the reverse complement.
AGCCGGTCGATCACGTTGAGGTGCACCGCCCGCGCCGCGGCGGCCAGCAGGATCAGCACGTCACCGCCACCGGGTGTGTGGAAGGCGCCCCCGCTCAGGACGGCCACCCCGGCGACGGCCACCCCGGCGACGGGATAGAACGGCGCAGGCAGCCGCCGGCCACTCAGCAGCGGGGTCAGCACGATGGACAGCGAGATCAGCAGGCCCGCATTGGACGGTGAGGTCAGCGTCAGCCCGAGCGTCTCGAGAGTGAGGATCAGGCTCAGGACCACCCCGAACACCACCCCCAGCAGCACCTCCTCGCGGCGAAACTGCGCGAGTCGGGGCGCCAGCACCACGGCCAGCACCGCCGCGGCGACACCGAAGCGCAGTACCAGGAAGGCGAACACGGCATCCGGGGCGACAACCTCATGGGCCGCGAGATAGCTGGACCCCCAGACAACGGCGACGGCCAGCAGGACCAGGTCGGTGCGGGTGGGCATGCCTCATCGTGGACAGCGGGCGATTCATCAGACAAGCGATTGTTTCTGACGCCGATGTTTAGAATTTCTACATGGATGTCGAGCGGTTACGGCTACTGCGTGAGCTCGCCGACCGCGGCACTGTCGCCGCCGCGGCGGCGGCGATGTCACTGACGCCCTCGGCGGTGTCCCAGCAGCTCAAAACGCTGCAGCGGGAGGCGGGGGTGACACTGCTGGAACCGGCCGGGCGCAAGGTGCGCCTCACGGAAGCGGGCCGGGTGCTGGTGAACCGCGCCGACGAGGTGCTGGCCGCACTCGACCGGGCGCGCGCCGAGATGGACGCCTACCGCAGCACCCCGCGCGGCCTGGTGCGCGTCGCCATGTTCCCGTCCGGCGCGGCGATGCTGCTGGCCGGGCTGATCACCCGCGCCGCCGACATCGGGGTGGAGGTGTCCGGCCGCGACATCGACCGCCCGGCCGTCGACGCCCCGGCGCAGCTGGCCGACCACGATGTCGTGGTGGTGCACCGCGACGACCGGGACACCGCGCCGTGGAACCCCCGCTTCGAGGCGAGAGTCCTCCTGCGGGAGCCGCTCGACGTGGTGCTGCCACCGGGGCACCCGCTGCGCGGCGAGAAGCGGATCACGCTGGACCAGTTGGCCGATCAGACCTGGATCGGCGTCGAAGGCGGCCTGATGGTCGACGACGTGCTGCGCTCACTGGCCGCGATCTCCGGAGTCACTCCACGAATCATCCAGCGGGTCAACGACTTCCGGGTGGTCGAAGAGCTGGTCCACGCCGGTGTCGGTGTCGCGCTGCTACCCCGCTATGTGCCCACGGTGCGGCCGGTGACGCGCACACCCCTGGCCGGAGTACGCGTCGCGCGTCGTATCGAGGCCGTCACCAGGGCAGGCGCCTCGGCGCGCCCGGCGATCGCCTCCGTGCTCGATATCCTTCAGGAGCTGGCCGCCGAAACCGTCTGCCGCAGTTCGGAATACGAGTCCGATTCGGTGTCGTAGACCCGCACGATCGCCTGATCACCGGGTGTGAGGAACGTCGATTCGCCCAATTCGGTGTAACGGGTGGCGCCGATACCGATCAGCACGTTCTCGGGATGACCGGCAGCCACCATCAGTGCGCCGACATCTTCCAGCGGCGTTTCCGGAGAGCCCTTCTGATTCGCCAGGCGCTCGACGATCCAGTCCAGCAGCACTTCGCCGTAGTACGAGTAACCCAGCAGCGGGCTGTCGACACCGTAGGCGTGCTCTTCGCCGTTGCCGTCGCGCAGATGGCAGACCAGGCGCAACGTGGCCGTCGGCCCGTCCGGAGTCAAGTCACTGATGTCGAAGAACTGCGCCGCAACACCTTTGGATGCCGGGCCCCAGTTCTTCTTGTGGCTGATCTTCGGGGCGCCGGGGCGGCGGATCGAGCAATCGTTGAACGCGCCCAGGGCGAAAGGCTGCAGGGTCACCACGGTGTCGCCCTCCCAGACCACCCGGCAGGCCAACCCCACCTCGGGCTCGATCTGCAGGTTCAGCGGCTCGTCGCTGACCGGCAGCACGATGGCATCGTTGGAGAGCGGGAACTCTGACAAGAAGCTGTCGGTGCCGGGTGCGTACCAGGGGAAGATGCCCTTCGGCGCTTCACCTTTTTCGCCCGTCCCGGGCTCAACGTTCACGAAATCCGCCGCCTCCCCGGCCTGTTCGAGATGACCCGCGAAGTTACCCGCCACCCCGAAACCGAACCAGGAGCGCAGGTCGTCCAAGGCGAGATCGATCATGGTGCCAGTACCTCCGTGCCGACGTAGGGGACCAGGGCCGGCGGCACACGCACGCTGCCGTCGGGCTGTTGATGGTTCTCCAGGATCGCCACCAGCCAACGGGTGGTACCCAGGGTGCCGTTCAGGGTGGCGGCGATCTGCGGCTTGCCATTGGCGTCCCGATACCGCGTCGAGAGCCGCCGGGCCTGGAACGTGGAGCAGTTCGATGTCGAAGTCAGCTCGCGATAGGTCTGCTGGGTGGGCACCCACGCCTCGCAGTCGAACTTGCGGGCCGCCGAGGAACCCAGATCGCCCGCGGCGACGTCGATGACGCGGTAGGGCACCTCGATCTTGGCCAGCATCTCGCGCTGCCAGCCCAGCAGCCGCTGGTGCTCGGCTTCGGCGTCACCCGGCTCGCAGTAGACGAAGGCTTCCACCTTGTCGAACTGGTGCACCCGGATGATGCCGCGGGTGTCCTTGCCGTAGCTGCCCGCCTCCCGGCGAAAGCACGACGACCAACCGGCGTAGCGCAGGGGCCCGCCGGACAGATCGAGGATCTCGTCGGAGTGATATCCCGCCAGCGGCACCTCGGAGGTACCGACGAGGTAGAGGTCGTCGGCCTCCACGCGGTAGATCTCGTCGGCGTGTGCGCCCAAAAACCCCGTGCCGCGCATGATCTCCGGGCGCACCAGCACCGGCGGGATCATCAGGGTGAAACCGGCTTCCGTGGCCAGCCGCACGGCCAACTGCAACAGGCCCAGCTGGAGCAGCGCGCCGCGGCCGGTCAGGAAGTAGAAGCGGGAGCCGGACACCTTGGCGCCGCGCTCCATGTCGAGCAGGCCGAGTGATTCCCCGAGTTCGAGGTGATCCTTGGGGTTGTCGATGGCCGGCGGCGTGCCCACCGTGTCGAGCACGACAAAATCGTCCTCACCGCCGGCGGGGACACCGTCGATGACGACGTTGGAGATCGCCATGTGCGCGGCGGTGAAGGCGCGCTCGGCCTCGGACTGCTGGGCCTCGGCGGCTTTGACCTGGGCCGCGAGCTCCTTGGCCTGGGCCAGCACCGCGGGCCGGTCCTCCGGGGAGGCGGCGCCCACCTGCTTGCTCACGGCCTTCTGCTCGGCGCGCAGGTTGTCGGCGGAGGAAATGGCGGCCCGACGGGCCGCGTCGGCGTCGAGCAACGCATCGACCAGCGACGGGTCTTCCCCGCGACTGGCCTGGGAACGGCGGACGAGCTCGGGGTCGTCGCGCAGCAGCTTCAGGTCGATCACGCCCGCCAACCCTACTTTTGCCATGCCAGGGGGTCTTCGCCGAGGGGGCGGTAGCCGCGCCGGCACTGCGACACAACCACATAACTTTACATTCGTATCACTTGTCACAGCACCCGACACGCCTGTCACAATGGATCCGATGCCCGAATTATCCGACTCGCAGGAAGCGACGTCTGACCAGCCCAAATCCCGGCGGTTCGACTGGCGGCGCACACTGCAGGCCACCGCCACCCGTCGCGCTCTGCTGCTGACCGCGCTCGGTGGGCTCCTGATCGCCGGCATCATCACGGTGCTGCCGCTGACCGGTTCGAACAACGGCCTCGTCGGCTACCTGGAATCCGACATCATCCCGATAGCGGGATCGCGCGGGACCCAGACCTTCAACGAGGCCACCCCGGGCAACTGCCTGAACTGGCCGAATGCCACGCCGGACGACGCCGAAGTGGTCGACTGCGCCGAGGAGCACCGCTTCGAGGTGGCCGAGTCGGTGGACATGAGCACCTTCCCGGGCACGGAGTACGGACCGGACGCCGCCCCGCCGTCACCGGCGCGGATCCAGCAGATCAGCCAGGAACAGTGCCAGGTCGCGGTGCGCCGGTACCTGGGTCCGCGCTTCGACCCGAACAGCCGCTTCACCATCGGCATGCTGTGGTCCGGCGACAAGGCCTGGCGCCAGGCCGGTGAACGCCGCATGCTGTGCGGCCTGCAACTGCCCGGGCCCGACAACCAGCAGTTGCCGTTCAAGGGCAAGGTCGCCGAGATCGATCAGTCCAAGGTGTGGCCCGTGGGGACCTGCCTGGGTATCGATCCGGCCAGCAACCAGCCCACCGACATCCCCGTGGACTGCGCCACGCCCCACGCCATGGAGGTCACCGGCTCGCTGAACCTGGCCGAGAAGTTCCCCGGCCCGGGCCTGCCGTCCGAGGACGATCAGGACGCCTTCATCAAGGACGCCTGCACCCGGATGACCGACTCCTACCTGGCTCCGATCGAACTGCGCACCACCACCCTGACACTCATCTACAGCACCATCTCGTTGCCGAGCTGGACCGCGGGCAGCCACCAGGTGTCGTGCAGTGTGGGCGCGACACTGGGTAACGGTGGCTGGGCCACCTTGCTCAACAGCGCCAAGGGTCCGCTGCTGATCAACGGCCAGCCGCCGGTGCCGCCGCCGGACATCCCGGCCGAGCGGCTGAACCTGCCGCCGATCGAGTACGCCGAACCCACCCAGGAGTACTACCCGGACGAGTCGTCCTCGGGTTCCTCGTCGGGTTCGTACTCGGGCTCGCAGTCGGATTCGTCGACCGAACGCAGCGACCCCAACCAGCACCTGCCCGGGCAGTCCACCGAGACCCCTGCCCCGACGCCCGCCGACGGCAACACGTTCAACCCCCCGCCGCCCGAGGCGCCGGTCCCGCCCCCGGCCGATGTGGTGCCGCCACCGGCTCCGTTGCCGCCGCCACCTGCGCCGCTGCCGCCGCCACCCGCCCCGGTTCCGCCACCGGTCGAACCGGTTCCGGCCGCGCCGGCGGTGGGTCCGGTGCCGGGTCCCGTGGAGCCGTTGCCGCCACCCCCCGCCTGAGCCGCATGAGCGTACGGATGAGCCGACAACGGTTCGACGAGTTGGTCTCCGATGCCCTCGATCTGATTCCGCCGCAGCTGTCCGCAGCCCTGGACAACGTGGTGGTGCTGGTCGAGGACCGCAATCTCGAGGAACCGGATCTGCTCGGGCTCTACGAAGGCATCGCACTGACCGACCGCGACACGTTCTACGCCGGCTCCCTGCCGGACACGATCACCATCTACCGGGGCGCGCTGCTGCAGATGTGCGACTCCGAGGAGCAGGTGGTCGACGAGGTGGCGATCACGGTGATCCACGAGGTCGCGCACCATTTCGGCATCGACGACGAGCGTCTGCACGAGCTCGGCTGGGCCTGACACCCACCGCAAGGCGTGGGACGACCGGTTTGTCGGACGATGGTGGTAGGAACGAACACATGAACGAAGCATGTCGGGACTGCCGGGCAGATCATGAGCACTGCCACGGCACGCTCATCCGGCACGCGTTGTGGCGCACGGAATGCACCGAGGACGGTTGCACGGCCCCGGAATTGATCACCCACGGGTTCGTGATCGACTGCGACACCGTGGGCTGCGAGTGCGCTCAGCCCATGGGGTCGGCGGACGTCTTCGCTTCCTCGACGGCGTCGGCCTCCGGCTCGGGATAGAACGGCGGCGTCAGCGCACCCCACTGCAGGCAGCTCCACCGGCCATCGGTGATCGGCGCCAGCACCACCGATTCCGTGTTGGCCAGGTGATGGTCGAGGGCGAATGTGCCGTCCACTCCGGCCAGTACCGCGCCCACCAATCGGATGGCGGCGCCATGGCTGACGACGACGATGTCATCGGTCCACTCGTGATCGTCCAGATACCGCATCCGTAGGTCGGTCAACACCGGCACGTATCTGGCCAGTACATCGTTGGCGCTCTCGCCGCCGGGCATGGCGGCGTCGAGGTCACCTTCGTGCCACTGCTGGTACACCCGGCCGAACTCTTCGATGGCGGCGTCGTCGTTGCGGTTCTCCAGGTCACCGACCTGGACCTCGTGCAGACCTTCGAACTCGTGTGGTGCCACGCGCAGCAATTCCCCCGCTTCACCGGCGGTCTGCCGGGCCCGGGTGGCGATCGAATGGGCGAGCAGTCCCGGCTTGCGCTGGCGGCCCCGGGCGAACGCCCTCGCCTGATCACGGCCCAGGGGCGTGAGCTCGGCTCCCGGCGGCCGGGTGTCGAGGCGTTTTTCGACGTTGCCGTAGGTCTGTCCGTGCCGAAGCAGTATCAGTCGTCCACTCATGACCGCTGCCCCTGCCGGAGCTGTTCGAGCCAGTGAGTCGCCTCATCGAGTTCAGGGGGCAGCGCACCTGCGGCCGAGTCCGTCGGCCAAGATCCGAGATATCGCACATCGGCACAACGTCGGTGCAGCGCGGTGAGTGCCTCGGCGACCGCGGAATCTTCGATGTGTCCGACACAATCGAGGAAGAACACGTACGTGCCGAGTTCGACGCGGGTGGGCCGGGACTCGATCCGGGTCAGATCGATGTCGCGGATACCGAACTCCATCAGCGCGCTGACCAGCGCCCCTGGCACGTTCTCGAGGCGAAGTACCACCGAGGTGCGGTCGGCGCCGGTGCGTGCGGGCGGGCGGCCGGGCCGGCCCACCAGAACAAAACGGGTGCGCGCGTTCGGCTCGTCGACCACCCCGTCGGCCAGGGTGGGCAACTCGTACAACTGCGCGGCCAGCGCCGTGCTGACGCCCGCCTGGGCGCGGCCTGCCACGACGTCCTCGGCGGCACCGGCGTTGGAGATCGCGGGTACGACGGTGGCCTGTGGCAGGTTCTCGGACAGCCAGCGCCGCACCTGCGCGGCCGCGACGGGGAACGCGGCGACAGTGCTCACCCCGGCCGCTGCGGTACCCGGTGCCACGACGATGCTGAACGCGACGTCGAGGGTGAGTTCGGCGTAGACCTGAAGCGGTGAGCCGATGGCCAGGGAATCCAGGGTAGGCAGCACCGAGCCCTCGATGGAGTTCTCGATGGGCACACACGCGTAGACCGCGTCCCCGCGGCGCACCGCTTCCAGCGCGGCCGGGGTGCTGTCGGTGGGCAACGCCTCCACCGCAGGGTGGCCCGGGACCAGGCCGGCCTCCGTCATCTGGTGCAACGCCGCTTGCGAAAAGGTCCCGCGCGGACCCAGATACGCGATGCCGGTCACACCCAGACCCTATCGGGTAGCTCTTGCGCGACCTCCGCAACGCTAGTTAAGTTAGGCTTACCTCAGTTTGATTCTCAGCGGCTTGCGGAAGGTTATCCGATGACAGTGGCTTCGATTCCCGGGTCCACCGGCCCATCGACCGCCGAACGCATCAGGAGCGCCTGCGTGCGCGCAGGCAGCGCGCTACTGGCACTCGAAGGCGTCGAACCGGAGTCCACCCCGGTGCACCACCTACTGGCCGACGGCTCCTTCGCCACCATCGTGCCCATCCACAGCGCCGCCGCAGCCACTGTGCTGCACGCGGGGATGACCGGTGTGCAGGCGGTACTCGAGTTGACGGACTACGCGCCGCTGCCGTTGCGCGAACCGGTCCGTTCGCTGGTGTGGATCCGCGGCCGCCTGCGGCGCGTACCGGAATCCGCCGTTCGCGAGACCCTGGATCTGATCGCCGCCGAGGACCCGAATCCCGTTCTGCTGCAGGTCGGTTCGGAGTTCACCCTGCTACGCCTCGAGGTCGAGTCGGTGGTGGTGGCCGACTCCACCGGCGCCGAGTCCGTGGGTGTCGGAGCCCTGCTCGAGGCCGACCCGGACCCGTTCTGCGTGATGGAGACATGCTGGCTGCGTCACATCGACAACGACCACCGGGACGTGGTCGCGCGGCTGGCCTCCAGACTTCCCGGCACGCTGCGGCGCGGCCGGGTGCGCCCACTGGGGCTGGATCGGTACGGGGTCCGGCTGCGCGTCGAGGGCGACGACGGTGACCACGACGTGCGCCTGCCGTTTCCCAAACCGGTCGACGACGTCAACGGTCTGAGCCAGGCGATCCGCGTGCTGATGGGCTGCCCGTTCGTCAACGGATTGCGCGCGCGCCAGCCCTGAGCCACCGCGGTTACCGTTGCGGAGTGACCGAACCCGATGAGCTGACGGCCGCCGGCGCCACACCGCTGACGCCGCCCGAGCGCCGGGCGCTCAAGATCGAGATCGCCGTCGTGTTGGCGGTGACATTCGGGCTCAGCGCCGTCACCGCCACCCTGCGGCTGACCGACTTCGTCCTGCGCGGCCTGGCCGATCAGTCCGTCGCGCTCAACCCGCGCCGCTCGTACTTCGACCTGATCGACCTCGCGCTCAATCTCGCGGGGGTGGCCCAGCTGGTCGCCTGGGGCGCACTGGCCGTATACCTGTTGTGGCGCAACGGTTTCAGCTTGCCGCGCATCGGAATCGGCCGCTTCCGGCTGCGTCCCGACCTGCTGGGCGGGCTGGGCCTGGCCGCCTTGATCGGGATACCGGGCCTGGGGCTGTACCTGATCGCGCGGGCCATCGGCGTCAGCGCCGAGGTGGTGCCCACCGAACTCAGCGACACCTGGTGGCGCGTCCCGGTGCTGGTGGCCGCGGCCTTCGCCAACGGCTGGGCCGAAGAAGTGATCGTGGTGGGCTATCTGCTGACCCGTTTCGACCAGCTCGGCATCAACCCGGTCAAGGCGGTGGTGTGGTCCAGCGTGTTGCGCGGCGCCTACCACCTCTACCAAGGCTTCGGCGCCGGCGCGGGCAACTTCGTGATGGGCCTGGTGTTCGGCTACGCCTACCGGCGCTGGGGCCGGCTGTGGCCGCTGATCATCGCCCACGGGGTGATCGACACCGTCGCATTCGTCGGGTATGCGCTGCTGGCCCAGCATCTGGGGTGGCTGCAACCGGACCGCGTAAATTGACCTGGTGAACGACGACCGGCGAAGGCCCGCGCCTCAGCCGAACGCCGACCCGCGGATGCCGCGTCGGCCGCATCCCCAGCAGCTCCCGACGCCGCCACGCGAGCCGTCCCAGGTGATCCGCCGCGATCCCACCTACCGGCCACCACCCCAGATGCCTCCGCCGCCACCGCCTCAGATGCCCCCGCAGCGGCGCCCGCCGCCACCTCCGCGGCCGCGGCCCCCGGCTCCCCCGCGACAGGCGCCGCCGGCTCCCCCTCGACCACCGGCCCCCGCGCCCAAACCCACCCGGCGCCGGCGGGTGCCGATCCTGCGGCTGCTCCTGGCGCTGGTGCTGGTGGCCGTCATCACGGTCATCGGCATCGGATTCTGGGTCGACACGTCGCTGCACCGGATCCCGGCGCTGACCGACTACGCCGACCGGCCCGACGCGGCACGGGGCACCAACTGGCTGCTGGTGGGCTCGGACAGCCGGGCCGATCTGTCCCCCGAACAGCAGGCCGAGCTGGCCACCGGGGGCGACCTGGGCAACGGCCGAACGGACACCATCATGGTGGTGCACGTGCCGGGGCTGGGCTCCAGCGCACCGACCACCATGGTCTCGCTACCCCGCGACTCCTACGTGCCGATACCGGGTTACGGCAGCGACAAGATCAACGCGGCGTTCTCACTCGGCGGGCCGCAGCTGCTGGCGCAGACCGTGGAGCAGGCCACCGGACTGCATCTGGACCACTACGCCGAAGTCGGATTCGACGGGTTCGCCGCGGTGGTCGACGCCCTCGGTGAGGTGACGGTCTGCCCCACCGAACCGATCAGCGATCCGCTGGCCGGTATCGAGCTGCCCGCGGGCTGCCAGCAGCTCGGCGGCGCGCAGGCGCTGGGCTTCGTCCGCAGTCGCGCCACCGCCCGCGCGGACCTGGACCGGATGGCCAACCAGCGCCAGTTCATGTCTGCGTTGCTGCAACGCGCCGCCAGTCCGGCGGTCTGGCTGAACCCGTGGCGGTGGTACAGCGTGCCGCATGCAGCGGTCGATGCCCTGACCGTCGGCGAGGAGGACAACCTCTGGAGCCTGGCCCGGCTCGGCTGGGCGCTGCGCGGTGACACCACCACACTGACCGTCCCGATCGGTGAGTACACCTCCAACGGCTCCGGTGACGTGGTGATCTGGGATGAGACGGCGGCGACGGAACTGTTCGACGCGCTGGCCACGGATGCGCCGGTACCACAGTCGGCTCTGGACGCCCAGCCGTGACACGCGGCCGCTGGCAAACACACCCGAGAGTGTGAAGCAGATCACCGACTTAGGTCCGGATAACTTAGGAAAGCCTTTCATCGGTAAGGTCCACCTTGGATGAAAATGTCTCTGACCTGCGATATCTTCACGGGCATGACTCGTACCGACGCGCAGCACACGAAATTCAACGGCCTGCTCTCCGACCAGATCCGTAACGAGTTCACCGCTTCGCAGCAATACATCGCGGTCGCGGTGTACTTCGATGACGCCGACCTGCCTCAACTGGCCAAGCACTTCTACCGGCAGGCGGTCGAGGAACGCAATCACGCCATGATGCTGGTGCGCTACCTGCTGGACCGCGGCATTCATGCCGAGATCCCCGGCGTCGACGCCGTGCGCAACGAGTTCACCTCACCGCGTGCCGCGCTGGAGCTGGCTCTGGACCAGGAACGGACCGTCACCGAGCAGATCACCACGCTGGCCGCGGTGGCCCGCGACGAAGGCGACTACCTGGGCGAGCAGTTCATGCAGTGGTTCCTCAAGGAGCAGGTCGAAGAGGTCGCCTCGATGACCACCCTGCTGCGCATCGCCGACCGCGCCGGCGACAACCTGTTCCACCTCGAGGATTTCGTCGCCCGTGAGATGACCCACGGCGGCGCCGACGCCACCGCGCCCGCTGCCGCCGGCGGCACCCTGTAGCTAGTCCCGGCCCGCCCCGGTCAGCCCGTCCTGCAACCAGGACTTGGTGCGACCGGGGTGGTTGGTCGCGATCCAGGCCACGCCGACGTCGCGGCAGAAACCGACGTCCTCGTAGTGGTCGACGGTCCAGCAGTACAACGCGCGACCCTGCGCCGCCGCCCGGTCCACCAGTTCGGGATGCTCCCGCAAGGTGGTGATGGACGGTCCTACCGCGGTGGCGCCGACCGTCGTGGCCGCACTCCCGCCCAGGTACCGAGATGTCTCGCCCAGCAGCACGGTGGGCAGCAGCGGTGCCGCGCGCCGGATCCGCCAGACCGCCGCCGCCGAGAACGACATCACCACCGCACGGGACCGGTCCGCCGATGCCGGGGCCGCGATGCCGTATCGGTGCAGCAGCGCCAGCACCTTGCTCTCCACCAGCGCGCCGTAGCGCACCGGGTGCTTGGTCTCGATGAACAGCTTCACCGGGCGGTTCCAGTCCAGCACCAGGCTGACCAGGTCCTCGAGAGTCAGCAGCCCGGTGTCGCCCAGGCTGCCGTCAGGGCGCCAACTCCCGTGCCACGACCCGTATTCGAGCTTGCGCAGCTGCGCCAGGGTCATCTCGCTGACCAGGCCGGTGCCGCTGGAGGTCCGGTCGATCCGCCGGTCGTGCACACAGACCAGGTGCCCGTCCTGAGTCAGCCGGACATCGCATTCCACCCCGTCGGCACCTTCTTGCAGTGCCAGGTCGTAAGCCGCCAGCGTGTGCTCGGGCCGGTCTGCGGACGCGCCTCGATGTGCGACGACGAAGGGGTGGCGATCCTGCACTTCCCCGTGGACTTCCGGGTACGCCTCGTCGCCCGACCTCATAGGGCTATGCTGCAGGCTCCTGGCCGTTCGGCTCAACCGCAGCCTCGGATTTCTTGCGACGCCCCAGGTCAGCGGGTTCAGCGGCGACCATCACCCAGCGATGCGCCGGACGTTCCACCGGTTTGCGCTCGAACCCGAAGTACACCCGCGCCAGCGCGGCGACCGTGGCCGCCCCCAACAGGTAGGCGAATGTCACGGTGACGGTGTTGTCGGCGATGCCCTGGGCGTCGGTGGTGAAACTGGTGGCGATCGCGAAGATCGACACCCCGGTGCACAGCACCCACAGCACCCACCACACCAGGATCGGTTTCCGCATCCGGGTGTAGGAGTCCTCGGCCGTGGCCGTCTCGATCACGAACACCGGCGCCCACACCAAGTTCACCAGCGGTATCAGGCAGCCTGCCCACAACGCTCTGGAGGATCGTGGGTCCTCGTGGCCCCGGTGGGCGTAGACGGCCGCACGCCGCCGGATCAGCCACCCCGTCATCACCACCGCGGCGCCGATGACGGCGAACAGCACCGCGACACTGAGCAGCACGCCCAGCCACACCGCCGTCCATGCCACCACGGGTGGCAGCAGGGTGGTGCGGTTGATCACCAGCAGCAGGTAGCGGATGGCGTGGATCAGCGCGGCCGCGAGCATCACACCCCCGGCCGTGTAGAGCGTCAGCCGGACCGCGGTGGCGGACAGTCCCCGACGCTCCGGTTCGGTCGTCGTCGTCGACGGGGCGATCTGATCGAACAATCCCCATCGCGGGATCGCCGCGTAGCGCGGCGTCGGGCCGAGCGGTCGACGCTGCCGGTGCGGTGACGGTGCGGCACCGGGTCGAACCGCGATCCACCGGTAGCCGGTGGGCAGCCGGTGCGGACCCGGTGCATCGCCGGGCGGCCGGTGCCAGCCCGGGTCGGCCGGTGACGGATGGGCGCCGGCCTGCGCGGGCGCCGAGGGCGGCAGCAGCGCACCTTGGCAGCGCGGGCACCACTGGCGTTGTTTGTCGCGCACGTTCCAGCGGGTGCCGCACACCGAACACACCTGGATCACCGGACCAGCCTAACGGGGGGTTCGGTGTCGGGGTTCGGGGTCAAACGGTGCCGGGGCTGCCGTCGTCGGTGACGACTGGGCGGCCCGCACCGTTCCACGCCAGCATGCCTCCGTCGACGTTGATCGGCTCGTAGCCGTTGCGCTGCAGGTATTGCGCCACCCGTTGCGACCGGCCGCCGGCGTGGCAGATCACATACAGCGTCTTGTCGACGTCGATCTCGTGGATCCGTGCCGGGACGTCACCCATCGGGATGTGTTGGGCGCCGGGGGCGTGCCCACGCTGCCATTCGTCGTCTTCGCGTACATCGAGCAGAACCGCGTCCGCCCCGAATTCGGTGGGAAGCCCGGGGACGTCTGCCTGGGGGATCGCCGAGTCGTCCATACCGACAATCCTGTCACGCCGGGGCCGCGCTCAGCCATCCCCGATCGTCAGTGCAGGGCAGCTATCGCACGCTATCCACAGTTTCCACAGCTTTATCCACAGCCCCTTCAGGAGGCGCACAGGGTGTGTGCACGGGATACGACTCCGGTAGCGGCGGCGATTGTGGATAGAAGTGATCGTGATCTGGCCGTGATCAACAGCCTTGGCGAACGCCCGCCGGAAAGGGCCGGTCGGCTCGATTTTTGTCGTGGTACGAAACGGGGTTATGATCGCGCTCACAGGTCTTTTGCTGTGATTCATCTCACTGGGGGGACGATCATGACGGTGCAGGTCAGGTGTCTGTGATGGCGGCACATCCGATCGGACCGCAGTCTGCCGGCCAACCGCCGCACTGGTACTCGCCGTCGTCGGTGTACAACCGCTCGTATCTGCTGGCCGCGTTGCGCGCGGGCGTCATCGCACTCATTCTGCTCGCGGTTCTGGTTCTGATCGTCTTGACCTAGCGGCTCCGGCTGCCCCGGACCGTCCACACGACGCGATACGAACCCGCCGCCGGCACCACCCCGAACCGTCGGGAATCGACCACCCCGGGTGCGGCGGCATTGTCCGAACGCGCTTCGAAGGTCGCCTCACGTCCAGAGCCCTGTACCGCTCCGACACGCTTGATCAACCAACGCGACGGCAACCGCGGATCCGGGAACACCCGCAATTGATCGCCGCGCACCGCTCCCCCTCGCACTGCGAGGACACCGTCGCCGGGGGCCAGTGTGGGCAGCATCGAGTCCTCGACGACGAGGAACCGCCGCAGCGGCCAGTGCAGCCGAGATTTCCGCCGGATCACAAGGGGAGTGTAGGTTTTCGCGTCGCGCCGCTAAGGGTAGGTTAAGGCCATGCTGCATCGACTTTTTGCCAACGCCACTCCCGCCCACGCGCACTGCGACCTGTACTGCGGCGTCTACGACCCCGCGCAGGCCAAGATCGAGGCGCTTTCCTGCCTGAAGACCATCCAGAAGTACCACGACACCGATGACGAGCACTTCAAGGCACGCGCCATCATCATCAAGGAGCGTCAGGCCGAAGAGGTCAAGCATCACCTGATGGTGCTGTGGGCCGACTTCTTCACCAAGGACCACTTCGAGCAGTTCCCGAACCTGCACCAGCTCTTCTGGGAAGGTGTCCACGGTGCCGGTGACGTGAAGAAGTCGCTCGACGCCGCGGTCGCCGAGAAGCTGCTCGCCACCATCGACGAGATCTCCGACATCTTCTGGCAGACCGACAAGGGCAAGCAGATGGGCGTGTACCCGCCTGCCTGATGCTCACCTGACATGAGCCACCCGCCGGGGCGTCGCGCACACGCGTGGCGCCCCGACTTCGTCGGAGCCTGTTCACCTGCGCGTTAGCACTCGGATGCTCTTGCGTGCCAATGGGGTTGTAGCTCATCCTGTCTGAACCGACCCGCAGCTGTGTCGTTTGCAACGAGTCCGAACCGAGTAGTCGCGGAGGGCAGATGGAGTCAGGGTCAGGGCGGGCAATCGAACTCGCTCCGTTTCATTCCGGGGGCGCCCTCAAGGGTTTCGTGGTGTCCGGCCGCTGGCCTGATTCCACCAAGGAGTGGGCGCAACTGCTCATGGTCGCCGTCCGCGTTGCCTCGTGGCCGGGGTTGCTTTCCACGACAACCATTTTCGGCGTGCGCGAGGAACTGCCGGAGACTCCCGCGCCCGGCACCGTCGGACTGGTGCTCGCTGAAGGCACCGTCGTGGGCGACGCCGCCATTGCGCCAGGCCATTTCGCCGATCAGAACCCGCCGGCGCTGATGATGTTGCATCCGCCGTCGGAGACCACCCCGTCGCTGCCCGAGTGCAGCGGCGCGGCCTCGGGCTGCGTACTGCTGCCCGGGCTGCCGCACCTGGGTCTCGAACATCGGGCCGCATGGGTGGAAGCGGAATCCGACGGCACGGTGACGTCGATGGTGAGCCGCGTCGGTGTCGACCCGATCAGCCATCCGGACACTGCGATCCTGGCGATGCTCCTGGCGGCCTGAACGCCCGGGCCCCTAGGTGTTTCTCAGGAAACGCGGCTGTTCGTTTTTTCGTTCTCAGGACAGGACACGCCCTACCGCGTTCGTGTGTTGACCATCACAAACACCCTGATCCGGTCGCCACGAGAGCTGTGGCAATCACCGCCTGAATTCATCGCAACCCCTGACGCGCCCGCACGGCTCTGACCAGCACCGCCTCCGGCGCGGTCGTGGACCCGTGACGGATTCCGATGGGCGGGGACGGCACCATCTGCGCCGGTAGCCGCGTCGGTAGACCCCCCGAGCCCCGCCGCGGCTGTCATGATGATTCGGATCGCGTAGGCGGATTTTGCGGCAGCAAATATAGGCTGAGCACAGGAGACGCTCAGGAACGGTTGCCGGGTAACGCTCGCGTTTCGGCTGCCACCCCCGGATGGCAGCGTTTCGGCGGTACGCCAGCGGACCCGGCTTTTTCGGTCCGATGCACTATTGTCCTGCGCTTGCAATAGACCAGGATGCCCTGATCAGGGCCTCGGCGGCGGCGCGGGCCGAGAAACCTGAGAGTATGGGCGTCAATTTGCCAGGCGTTTGCACTTGGTTGTTGCCACAACTCTCGCTACGATGACTAGCAAATACGGCCACGGATATGAAGCGATGTCCACCTGTGGAGGTCTTTACAATGAGCACGACGTTCGCTGCGCGATTGAACCGCCTTTTCGACACGGTCTACCCGCCGGGTCGCGGCCCGCATACGTCTGCGGAAGTGATCGGCGCGCTCAAGGCGGAGGGGGTCACCATGTCGGCGCCCTACCTGTCTCAGCTGCGCTCCGGCAACCGCACCAACCCGTCCGCCGCAACGATGGCGGCTCTTGCGAACTTCTTCCGCATCAAGCCGGCGTATTTCACCGACGATGAGTACTACGAGAAGCTCGACAAGGAACTGACGTGGCTGGCCAACATGCGTGACGAGGGGGTCCGCCGGATCGCCGCTCGCACCGTCGGTCTGTCCCCCGAGGCCCAGCAGGATCTCGTGCTCAAGGCCGAGGAACTGCGGCGCAAAGAGCACCTGGACGACTAGGCGTTTCGACCGCTACGCGTCAGATCGCGGTACTGGCGCGCGATTTCGATGATCCATTCACGGTCGGAGTAGTTCTCCGGCTGACGCAGCATGCCCAAACCCGGGAACTTCTCACGGGCGTCGGTACCGGCGTGGATCCACTCGGCGACCGCGCGTGCCTGCTCTTTGGGGCCATCCAACTGGAGCGGCGCGGTGGCCGCGCCTGGGCGGTGGTGACCTGTCTGCGCCGCCGTCGCCTCCAGGAACAGCGCGTCCGAGATCAACGACAACCGCTCGGCGACCCGGAACACCAGGGGCCCGCGCGGACGGACGCCGATGCCGATATCGGGTTGGCGGCGCTCGAGTTCGGCCAGCAGCGGTTCCACCATCCGTAGTTCGCGCCGACCGGTGAACCAGTCCTCCACAGTGGGCAGCAGGGAACCCGCCGCCACCACGGCCATCGCCGTACCGAGCAACGTCACCGCGGTGCCGATGCCCACCAGGTGGGTGGTACCGAACGCCTGCATCAGGAAGAACGCGCTGGCCAGCAGCAGCAGCACGATCCCGACGGTGAAGACGAACAGCGCGCGGCCGCGCCGGCTGCGGCTGGAATGCCGCAGCCCCGCCCAGGACACCAACGTCAGCGCCAACAGGACGTACAACAGCGGCAGCAGCCAAGTCGTCGACAGGTGCGGTGTGCCCAGGTTGCGCACCAGGTACTCCTGCGGCGACATCTCCGGCTGCTGGCCGGCGGCCAGGAACAGCGCGAGGGAAACCACCGCGGTCACCGCCGCCACCCCGTACTGGATCATCGCGATCCGCCTGACCACCTTCGGCCGACGGCCCGAGGCGGCGGTGGTGATCATCACGCAACTTCCTGCGGCACAAGCGATCAGCGCGACCTGGCTCAAACCCACGGAGATGTTCGGCCAGTGCAGCAGGCTGTCGACCAGCAGCGCCAGCGGCTCCCAGTTGAGCGCGGCCACCAGCGACAGGCTGCCGAGCGCGACGATCATCGCCGTACTGACCAGAGACTGCTTGTTGACCAACGCCCACCCGATGCGTACGCCGGTCGCCAACGCGAGGAGACCGGCGATCACCCAGACTGTCAACCAAACGCCTCTCCGAGCCGGACCTGGACTATCGACGACCGATCCGACGGCCTCCGTCCCAGCCGGTAGATGAGCAGCGCGGCGAAATCTTCGGCTTCCTGCTCGGCGTCTTCACCGCTGGGTCCCATACAGCCCGTGCGCTGGTTGAGCATGTACCCGATCAGGTCATCGCTGGCGACCTCGGTGACCTGCCGAGCCGCCTCCACCACCGGCATGCCCTGGTGCCCGAGCACCAGATGACCGAGCTCATGGGCGAGGGTCCGCTGCCAGGTGGGCAGCCCGTGCTGGATCAGGAACACATCGTGTTCGGCGTATTGGCGCCATTGGCCGCACACCCCCATCGGGAGGTCGGCGAGTTCGATCTCGATCGGCCGCCCCCGGCTGGCGCTGACGGCCGTGACGAGCCGCGCCAACGAGACCTCCCCGCGTCGCGGTGCGAGTTCCAACACGTCGTTGACCGCTTTGGTCACGCGTCGGCCTGCCGCCATGTCGCCCCCTCCCCGACTACCTCAACACTCACTGCAGGAAGCGCGCTGTTCCCGCCGCGCGAACCGCATGGCCGGCTTTCGCCTGGCGGTATCCCAGCAGCCCCCCGACAGCTGTAAGGGCAACTATGCCTGCTAGCCCGGGAAGCGCAAGCCCTGCGACCTCGGCGAGCTTGGCCGACCTGAGGTACTGCGGATAGCCGGCACGGAAGGTCTCCGGCAGCGGATTGGTAACTGCATTGCCGCGCGGCGGTCCGGGCAGGGCGGGCCGCGGCGCGTCCGGTGGCGCCGGTCGGGCAGGCACGACGACGACGGGCGCGGCCGGTTCGGCCGCCGATGGCGGCGCCGGGCGCACCGGCGCACCGATCGGCTGCGGCACGATGATCATCGGCGGGCTGATGGGCGCCAGGGCCGCACCACCTCCCCCTCCTCCTGCCGAGGTCAGACCGCCACCGGCGGTGACATCGAGCGGCTCGGGATCCGACGGTGCGGGGTCTGCGATGTCCGGCAGGCTGGGCCGCGGTGACTGCGGAAACCCTCCGTTACCGCCCCCGCCACCGCTGCCGCCACTGCCGCTGCTGGTGGGCGGGCTGTCGGGCAGGGGACCTGTCGGCGGCGGACTCGCCGGGGGGTTGGCGGGTGCGGGACCGCCCAACGGAGGGCTTGCCGGCGCGTTCGGGGGTGGGCTTGCCGGCGGCCTTCCCACGATGGGACCGCCCGGATTCTCGGGGTCGTCGGGATTCTCGGTCTCCTTGGGGTCCTCCGGGTCTTCGGCGCACGGCCGGCCCGGGGTTCCGTGCCAACCCTGGCCACGGTCGGGACCAGACCCAGATCCATACCCGGAACCGGATCCATGGCCATGGGCCGGCCTACCGGGCTTGCGTGTGGTGGGCCCGTCGCCGCGGCGACCGTCCTCGTCGTCACGCCGGTCCGCCCGCTCACCCTTGGGCCCGTCGTCACGGCCGGGCTTGTCCTGGCGGAGTCCCCGGTCCTGGTCGCGGCGGTCGGAGTCGCGAGGCTGTTTCCTGGTCGATGAGCGTTCCCCACCCGAGCGGTCCGGGCCACGGGAAACCGAGCCGCCCTTGTCCCTATGCCCGTGATCAGCGACGGCCGTCGCTACGCCCATACCGCCGCTTCCGCCGATCAGCAAACCGGCCGCGATCGCAGCACTGACCGCAGCGCTACGCACTCGCGACCCGTCCACACCCACCCCGATCCGCCATGCCGTCGCATGGTGGCGGCTGTCCCCACCACCTGACGCCGACTTCCGACTGGGGGTCATTCTCGCATATCCGCAGGTCGCAATTCGGCTCGTCGGCGCAGGCGATAGGGTTTATCCGGGTTCGCGGCATCCATCGCGATTTTTGACGAAAGCACCGGGAGGCGGCAGGTATGGGCCTGTTCACCAAGCGAAAGAGCCGCGCCACGCGGCGGGCCGAGGCCAAGGCCATCAAGGCCAAGGCAAAGCTCGAAGCCAAGCTCGACGCGAAGAACGAGCTGCGCCGCATCAAGTCCGCCCAGCGCGCCGAAACCCGCACCCTGAAAGCGCAATTACGCGCGCAGCGGGACAGCGACCGCAACGCACTCAGGATCGCCGAGGCCGAACTGAAGGCCGCCAGGGAGGGAAAGCTGTTGTCCCCGGCGCGGATTCGTCGCACCCTCACCGTGACCCGGCTGCTCGCGCCCATCCTGGTGCCGATCGTCTACAAGGCCAGCACGTCCGCGCGCGGACTGCTCGACGAACGTCGCGCCGACCGCCTCGGTGTCCCGTTGAGCCAACTGGGCCAGTTCTCTGGACACGGGGGCCAGCTCTCGGCCCGGATCGCCGGCGCCGAGCGGTCATTGCGCACCGTCGCCGAGAAGAAACCGAAGGACGCCGAGACCAGGCAGTTCGTCGCGGCCATCACCGACCGTCTCAGCGATCTGAGCGCGGCCGTCACCGCCGCCGAGAGCATGCCCACCGCACGTCGACGGGCCGCGCACGCAGCCATCGCCGAGCAGCTCGACGGGATCGACGCCGATCTGATGGCCCGGTTGGGCGTGCTCTGATCCACCGGTTCCGGACACTCACCGCCGCGGCCTACACCGGCGCGCTGGCGGTGGCCGCGCATGCGACGGCCGGCGGCGGGTGGCCGTCGGGCGGGGCGGCGGCGCTGCTTCTCGCGGTGGTCGCTGCGACCGGGCTCGCGGCCGGTCGGGCGGCACAGCCGCGCACGTTGACGGCGGTGCTGGCGGCCGGCCAGATCGCCGGGCACACCGCGCTGGCCATTTCCGGCCACACCCACGAAACACCACTGTTCTCGTGGCAATCGATGGTGCTGGCGCATGCCGTGGCCGTTGTCGCCGGAGCCGGCCTGATGGCCGTGTCGGAGCGCCTGATCCGCGCGCTGGGCCGCGTGGTGCGGCGGTGCGTGGCCGTGGTGAGCTCACCGGCCGACGCGCCGCCGCCGCTGGGTGTGCGCCCCGAACATCAACAGCTCCAGCAGATTCTGCTGTTCAGCTCGATCTCGTATCGTGGTCCGCCGGTGTGTGCTGCGCCCTGAGTTCACCCGTCTTCGATCGAGAAAGCACACACCCCAATGACATCCGTGATACGACTCTGCCTTGCGGCAGTGCTGACCACGCTGGTCGCGCTCGCCGCCGCCACCACCGCCTCGGCGCATGCGGCGCTGGTGTCCAGTGATCCCGCCGACGGGACGTCGCTGCCGACAGCGCCGGCGCGCGTGAGCGCCACCTTCAACGAAGCGATGCAGCCCGCCTTCGCGGCGATGACCGTGGTGGGCCCCGACGGCGGACAGTGGGCCGACGGTGACGTCGCCGTGCAGGGCGCGACGCTGAGTGTGGCTGTCCGCCAAGGTGCTCCGGCGGGCACCTACACGGTCAACTACCGCGCCACCTCCGCCGACGGCCACGTGGTCTCGGGCTCCTGGTCCTTCACCACGGCCGAATCCCGTCCTGTTCCGGTCAGTCCCCCCACCACGCCGGCGCCGGCCGCCGAGGAGACCCCGGCGGCTGCGCCGACATCAGCGCCGACCGAGGACGGCATGCCGGTGTGGCCGTTCGCGGTGGGCGCGACCGTGATCGTCGCCGGCGGGGCACTGTGGGCGGTCCGGCGCCGGTCGTGACCGCAACGCGCTGGGCCGCGGTCTGCCTCGGGCTGGTCGGCGCCGTGGTGACATTGGCCTGGGCGCTGGCGCAGCCGCTGCTGTCGCCGGGGTCGGCCGCGGTCCGGGCGGTCGCCGACGGCGCGGCGGTGGCGGTGCTCGGGCTGGCCGCGGTGCCGTGGCTCGACGAGAACCGGTATCGCGACGACCTGATGCGCCGGGCCTCCGGTCCGCTGATCGCCGCCGCCGCGGTATGGCTGATCGCCGAGGTGGTGCGGCTGGTGCTGGGCGCGGCCGAAGCGGCCGACGTCGCTGTCGGGGCCCTGACGGCGCACACCACCTGGGAGTTCGCCACCGTCACCGCCGCCGGCCGCTCGGGGGTGTTCAGCCTGCTGGCGGCGGCCGTGATCTGTGCGACGGCCGTGTTGCCGGAGCCGACGGTGTCGGTGCGGCTGGCGGTGGCGGGTGCGGCGGGCACCGGGATCGCGGCCCGGGCGGTGACCGGCCACCTGGCCGAGGGCACGCTCGGTGCCACGGCCGTGGTGGTGCATGCGCTCGCCGCGGCGCTGTGGTGTGGGCTGCTGGCCGCGCTGACGCTGACGGTGCAGACCCGGGGGCAATGGGCGCGCGTGCTGCCACGGTTCTCCCGGACCTCCCTGGTCTGCATGGCGACGCTGCTATTCGGCGGGACCGCCGGCGCGGTCACCCGGTTCGGGTCACCGGCCGAGCTGTTCGCCACCGGCTACGGGCGGATCCTGCTGGCCAAGATCGCTGTCACGGCGGTGCTGCTGGCGCTGGCGTGGCGGTACCGCACCACCTGGGTGCCGGCGGCGACGTCGCACCGGCTCACCGCCGAGGCCTCGCGCACCAAGTCTTTGACGGAGCTGGCGCTGATGGCGGTGGCACTGACCTTGGCTGCGGCGCTGACCGTGACCGGTTAGCCCCACCTGGCATGATGGGGTGCTGCCGGCCAGAGAGCCCTGGATGACACAAAGGAGCAGCCCGATGTCCGACCCGCAGGAGCAGCCCGAGCAGCGTGGTGAGGCCACGCCTCAGATACCTGGGCAGCCCCCGGCGAAGAAGACTCCGGCCAAGAAAGCCCCCGCCAAGAAGACTCCGGCGAAGAAAACGCCCGCCAAGGCGGTGAAGAAGGTTCCTGCGAAGAAGGCACCGGTCAAGAAGGCACCCGCCACGAAGGCGCCCGCCCCGGAGGCCGCCGCGCCTGTGGTGACTCCCCCACCGATGCCCGTCCCGGTGGAGGTCGGCGCCAAGGAAGCCGCAGCGGCAGCCAAGTCCACGGTGGATCAGGCCTCCGACAGCGTCGCCGCGCCGGTGGTGCAGCCGGCCGCCCCCGGACGCTCACCCCTGCCGATCGCGGTGGCGATCGCGGTCAGTCTGCTGGCCGTACTGGTGGTCCGGCAGTTGCGCCGCAGTTCCGACCCGGACTGAAAGCCAGTTGACCCTGACGCCGCGTCAGGGTGGACAGTGAGTTCATGGACGCCCGCACCGTCGGCACCCTCGCCGAGCTCACCGGTGTCTCGGTGCGCACCCTGCATCACTATGACCACATCGGCCTGGTGGTGCCCAGCGTGCGCACCGCGGCCGGGTACCGCGGTTACACCGACGGCGACGTCGAGCGGCTGCACCTGGTGTTGGTCTACCGGGCGGCGGGCCTGCCGCTCGAGGAGATTCGCGTCCTGCTCGACGATGCCGAGGCCGACATCCTCGACCGGCTCGAGCGACAGTTGGCGCTGTTGCGTCAACGGTCAATTCAGTTGCAGGACACCATCACAGCTGTGGAGGAACTCATGGCCGCACATCGCGCGGGCATTCAACTGACCGCCGAGGAACAGGTGGAGATCTTCGGGACCACCGCCTTCAGCGAGCAGTACGCCGAGGAGGCGCACCAGCGCTGGGGCGAGACCGATCAGTGGCGCCAGTCCCAACAGCGGGTGGCCCGGCTGAGCAAGCAGGACTGGATGCGCATCAAGGCCGAGGACGACGTGCTGCTGCGCGACCTGGCCGCCGCCATGAGCCGCGGCGTCGCACCTGGCTGCGCCGACGCCGACGCGCTGGCGGCCCGGCACCGCGCGGGGATCGACCGCTTCTACCACTGCAGCGACGATATGCACCGGCGCCTGGCGCAGATGTATGTCACCGACGTGCGGTTCACCGCCTACTACGACGACGTGGCGCCCGGGCTGGCGCAGTACGTGCACGACATCATCGTTTCGGGGCGCCGCTAGCATTCACACGTGACTGTGACCCCGCGCGCCACCGCTGACCTGGTCGACGAGATCGGCCCCGATGTCCGCAGCTGCGATCTGCAGCTGCGCCAGTTCGGTGGCCGCGACACCTTCGCCGGACCCGTTGTCACCGTGCGCTGTTTTCAGGACAACGCGTTGTTGAAGTCGGTGCTCTCGGAGCCCGGCGACGGGGCCGTGCTGGTGATCGACGGTGACGCCTCCGTGCACACCGCGCTGGTCGGTGATCTGATCGCCGAACTGGGCCGGTCCAACGGCTGGGCGGGCCTGATCATCAACGGTGCGGTCCGGGACGCGTCGACGCTGCGCACCCTCGACATCGGCATCAAGGCGCTGGGCACCAATCCGCGCAAGAGCACCAAGACCGGCGCCGGTGAGCGTGACGTCGCGGTGAGCTTCGGCGGTGTCACCTTCACCCCCGGCGACATCGCCTACAGCGATGACGACGGGATCGTGCTGGTGGCTAGCTAGCGGCCGAAGCCGACACCGCCGCACGGTGTTTCGTGAAGTGCAGCGCCGGGTCGTCGACCTTGCCGTGCCGGATCACACGCAGATCCACGAAGTAGTTCTGCTTGAGCCGCCACGGCGCCTCTGACCCCGACTTGGGCAGGCGGTCGATGGCCCGCAGGATGTAGCCGGATGTGAGGTCGACGAACGGGCGGCGCTCGACGTCCTCGCCCGGCTCACTGGGCACCACGGTGTCGTAACCGTGAGAATCCATGTAGTTCAACAACTTTGCGACGAACTCGGACGTCAGGTCGGCTTTCAGGGTCCACGAGGCGTTGGTGTAACCGAAGGTGAACACCGCGTTGGGCAGCCCGGTCAGCATCATGCCCTTGAACGCCACCGATTCGGCGAGGTCCAGGGGTGTGCCGTTGCGCAGCACCTGCGCGCCGCCGAAGAACTGGATGTTCAAACCCGTTGCGGTGACGATGATGTCGGCGTCCAGATGCTGACCCGAGGTCAACTGGATACCGGTGGCGGTGAAGCGTTCGATGGTGTCGGTCACCACGTCGGCCTTGCCCTTGCGGATGGCCTTGAACAGATCACCGTTGGGCGCCAGGCACAGTCGCTGATCCCACGGCTTGTAGTCGGGGCCGAAGTGCTTCTCGACGTCGAAGCCCTGCGGTAGGCGGCGCTGCGCCATGGTGAGCAACGTCTTGCGCATGTAGGACGGACGGCGTTGCGACAGTTGGTATTGCACGGTGCTGAACAGGATCGCCTTCCACCTGTTCACCACGTGGGCGAGGTCGGCCGGCAGGAACCTGTTGGCCTTCTCGGCCACCGGGTCGATCTCGGGAAGTGAGCCGACGTAGGTGGGGGTGCGCTGCAGCATCGTGACGTGCTCGGCACCGGAATTGGCCAGTGCCGGAATCAGAGTCACGGCGGTGGCGCCACTGCCGATGACGACGATCTTCTTGCCGGCGTAGTCGAGATCCTCGGGCCAGTGCTGCGGATGGACGATGGTGCCGGTGAAGTCCTCGGAGCCGGGGAAGGCCGGCGAGTAGCCCTGGTCGTAGTTGTAGTAGCCGCTGCAGGCCAGCAGGAACCCACACCGGATCGTCTTGCGCTCACCGCCGGTCTCGACGGTGATCGTCCACTGGTTGTCGTCGTCGGACCAGTCGGCGCTGATCACCTTGTGACCGAACCGCATGTGCCGGTCGATGCCGTTCTCTTCGGCGGCCTCTTTGAGGTACGCCAGGATCGATGCACCGTCGGCGATCGACTTGGCCGACCGCCACGGCTTGAACCGGAAGCCGAGGGTGAACATGTCCGAGTCCGAGCGGATGCCCGGGTACTTGAACAGGTCCCAGGTGCCGCCCATGTTCTCGCGCGCTTCCAGGATCAGATAGTCCTTGCCGGGGCAGCGCTCCTGCAAGTGCCAGGCGGCGCTGATTCCCGAGATGCCAGCCCCGACGATGACAACATCGACAAATTCGGTCATATGTCAAACGCTATCAACGCCCTGTTGAGCTAGTCAACACCCTGTTGAGAATTTCAACGGGGTGTAAAGTCGACGCTCGTGACCACCGTCAGCACGTCGCGCGCCGGACGCGGCCGTCGCTCCACCCGCCCGTCCGGCGACGACCGCGAACAGGCCATCCTGGCCACCGCCGCCCGGCTGCTCGGCGACAAGTCCTATGCCGACATCTCGGTCGACGACCTGGCCCGAGGCGCGGGGTTGTCGCGGCCCACGTTCTATTTCTATTTCCCCTCCAAGGAAGCCGTCCTGCTGACGCTGCTGGACCCGGTGATCCAGCGCGCCGACTCCGGTTTCGACGGGGCGCTGGACAATCTGCCCAGCGATCCCCGCCGCGCCATCCGGGCCGGGATCAACACGTTCTTCGACGCGTTCGCCTCCGACGCCGTGCTGGGCAAGGCGGCCGCCGATGCGCTGGGAACCAGCCTCGAGGTGCGGGCGCTGTGGTCGCGGTTCATGGACAAGTGGATCGGCCAGACCGCCGCGCTGATCGAGGCCGAACGGGCCCGCGGCGCCGCGCCAAAGACCATCCCGGCTCGGGATCTGGCCACCGCGCTCAACGAGATGAACGAACGCACCATGGTGGCCGCCCTGGCCGACGAACAACTGGCGGTGGACCGCGAGCGCCTGGTCGACACCCTCACGCACATCTGGTTGACCAGCATCTACACCCAGATTCCCTGACCTGTCGCCCCGGCATGCGAACATGTGTTCGTGTCGGGTGAAGCGACCATCATGCACGCCGACTTGGACTCGTTCTACGCGTCCGTCGAACAGCGTGACGACCCGACGCTGCGCGGACGGCCGGTGATCGTCGGCGGCGGCGTGGTGCTGGCGGCCAGCTACGAGGCCAAGGCTTACGGGGTCAAGACGGCCATGGGCGGGCGGCAAGCTCTGCAGCTGTGCCCGGGCGCGGCCGTGGTGCCGCCGCGGATGTCGGCGTATTCGCAGGCCAGCGCGGCGGTGTTCGAGGTGTTTCGCGACACCACTCCACTGGTGGAGCCGCTGTCGGTCGACGAGGCGTTCCTCGACGTCGGCGGGCTGCGGCGCACCGCGGGTGAGCCCGTGCAGATCGCGGCCCGGCTGCGGGAACGGGTCCGCGACGAGGTGGGCCTGCCCATCACCGTCGGGATCGCCTGCACCAAGTTCCTCGCCAAGGTGGCCAGCCAGGTGGCCAAGCCGGACGGCCTGCTGCTGGTACCGCCTGGCGGCGAGCTGGAGTTCCTGCACCCGTTGCCCGTCCGCCGGCTCTGGGGTGTCGGCGCCAAGACCGAGGAGAAGCTGCGTGGCCACGGCATCGTGACCGTGGCCCAGGTGGCCGAGCTGGGCGAGTCGACGCTGGCCGCGATGGTCGGCGGCGCCATGGGCCGCCAACTGTTCTGCCTGTCGCGCAACATCGACCGGCGCCGCGTCACCACCGGGGCCCGGCGCCGCTCGGTGGGGGCGCAGCGGGCCCTCGGCCGAGCCGGTAACACCATGTCGGCCGCCGAGATCGACGCCGTGGTGGTCAACCTCGTCGACCGCATCACCCGCCGGATGCGCGGAGCCGACCGCACCGGCCGCACCGTCACGCTGCGTCTGCGGTTCAACGACTTCGGCCGGGTCACCCGCTCGCACACCCTGCCCCGGGCCACCTCCGGCACCGAACCCATCCTGGCCGCCGCCCGCGAGTTGGTGGCCGGTGCGGCCCCGCTGGTCCGCGAGCGTGGGCTCACCCTCGTCGGTTTCTCGGTGTCCAACATCGACAGCGAGGGCGCCCAGCAGCTGGAGCTGCCGTTCACCAGCCAGCCGGACCTGCTGGCCGTCGACTCGGCGATGGACCAGATCCGGCAGCGCTTCGGCAACTCGTCGCTGACACGTGGCGTGCTCGTCGGACGTGACCCGGGTCTGGAGATGCCTACTCTGCCCGACTAGTCATCGCTTCATCCAGCACCACCGTGACGCGGAAGCCGCAGAGCACCAGGATGTGCATGACGAACAGCCACAGCGCCAGCGCCGACACCGCCCCCACGATCGGCAGGCCACCGAAGGGCGCCGACCACGGCACCGGAATGGCCAGGAACAGCAGGAATCCCTGCAAGAAGCCCGCCAGGATGGCGCCGGTCCCGAACGAACCCCAGAGCAGGGCCTTCAGCTGGAAGCGGCCTGGCCCGATGAGCCCGAACACGCCGCACAGCGCCGTCGACACCGCGATCCAGACGATGTGGAACGCCACCACCACACCCCAGACCAGCGACCAGCCGCCGGCGGCGTACAGCGGCCCGACGTACGACGATGACGCGAGTACGGCCAGCACCAGGAACGGCGCCACGGCGGCCACCCCGAGCAGCCCGGCCCGTCCGCGCCATCCGGTGAGGGTGTCTTTCGTCGCCGACATCTGCACGAACGCCCGCCGCAGCCCCTCCCCGTACAGGCTGGCGGGGAACAGGACCACCAGCGCCTGCAGCCACGACATCGACAGCGCCACCGACGTCAGTGTGCGCAGCGCCTCCGGTGTGCCGTGCCCGTCGGGCAGCCCGGCGATGGCGGCCTCCATGGCGCTGGTCACGGTGTCGTGGCCGACCAGCGCGCCCACCGCCCACAGGGACACCAGAGCCAGCGGAACCAGCCCGATGACCCCGAAGTACGTCGCCCCGGCGGCCCACAGCGCGAGGTCACTGACCGGGAAGGTCGTGCCGAGCGTCGAGGCGATTCTGCGTAGTCGGCTCATGCGCACGCCTGGCAGGCTGAGGTGATGACGTCGCAGGACGATGCGGGGTGGTCGGCGCTGCACGGCGGGGTGCAGCCGTCACTGCTGGTGCGTGGCTGGTTGCGACTGATCCGCGCGCTGGCCGCCGGCCCGGTGTTGCGGATCCCGCCCGATGTGCTGTCAGCGGCCGGGGTGCTGGCGCTGGCCGGGGCATGGGCGGCCGTCACCGGGCCTCGCTGGCCGGCGCTGACCGTCCTGCTGGTGCTGGTGGCCGGTGTGCTCGACGGCCTCGACGGGGCGGTGGCCCTGCGGACCGGGCGGGCGCGGCCGCTGGGTGCGGTGGTCGACGCGGTCGCCGACCGTCTCGGCGACCTGGTGCTGGGTGCGGTGCTGGTGGCGCTGGGCGCCCCGCTGCCGTGGGTGCTGGCCGCGCTGGCCTTGGTGTTGCTGATGGAGTACCTCCGGGCCCGGGCGCAGGCGGTCGGCATGCCCGGCGTGGGGACGGTCACCGTCGCCGAGCGGCCCACGCGGTTGATCGTGGTGGGGGTGGCCGCCGCCGGTACGGCGGTGCTCCCGGCCGGGGTGCCGTTGTTCGGGTGGGGCTGGGCCACCACATTGGCGGTCACCTGGACCGTCGTCGGAGTCGTCGGGATGGCGCAGCTGCTGCTGGGGGTGCGCCGGACAATCCCGCCGGAGTTTCCGCCGGACCGATGAGACCGGCGACGATCTCGGCCGACATCAGCACCAGCGGGATGCCGCCGCCGGGGTGTGCCGACCCGCCCACCAGGTAGAGCCCGGGCACCGGGCTGCGGTTGGTGGGGCGGCGCAACGCCGCGCGCGGGCCGTGCGAGGCGGTGCCGTAGATCGCCCCGCCCGGGGCGCCGGTGCGGCGCTCGAGGTCGGCCGGCGTCGTGGTCTCGAGGAAGCGCAGCCGGTCGGTGACGTCGGCGCCGCGGGCGGCCAGCACGTCGAGCACGTGCCGGGTGTAGCGCTGCCGCAGACCCGGTGCGTCCCAGTCGACTCCCCGACCGGGATCGTGCGCCGGTGCGTTGACCATGACGAACCAGCCCTCGGAGTCGTCGTCGGGACGCAGCGCCGGATCGTCGGGGGCGTGCACGTACACGGTGGGATCGTCCACCGGGTGCGGCCGCCGACCGAAGATGGCGTCGAACTCGGCGTCGTAGTCCCGCGGGAAGTAGACGCGGTGTGCGGCGCCGGGCCGGTGCCCGTCGAGGCCCAGCAGCAGCACGAATCCGGCCATCGACCGCGGTGTGCGGCGCACCCGTCGCCGCATCGCCGTCGCGGTGCCGCGGGGCAGCAGCCGGCCGTACAGCGTTGCCGCGTCGGCGTTGCTCACCACCGCGTCGGCGTCCACCTGCCTACCGTCCACACGGACTCCGCGGGCCCGGCCGTCGGACACCACGACCTCGCCGACCTGCGTCCCGGTGGCGATCTGCACACCGAGGCGGCGGCACCGCAGAGCCAGCGCCTCGACGATGCGCCGCAGGCCGCCGTCGACGTACCAGGCGCCGAACTCCTGCTCGACGAACGAGGTCACGGCGAGGACGGCCGGGGTGCGCCGCGGATCGGAGCCGGAGTACGTCGCATACCGGTTGAGCCACATACGCATTCGCGGGTCGGGCAACAGCGCACGGCCCAGGCCGTCGATGGTCTGCCACGGTGCCACGGCGCGCAGGTCGGCGGGCCGGGCACTCATCCGCGCCAGCGCCGGAAGGGACACCGGCCGCCGCAGCACCGGTTCGCCCACCAGCTCCCACAGCCGACGCGACCTGGTGTGCAACCGCCGCCACGCCTCCCCCGCCCCGTCACCGAGCGCGGCGTCGAGCGCCGCGGGGACACCGGCCGCATCGTGGGGCAACGTCAGCTCGGTGCCGTCGGCGAAGACGTAGGTGAACGCCGGGTCGACGGCCGTCAGCGTGAGTTCACCCGGCCCGCCGGTGTCGGCGAACAGTTGCTGGAGCACTGCGGGAACGGTGAGCAGGGACGGGCCGGTGTCGAAGGTGAAACCGTCGCGTTCCAGGACGCCCAGTTTGCCGCCGACGGTCGGGGCGGCCTCGAACACCGTGACATCGTGGCCGACGGCGGCCAGCCGGGCCGCGGCGGCCAGGCCGCCAAGTCCCGCTCCGATGACGACGACGTGGCTCATACCGCGCGTCCCTTCCAGTGCAGCGAGCCTCGCACCCGGCCCGCCCATGACGACGCGAGCAGACCCAACAGCGCCAGCACCGAGGCGGGGTGGGCCAGCCCGTCCCACGGCCGCCCGGACCACCGCGCCGCCGACGCCCGGCCCACCACGGCCGCCGTGTAGCCCAGCGCGCCGACCCGTGAGCCGGTGAGCGCCGCAGCCGCGGGCAGCACGTAGACCACTGCCAGCATGGTGCCCACCGCGACGGCCCCGGCGGGCGAGCCGAACGCCGCCCACAGCGACTTGCGGTACCCGTCGTAGAGCTCGCGGCCGGAGCTGTACATCCGGCAGCTCGCCAGCGTCGACCCGTCGGCGACCCCGGTGCGCCCGCCGGCCGCCCGCACCGCACGCGCCAGGTTGATGTCGTCGAGCACGGCACCCGACACCGACTCCCAGCCCCCCGCCCGGGCCAGCGCCCGCGCCTCGACCACCAGGAACTGCCCGTTGGCCACCGCCATCGACGGTCGCGCGGAGCGTTCGGCAACGCGCAGCGGCAGCGTCGTGAGCCAGGACCACGCCAGCAGCGGTTGCACCAGCCGGGCACCGAGCCCGTCGGCGACCTGGCGGGGCCAGGGGCTCAGCAGATCCAGCGGTCTGGGCCCGCGCAGCACGGCCACCGCGGCGGCCACCGCGTGCGGGGACAGGATGACGTCGGCGTCGACGAACACCAGGATCTCGCCGCGTGCGGCGGCGGCCAGTTGCGCGCAGGCGTGCGGTTTACCCAGGACGCCCGCCGGCGGCGGCGTTCCGGTCAGCACCCGCAGGCGGGGGTCGGATCCGCCCACCTGGCGGACCACCTCGGCGGTACCGTCGGTGGAATTGTCATCGAGTACCAGTACCTCGACATCGGCCAGTTCACGCTGGGCGAGCACCGAGCGGAGGGTGGGTGTGATCCGGTGGGCTTCGTCACGCGCCGGGATCAGCAGCGACACCGCCGCGGTCACCGGCGGCGGAGCGGCGGGCGGGCGGCGCAGCAGGCGTTGATTGACCAGTTGGTGCGCCGTGCCCGCGCACGCCAGCGCCGCTCCCATAATGGTGAGAGCGCGCAGGGTTTCGGTGGGGCGGGCACCGGGCATCTGCAAACTCTACGGAGCTCAGTGGTGCCGCGAGCCGCCCACCTTCCGACGGGCACGAGCACCGTCGACCGACCGACCCGGAAACGGAGGTATACCGCGTGGCCTTGGCCGTCCCGGTAGCGCCCGTTCGCGCCACCCATGTCGTCTGGGCGTTGGTGGCTGCGGCCATCGCGGTGCAGATCGTCTATCCCCTGATGCCGGAGTCGTGGCGCACCACGGTCACGGTGACCAGCGTCCTGGTGTTCTTCGTGGCCTCCGTGGCAGACGCGGTGCGGGTGCACGGCCCGATGGGCGGCGTACTGCTGATCGCGATCGCCAGTGGCGGCGGGCTGTTCGCCGAGGTGGTCGGCGTGGCCAGCGGCTGGCCGTTCGGCGGCTACTCCTACAACGGCACCCTGGGCCCGCAGTTGCTGGGTGTCCCGCTGGTGGTGCCGCTGGCGTGGGCGATGATGGCCTGGCCCGCGCTCGTGGTGGCGCGCACCCTCGCCAAGCGCACCGTGGCCGTCGTCGCGGTCGGGGCGGTGGCATTGTCGACCTGGGACCTGTTCCTGGATCCGCAGATGGTGGACGCGGGGCACTGGTCGTGGATCGACCCCGGGCCGGGACTGCCGTTGATCCCGGGGATCCCGCTGTCCAACTACCTCGGCTGGCTCCTGGTTTCGGTGGCGGTGATCGGTCTGCTGCACGCCACCCTGCCGCGCGACAACCGGCCGTCCGCACCCGCGGCGACGCTTTATCTGTGGGTGTACGCCTCGTCGGTGATGGGTCACGCCGTGTTCTTCGATCTGCCGGGTTCGGCGATCATCGGAGGAGTGCTCATGGGTACCGTCGCCATCCCGTTCGCCATCACCTTGTGGAGGCGACGTGGCTGACCCGATGCGCAGTCGCGCGGCGCCGTTCCGAATGCGTGCGCACCGTCTCGTCACTCCGGACCCGGTGCTGCCGCGTGAGGTCGCGCCGGGGGCCGAGGCGGTGGTGGTCGGCGGCGGCGTCGCCGGGATCTCGGCGGCCGTGATCCTCGCCGAACGCGGCGTTCGGGTCACGCTGCTGGAGGCCGCCGGACACCTCGGTGGCCGGTTGGGCGCCTGGTCGGAAACCCTGCACGACGGCACCGAGCAGGTGATCGAACACGGATTCCACGCCTTCTTCCGGCAGTACTACACCTGGCGGTCGATTCTGCGGCGCGCCGATCCCGAGCTGTCGTTCCTGGCGCCGGTACCGAACTATCCGGTGATCTCGGCGACCTGGCCGGCCGAGGATCTGTCCGGCCTGCCTGCCGCACCGCCGCTGAACCTGCTGGCCCTGGCGCTGCGCTCGAAAAGCCTGTCGCGCCAGGACTTCGTGCGCGCCGACCCCGACGCCGGGCGCGCGCTGCTGGCCTATGACCGCGCCACCACCACCGCCGCACTCGACAACGTCGACGCGGCGGCGTTCCTGGACCGGCTCGGGATGTCCGAGCGCACCCGCAGCATGCTCTTCGAGGCGTTCGCCCGGTCGTTCTTCTGCAATCAGAACGCGTTGTCGGCCGCCGAGCTGGTGGCCATGTTCCACTACTACTTCCTGGGCAACCCCGAGGGCATCGGCTTCGACGTGCCCGACACCGACCACGCGACGGCCATCTGGAATCCGTTGCAGCAGTACGTTGTTGGCCATGGCGGTGAGATCCGGCTGGGCGCTGCGGTCAACCGCGTCGAACCGGACGGCCCCTCCTGGCGGGTACACATCGCCGGTGCCGAGGCCCTGACGACGCGGCATCTGATCCTGGCGCTCGACCCGGGCGCGCTGCGTTCGGTGATCTCGGACTCCGGCCTGGCGACGGTGGCGCCGTTGCTGGCGAAACAGAGCGAGAGCTTGAGCGTGGCACCGCCTTTCGCGGTGAGCCGGATCTGGCTTGACCGCGACGTCGCCCAACACCGGGCCGCGTTCAGCGCCGTGACCGGTCAGCAGAACCTTGACTCCATTGCCATCTACTCCCGGCTCGAAGAGCCCAGCCGGCAGTGGGCCGCGGCCACCGGTGGTTCGATCATCGAAGTGCACTCGTACTCCTGCTCGTTGAGTGACGCGGAGACCGCGGCCCAGGCCCTGCGCGACGAGCTCGCGACGCTGTGGCCGGAGACCGCCGATGCCCGAGTGCTGCACAGCCACAACAGATTGGAGGCAACGGCACCGTCGTTCCCGCCCGGATCCGCCGGCACCCGGCCGACGGTGCGCACCGACGCCCGCGGTGTGCGGGTGGCCGGCGACTTCGTCGAGCTTCCGTATCTGGCCGGGTTGATGGAACGGTCGTCGATGTCGGGTGTGTTGGCGGCCAACGACGTGCTGGCCGAACTGGGCGCTGCCGGCGAGCCCATCATGGGTGTGCCGCAGCGCGGGCTGTTGGCGGGGGTTCCTGATATCCCGCGTCGCCAGCGCGGTCGACGAGACGGGTGAGGGACCAGCCCGGCGAAGAAAGGCCGGGCCCCATTTGCCCCGGCGCGGGTGATTTTTGTCGTACCCCTCTGTGATGATGGGGCCATGTCCTCCTCCACTGCAACACCTTTCGCTGATGCTGGGGTTACTCCCAAGCAGCGGCTGGAGGTGCTGTTGGACAGGCTTGGCGAGCTGACCGGCCAACGCAATGCGACCGACGCTGAGATCGTGCAGATCGTCGCCGAGATCGACCGCGACGGCTTGGCCGGCAACACCGGTTACCGCTCGATCGCGTCGTTGGTGGCCGCCAGAACCGGTGTCTCGCCGCGCACCGCAAAGACCCTCACCACGGTGGCGCAGCGCTCTGCCGAGTTCCCTGAGTGCACCGCAGGCATGCGAGCAGGTTGGTTGTCGCTGGATCAGGTCGGGGCCATCGCCGAGAACGCCGCCGACGGTTCCGATGCGCACTATGCGCAATTCGCGCGGTACGCCACCGTCAAGCAGTTGCGCAAGGCGATCAGCCTGGAACCGAAACCTGCACCCTGCCCGGAACCCGAGGCCGATATCCCGCCGGACCCGGAAGCGCCGAGGTCGATCACTCAGACCTCCGATGCAGACTCCACCACCTGGCACATCACGTTGCCTGCCGATGAGGCCGCGGAGTTCGACTCTGCACTGCAGTCACATCAGGACAAGCTGGTCGCCGACTGGAAACGCGACCACACTGACATCCAGTCCGAACAGACGCCGCCGTTCCCGACTCCGGTGGACGGTTTCATGAGCCTGGTGCGCGCCGGGTGGGACGCCGATGTCGCTGCCCGCCCGCATGGACAGCGCACCACCGTCGTGGTGCATCTGGACATCGAGTCACGTGTCGCGGCGCTGCATTTGGGTCCACTGCTCTCCGACGCCCATCGCCGCTATCTGACCTGCGACAGCACCTGTGAGGTGTGGTTCGAACGTGACGGCCAGCCCATCGGCTCCGGCCGGGAAACCCGGACCATCAGCCGCCGACTGCGCCGGGCCCTCGAGCACCGCGACCACGGCACCTGCGTGGTACCCGGGTGCGGCACCACCCGCGGACTGCAGGCCCATCACTTGCAGCACTGGGAGGACGGCGGTCCAACGGAGCTGTGGAACCTGGTGCTGCTGTGCCCTTTTCACCATCGCCTGCACCACAAACGCGGTATCACCCTCACCGGGCCTGCTGATCGATTGGTGGTCACCGATGCCGATGGGCGCCGGATGGTCGCCGGATCGCTGGCGCGGCCCCCGACCACACCGCCGCCAGATGTGTCACCGCACCCCGGACCTGGCGGCGGGCGTTGCGGCTGGTGGTGGTACACACCCTTCGAGCCGCCATCCAACTAACCGGCTTGCGCCCAGGCCAGCAGCTTGTCGACGGGCCAGGTGTTGATGATCCGGTCCACCGGAACGTCGTTGTCCAGCGCCCGCTGCGCGCCGTACCCCAGAAAATCCAGCTGGCCAGGCGCATGCGCATCGGTGTCGATGGAGAAGTCGCAGCCGATCTCCAACGCCAGTTTCAGCAGTCGCGTCGGCGGGTCCCGCCGTTCCGGCCGCGAGTTAATCTCCACCGCCGTGCCGTGATCCCGGCACGCGGTGAACACCTTCTCCGCATCGAACTGCGATTCGGCCCGGGTGCCGCGGCCGCCGGTGATCAGCCGCCCGGTGCAGTGCCCCAGCACGTCGGCGTAGCCCTCCGATACCGCCCGCACCATCCGCCGCGTCATCGCCGTCGCGTCCATCTTCAGCTTGGAGTGCACGCTGGCCACCACGATGTCCAGGCGCTCCAGCAGCTCGGGTTCCTGGTCCAGCGACCCGTCGTCGAGGATGTCGACCTCGATACCGGTCAGGATCCGCATCGGGGCGAACTGCTCGCGCAGCTCGTCGATGACGTCGAGCTGGCGGCGCAGCCGCTCCGGGGACAGCCCGTTGGCCACCGTCAGCCGCGGCGAGTGATCGGTCAGCGCGCAGTATTCGTGGCCCAGCCGCTGTGCGGTGGCCATCATCTCGTCGATGGGCGCGGAACCGTCGGACCAGTTGGAGTGCAGATGCAGGTCGCCCCTGAGCGCCGCCCTGATCTCGCCGCCGCCGAGATCACCTGCGGCAGTCCGTAATTCGACGAGGGTATCCGGCTCGCGGCCGGACCACGCCTGGGCGATCACTTTCGCGGTCTTGGGACCGATGCCCGGCAGGGTCTGCCAGCTGCCCGCCGCACCGTGCTTCTGGATCTGGGCCTCATCGAGGCGTTCGATGACATCGGCGGCATTGCGGTAGGCCATCACCCGGCGGGCTTCCTCGCGGGCACGGTCCTTGTAGAACGCGATCTCGCGCAACGCGGTCACAGGGTCCATGCCTCTAGTCTGCCCTCGACCTACGGACGCCAATCGGGGTCTCGCCCGCTGCGCCCGACGATCTGGTCCAGCGCTGGGGCGTCATCGCCGACGGGTACCGCGGGCCCGAACAGTCCTTCGGTGCCGGAGGCGTCGAACGCCGCGAGGTGCTGCAGGCACGCCTGCGCGGTGGCCGCGTCCACGTCGTAGCCGCGCCCGATGCTGCGCGCCACGTCCCAGCCGTGGATCACCACCTCGGCCAGGGCCACCGACCCGGCGACGTCGCCGGGAAGGTCCACGCCACCTGCACGCGTCATGCCCTCCCACGCGGCGGGTTCCTGCCACGCCTGGGCGAGTTCGGCGAGATGGTCGGGGTAGGTCGCACGCCAGTCCGGCGCCAACTCGGCCGGGCGGTCGTTCGGCGAGGTGTCGGTCATCGGACCGAGATCCTTGCGCGCGGCGGCCGCGAAGGCCTCCGACAACATCCCGACGTGGGCGACCAGGTCACGCACCGTCATCGGCGCACAGGGCGTCGGCCCGTCGAGGTGGTGGTCTTGCACATCTGCCAGCACACCGGCGGTACGGCGACAGGCTTCACTGAGATCGATCATGCCGGTATGACTCGCGGTCGCCACCGAACTCATCGCGCACTGTCAGAAAGAAGGACTAGCCTCGGTGGGCGTGCGATTCGCCTTCAAGACTTCACCGCAGAACACCACCTGGTCGGAAATGCTGCCCATCTGGCAGACCGCCGACGATATCGACGTCTTCGAGTCCGGCTGGACGTTCGATCACTTCTATCCGATCTTCTCCGACTCCACCGGGCCGTGTCTGGAAGGCTGGGTGACGCTGACGGCGTTGGCGCAGGCCACGCAGCGGCTGCGGGTGGGGGTATTGGTCACCGGCATCCACTACCGCCACCCCGCGGTGCTGGCCAACATGGCTTCGGCGCTGGACATCATCTCGGGCGGTCGCCTCGAGTTGGGCATCGGCGCCGGCTGGAACGAAGAGGAATCCGGCGCTTACGGCATCGAGCTGGGCAGCATCAAGGAGCGCTTCGACCGCTTCGAAGAGGCCTGCGAGGTGCTGACCAGCCTGCTGAGCAAGGAGACCACCGACTTCGACGGCAAGTTCTACCAGCTGAAGAACGCCCGCAACGAACCGAAGGGCCCGCAGCAGCCGCACCCGCCGATCTGCATCGGCGGCAGCGGCGAGAAGCGCACCCTGCGCATCACCGCCAAGTACGCCCAGCACTGGAACTTCGTGGGCGGCCCGCCCGAGGAGTTCGCGCGTAAGCGTGACGTGCTGGCATCGCATTGCGCCGATATCGGCCGCGATCCGAAAGAGATCATGCTGTCGGCGCACGTGCGCCTTGGCGAGGACCGGGATTATCAGAAGGTGGTCGACGAGGCCGCCGCGCTGGGTGCCGAAGGCCTGGATCTGGCGATCATCTATCTGCCGCCGCCGTACGACCCGGCCGTCCTGGAGCCGCTAGCTGAGGCGATCCGCGGATAACGATTCGATAACGACGAGCAAAGTTGCGCCACCGTCAGCGGCGTAACGTCTGCGTCACCGCCTCATACGCCGAAGCGCAACAGTTCGTCGGCGGTGACCAGACGCTCGTGCTTGGCGGGAAACTCGCGGCTCTTGACGGGGTGCCGGAACAGTGACCAGGCGATTCGCCCCACCCGCGACCGGGTTATCGGGTTGATATGCACTGCTATCACTCCTGCGATCGGAAATAGCTGAATCGGGCAACTACCCTACCGCAGTGCCCTCAGGAAATCATTAGATACCCGAGGGTTGGCAAACCCCGGAAGCCACGCCGCACAAAGTTACAGGAGTGGCTGCCGGGATTTCTGTGACTAGCGCTGAGGCGCTGCCGTCGGCTTGATCGGTGCCGGCAGCGCGGACTCACCGATGAGGAACTTGTCGACGGCCGCGGCGGCGGCCCGGCCCTCGGCGATGGCCCACACGATCAGCGACTGCCCGCGGCCCATGTCGCCGGCGACGAACACCCCGGGGACCGAGGTCTGGAAGTCGTCGCCGCGTGAGACGTTGCCACGCTCGTTGAGCTCCACGCCGAGATCGGTCAGCAGGCCTTCCTTCTGCGGCCCCACAAAGCCCATCGCCAGGAACACGATGTCGGCTTCCAGCTCGAAGTCACTGCCCTCGACCTTCTGGAACCGGCCGTCGACCATCTGCACTTCGTGCACCTTGAGGGCCCGCACATTACCGTTACCGTCGTCGACGAACTCCTCGGTGTTGACCGAGAAGACACGCTCGCCGCCCTCTTCGTGCGCCGAGGACACCCGGAACATCAACGGGTAGGTGGGCCACGGGGTCGAGTCGGCGCGCTCCTCCGGCGGGCGCGGCATGATTTCGAATTGGTGGACACTGGCCGCACCCTGGCGGTGTGAGGTGCCCAGGCAGTCGGCGCCGGTGTCACCGCCGCCGATGATGACGACCTTCTTGCCCTTGGCGGTGATCGGCGGGTCGCCGTTCTCGTCGGTGACGGGATCGCCGTTCTGGACGCGGTTGGCCCACGGCAGGAACTCCATCGCCTGGTGAATGCCGTTGAGCTCGCGGCCGGGGATCGGCAGATCCCGCCACGCGGTGGCACCGCCGGCCAGCACCACGGCGTCGAAGTCCTCGTTCAACTGCTCGACGGTGATGTCCACGCCGACATTGACGCCGGCGCGGAACTGGGTGCCTTCGGCCTCCATCTGTTCCAGCCGCCGGTCGATGTGGCGCTTTTCCATCTTGAACTCGGGAATGCCGTAGCGCAGCAGGCCGCCGATACGGTCGGCGCGTTCGAACACCGTCACCTGGTGCCCGGCGCGGGTCAGCTGCTGAGCGGCGGCCAGACCGGCCGGACCCGAGCCCACCACGGCAACCTTCTTGCCCGTCAAGGTATCCGGCGGCAGCGGGACCACCCAGCCTTCACCGAACGCGTTGTCGATGATCTCGACCTCGACCTGCTTGATGGTCACCGCGTCCTGGTTGATGCCGAGCACACACGAGGCCTCACACGGCGCCGGGCACAACCGTCCGGTGAACTCCGGGAAGTTGTTGGTGGCGTGCAGCCGTTCGATGGCATCGCGCCAGCGACCCCGGAACACCAGGTCGTTCCACTCCGGGATCAGGTTGCCCAGCGGGCATCCGTTGTGGCAGAACGGGATACCACAGTCCATGCAGCGCGACGCCTGCACCTGCAGGGTTTCGTGGCTGAACTCCTCGTAGACCTCTTTCCAGTCCTTGAGGCGCAGCGGCACGGGCCGGCGGGCGGGGGTCTGGCGGACGGTGTGCTTCAGGAAGCCGCTTGGGTCACCCACGAGCGGCCGCCATGATCGCCTCGGAGACATCCTGGCCGGACTGCTCCGCTTCCGCCATCGCCAGCAGCACCCGCTTGTAGTCGCGCGGCATCACCTTCACGAAGTTCTCCTGCTCTGCCGACCAATCGGCCAGTACCTTCTGCCCGACCGCCGAGTCCGTGGCGTCGACGTGCGCGACGATGATGTCGTGCAGCCATTGACGATCGGACTCGTCGAAGGCGTCGAGTTCCACCATCTCGGTGTTGAGGTTCTCCGACAGTTCTCCCGCCGGGTCGTACACGTAGGCCACGCCACCGGACATGCCCGCGGCGAAGTTGCGGCCGGTCTTGCCGAGGATCACCACGCGGCCACCGGTCATGTACTCACAGCCGTGGTCGCCCACACCTTCGACGACGGCGTGCGCACCGGAGTTACGCACCGCGAACCGCTCGCCCACCACACCGCGCAGGAATGCCTGCCCGCTGGTGGCGCCGAACAGGATCACGTTGCCGCCGATGATGTTCTCCTCGGCCACGTACTCGGCGGGCACGTTCTCCGACGGCCGGACCACAATGCGTCCACCCGAGAGTCCCTTGCCCACATAGTCATTGGCGTCACCGTAGACCCGCAGCGTGATGCCCTTGGGCACGAAGGCCCCGAAGCTGTTGCCGGCCGAGCCGTCGAAGGTGATGTCGATGGTGCCGTCGGGTAGGCCCTGCCCGCCGTATGCCTTGGTGACCTCGTGGCCCAGCATGGTGCCGACGGTCCGGTTGACGTTGGCGATCGTGGTGTTGAACCGCACCGGCGTACCGCTGTCCAGGGCTTCGCGGCACTGCACGATCAGCTGCTGATCCAGCGCCTTGTCCAGACCGTGGTCCTGGCGCGAGCTGCAGTACAGATCCTGGTTCATGAACGCCGACTCGGGCTCGTGCAGGATCGGCTTGAGGTCGAGCTTGTGCGCCTTCCAGTGCTCGGCGGCCTTGGTGGTGTCCAGCGCGGCCACCTGGCCGACGGCCTCGTTGATGGTGCGGAAACCCAACTGCGCCATCAGTTCCCGCACTTCTTCGGCGATGAACATGAAGAAGTTCTCGACGAACTCGGGCTTGCCGTTGAAGCGCTGACGCAGGACCGGGTTCTGCGTCGCCACGCCCACCGGGCAGGTGTCGAGGTGGCAGACCCGCATCATGATGCAGCCGGAGACCACCAGCGGCGCGGTGGCGAAACCGTACTCCTCGGCACCCAGCAGCATCGCGATCATCACGTCGCGCCCGGTCTTGAGCTGGCCGTCCACCTGCACGACGATCCGGTCGCGAAGTCCGTTGAGCAGCAACGTCTGCTGCGTCTCGGCCAGGCCCAGCTCCCACGGCGCACCCGCGTGCTTCTGCGAGGTCAGCGGGGTGGCACCGGTGCCACCGTCGTGGCCGGAGATCAGCACCACGTCGGCGTGCGCCTTGGACACACCGGCCGCGACCGTGCCGACGCCGTTCTCGGACACCAGCTTCACGTGCACCCGCGCCTGCGGGTTGGCGTTCTTCAGGTCGTGGATCAGCTGCGCCAGATCCTCGATGGAGTAGATGTCGTGGTGCGGCGGCGGGGAGATCAGGCCCACACCCGGCGTGGAGTGCCGCACCTCGGCCACCCACGGATACACCTTGTGACCCGGAAGCTGACCACCCTCACCGGGTTTGGCGCCCTGAGCCATCTTGATCTGGATATCGGTGCAGTTGGTCAGATAGTGCGACGTCACGCCGAAGCGCGCCGAGGCCACCTGCTTGATGGCGCTGCGGCGCCAGTCACCGTTGGGATCGTGCTCGAAGCGCGCGACGTCTTCGCCGCCCTCACCGGAGTTCGACCGGCCGCCGAGGCGGTTCATCGCGATGGCCAGGGTCTCGTGGGCTTCGGCGGAGATCGAACCGTAGCTCATGGCACCGGTGGAGAACCGCTTGACGATCTCGCTGGCCGGCTCGACCTCTTCGATCGGAATCGGCTCGCGCACACCATCTTTGAACTTCAACAGTCCACGCAGCGACGCCATCCGCTCGCTCTGGTCGTCGATCAGCTTGGTGTACTCCTTGAACACCTTGTACTGCCCGGTGCGGGTGGAGTGCTGCAACTTGAACACCGTGTCCGGGTTGAACAGGTGGTACTCGCCTTCCCGGCGCCACTGGTACTCGCCGCCGACCTCGAGCTCGCGGTGGGCGCGCTCGTCGGGACGCTCCAGGTAGGCCAGCTCGTGGCGGGCCGCGACGTCGGCGGCGATATCCTCCAGGTCGATTCCGCCGGTGGCGCAGTGCAATCCGCTGAAGTACTCGTCGAGCACCCGCTGGCTGATACCGACAGCCTGGAACAGCTGCGCGCCGGTGTAGGACGCCAGGGTGGAGATGCCCATCTTGGACATCACCTTCAGCACACCCTTGCCGGCGGCCTTGACGTAGTTGGCCTTGGCCGCATCGCTGGTCAGCCCGGTGATGACGCCGCGGTCGATCATGTCCTCGATGGACTCGAACGCCATGTACGGGTTGATGGCGGCGGCGCCGAAGCCGCACAGCATCGCCATGTGGTGCACCTCGCGGGCGTCACCGGACTCGACCACCAGACCCACCTGGGTGCGGGTGCGCTCGCGCACCAGATGGTGGTGCACCGCGGCCACCGACAGCAGCGACGGGATGGGCGCCAGCCATTCGTTGGACTCGCGGTCGGACAGCACGATGATGCGGGCGCCGTTGCGGATGGCCTGGGAGACCTTCTTGCGGACGTCCTCCAGCGCGCGGCGCAGTCCCACGCCGCCGTCGGCGACGGGGTACAGGCAGCTCACCACCGCGGCACGCATACCGTGCTTGCGGCCGCGGATCTCGTGATCGGGGTCGACGTTGATCAGCTTGGCCAACTCGGCGTTGCGCAGGATCGGCTGCGGCAACACGATCTGACGGCACGATTCGGCGTCGGGGTTCAACAGGTCGCCCTCGGGGCCGACGGTGCCCTGCAGGCTGGTCACCACCTCTTCGCGGATGGCGTCCAGCGGCGGGTTGGTCACCTGGGCGAACAGCTGCTGGAAGTAGTCGTAGAGCATCCGCGAGCGCTGCGACAGCACGGCGATCGGGGTGTCGGTGCCCATCGAGCCCAGCGCCTCGGCGCCGGTACGGGCCATCGGCGCCACCAGCAGGTTCAGCTCTTCGTAGGTGTAGCCGAAGATCTGCTGGCGCAGCACCACGCGGTGATGCGGCATCCGGACGTAGTTGCCCTGCGGCAGGTCGTCGACGTGGAACAGGCCGGCGTCGAGCCACTCCTGGTAGGGGTGCTGGGCGGCGAGTTCGGCCTTGACCTCTTCGTCGGAGACGATGCGGCCCTGGGCGGTGTCCACCAGGAACATCCGGCCGGGCTGCAGGCGCATACGGCGCACCACCTTGGACGGCTCCAGGTCGAGCACGCCGGCCTCCGAAGCCAGCACCACCAGGCCGTCGTCGGTGACCCAGATGCGTGAGGGGCGCAGGCCGTTGCGGTCCAGCACCGCGCCGATCACCGTGCCGTCGGTGAAGCACACCGAGGCCGGCCCGTCCCACGGCTCCATCAGCGAGCCGTGGTACTGGTAGAACGCCCGCCGGGCGGGGTCCATGGCTTCGTTGCGCTCCCAGGCCTCCGGGATCATCATCAGCATGGCGTGGGCGACGCTGCGGCCACCGAGGTACAGCAGTTCGAGCACCTCGTCGAACCGGGCGGTGTCCGAGGCGCCCGGCGTACAGACCGGGAAGATCTTGTTCAGGTCGTTGTGGTAGCCGAACACGTCGGTGTGGATCAGCGCCTCACGGGCCCGCATCCAGTTCTCGTTACCGGTGACGGTGTTGATCTCGCCGTTGTGGGCCACCATGCGGAACGGGTGCGCCAGCGGCCACGACGGGAAGGTGTTGGTGGAGAACCGCGAATGCACGATGCCGAGCGCACTGGTCATCCGCTCGTCCTGCAGGTCCAGGTAGAACGCCCGCAGCTGCGGGGTGGTGAGCATGCCCTTGTACACCAGGGTTTGCCCGGAAAGGCTTGGGAAGTAGACGGTTTCGCGTCCGGGGCCGTCCTGGCCGGGGCCCTTGTTTCCCAGCTCGTGTTCGGCGCGCTTGCGGATCACGTAGGCGCGGCGTTCCAGCTCGATCCCGGAGTCACCGGCCATGAACAGCTGGCGGAAGGTCGGCATGGCATCGCGGGCCAGGGCGCCCAGGGAGGATTCGTCGGTGGGCACCTCGCGCCAGCCGAGCACCTTGAGGCCCTCGGCCTCGACGATCTTCTCGACGGCTTCGCAGGCGCGGGCGGCGTCCTTGGACGACTGTGGCAGGAAGGCGATACCGGTGGCGTAGCTGCCGGCCTCGGGCAGGTCGAAGTTGACCACGGCGCGCAGGAACTCATCAGGAACCTGGATCAGGATCCCGGCACCGTCGCCGGTGTTCGGCTCGGCGCCCTGGGCGCCGCGGTGCTCCAGATTGAGAAGGGCGGTGATCGCCTTGTCCACGATGTCGCGGCTGCGACGACCGTGCATATCGGCGACCATCGCCACACCACAGGAGTCATGCTCG
Source organism: Mycobacterium sp. Soil_C_30 (assembly GCF_057656995.1). Lineage (NCBI taxonomy): Bacteria > Bacillati > Actinomycetota > Actinomycetes > Mycobacteriales > Mycobacteriaceae > Mycobacterium > Mycobacterium sp. Soil_C_30. The sequence continues at coordinate 204,976 of NZ_JBDGJH010000006.1, read as the reverse complement.
TATGCGGGGTTGTACATCCCGCTGGGCCCTATTGCCACCGGTGGTTCCACCTGACCCTTCGTGTGAAGATATTGACGACGTGTGCGCTGGCTGTCGTGGCTGCGCTGCCGTTGTCGACCGCCGGGGGAAGCGGGCTGCGTCCCCATGGTCTGGCCTGTATGCGTGGCGTGACCCGCAGCTTCCGTGCAGCGTTGAACGGCGGCCCTGTGTGGGGTCACGACAAAGTCGTAAAACGATATGCCACACCGGGCAGGACATGCCAACTAAGCCGACCCTAACTTTGGTTTGCGGGCCCGGAAGGTGCGCCGAGCGGGCGTGAAGCGGCTTCAGATGAATTCCGTTGCTGCAGAGGGGGTTTCACCTCAAGCGGGGGAACCAATCGGTCACGCTTCGGTATCGCTGTGGTCACATCAATCACTTAGGTAATTAGCTGGCGGCCCCCGGTGAGCGCCCGTTCGACGAAATCCGCAGAATTGCAGGTCTCTGACCGGCAGCGAGAGCGCATCAGAGCAGGTCGGCGGGCATATCGACACCCATTGCCAGTTTGCGCGAGATTTAGGCCAATTCTCAGAGATTTCGCGGCTTCTTCGAGGCTTCGCCGGGACCATGGCCACCCCTCACCGGCACATCGACGCCGTTGACCATGGTCCCGACCACCCCCGACGTGGGCCGTCAGTCATCGCGCCGGGGCCTCGGATCCACATTCCACCGGGAACCGGCCCGGCACACGCGTAGCGCCCTACTCGTCCTCGGACTCGGGTTCGACGTCGAGCCGGGGCCGACGGGCGCGTCTGCGGACCGGATAGCCACCGCGTTCAGCGAGCGAGGACAGCTGCTTCAAGGCAAACGTCCGGCCGCGGCCCGCCTCGGGAACCAGGATTCCGGCCCAGATCCCCTCGGCGCCCGGCGTCTCCACCGCGTCCCGCGCACACAGCCAGCGCCGCGCACAGCCGCGGCACACCGCTTTGGTGGCTTCGGCGATCTCGACGGCTTCTGCAGAGGAAGTGCTCGCCATCCAGCGGTCCGGGTCCCTGGTGCACTGGCCCACGATCTCGTAGACGGGGACACCCTCGGCCTGACGGCGGTCGACGGGATGGCTGGCGTTCAGAGCGGTTGTCATGAGATTCCTCTCGAAGCAGGTCCCGGTGTCTGCACCGTAGCAGCAAAATACGTAGCATTGCAACGGCTTATGTAGCACCGCGGCGCTCAAGTGCTCGTTGGCTGCGTCATATGCTGGAGTTTTCGCTGATCGCCCCCCCGTCGGACCGCTATGCCGTCGGCACAATTGCGTAGCAGCGCAGCGGTCCACGGTTTCAGCACGGCCTTGACCGATACTGGGAGCAGAATCGACCAACGTCGCGCCCCGGTGGTCTCATGGGGCTCAGGCGACCTGCCGGGTGCACTCCCGGCAAGTCGCCTTCTGAGGAGGCAGCAAGTGACAGAGCGGGACGACTTCGTGCGCGACCGGCGCGGCCCTGCGCCTGGTGACCGCCACTCGCCGCCCCCACCGCCGGGATGGCCGCCACCTCAGTACGGCCCGCCGCGCTCGCCTCAGCCGCCTCCGGCACCGAATCGGCCTGCACCCGTACCGGCGCCTCCACCGAAACCCCGCCCGGAAGCCGGCTGGCGTCGCACCGTCTACCGCGCCACCTTCGGGCTGGTGAATTTCGGCCCGTCCCCCGCCCAGCGCCGGCGGGCCGAACTGACCGCGGTGATCCGCACTCCACTGCCCGGGCCCCTGAAGATCGGTGTGCTCGGAAAAGGAGGCGTCGGGAAGACGTCGGTGGCCGCCAGCATCGGATCCATCTTCGCCGAGCAGCGCCCCGGTGACCGGGTGATCGCGCTGGACGCCGACACCGCATTCGGTCGCCTTGCCAGCCGGATCGACCCCACCGTGCGGGGTTCTTACTGGGAGTTGGCCAATGACAAGAACTTGTACACCTTCGCCGATCTGCAGAATCGCGTCGGCCACAATTCCGCGGGACTCCACGTGGTGGCCGGCGAGCACCCCACCACCCGGAGACGCGTGCTGGACCCGGCCGTCTACCGGGAAGCGGTACGGCGGTTGGACCGACATTTCACCATCTCGGTGATCGATTGCGGGTCGACGATGGACGCACCGGTGACCCAGGAGGCACTGCGCGACCTCGATGCGCTGATCGTGGTCTCCTCGCCGTGGGCCGACGGCGCCGCGGCGGCCGCCCAGACCATGGAATGGCTGGCCAACAATGGCCAGACCGAGCTGCTGCGTCGAAGTATCGTGGTGCTCAACGACTCTGACGGACATTCCGACAAGAAGACCCGCGCATCGCTGGCACATCAGTTCACCAGCCGAGGGCAGGCATTGGTGCAAGTGCCGTTCGATCCACACCTGCGACCGGGCGGCGTCATCGACGTGACGCGAGAAATGGATCAGGCGACCAAGCTGTGCTTCCTCGAGATCGCCGCGGCAATCGTCCACCGGTTCGTCACGATGCCGAGGCGGTAACGCTCAGAGCTCTATCGGAACATGCTTCTCGGCGCAGGCATCACGCATCGCGGCGACGACGTCCTGGGTCCGGATGGTCTCGAGGTCCTCGACCGTGACCGAACCCCGGTCGGTCCGATGCTGGGCGGCCACGCGTGAATCACGAAAGCGTTCAGCACGTTCGACGACATTGCGGGCGAATCGGCCGTTCTGCATCACGTCGACCCCGTGGGTACCGTCGGGTGCGCGGTAGGCCCGCAACATCCGGCAACCCGCGCTCAACGCTTCCCGCGCCGCCGGTTCGATGACGGTGGCCCGCGGTTGACCGTAGCGCACGGCGATCTCCACCAGTTCGTCCGGGCTGTAGGACTCGAAGCGCAGTTTGCGGTTGAACCGGCCCGCCAAACCCGGGTTCACCGTGAGGAATTCGTCCACTTCCTTCTCGTAGCCCGCGCCGATGAAACAGAAGTCGAAGCGGTGCACCTCGAGTGCCACCAGGAGCTGATTGACCGCTTCCATGCCGATCATGTCGGGCCGGCCATCGTGGTGACGCTCGACCAGCGAATAGAACTCATCCATGAAGAGAATGCGGCCGAGCGAACGATTGATCAGCTCATTGGTTTTCGGCCCCGAGGAGCCGATGTGCTCGCCGCAGAAATCGGCACGCTTGACCTCTACGATCTCGGGGTGGCGCACGATGCCCAAGCCGGCGTAGATCTTGCCCAGCGCCTCAGCCGTGGTGGTCTTACCGGTGCCGGGCGGCCCGACCAGCAGCATGTGGTTGGTCTGATTGGTCACCGGCAGCCCGTGCGCCAAACGCAGGGCACGGACCTCGATCTGGTCCTCGAGTTCGGCGACGGCCCGTTTCACGTCGGCCAGACCCACCTGATTGTTCAGCAGGGCGCGGCCCTCGGCCAGCAGCTCGGTTCTGCGGCCCTCGTTCTCTTCTTCCTCGCGGTCGGCCTGTGACTGTGCGGTGCTGGCATCCCACTTGTTGGTGCGGCTGTTGATGGTTTCCTCGTCGGTGACCACCAGTTGCAGCGACGGATCCGCCAGGGCCTGCTGGGCGGCCGGAATGAGCGCACCGTTGATGGTGGCCTTGGACAACGAGATCTGCGCCTTGTCCTCATCACCCAGCTGCCGGTGCGCCATGCCCCGCACGTACGCGAGATCGGCGGCGATCAGGGGGAAATCAGCCGGATCGATGGCCGCCACCATCGCCGACGTCAGATCGCGGCGGCGGCCTTCCAGCGGTGCGGCGTTGGCCGCCCGCAGCTCCACGCGGTCCGCCCAGTCCAGCGCCACCCGCCCCTGGCCCAAATGCGCGGCGGCGTGTGACGCCAAGGTGTTGGTTGCGGCCGTCACCGCGGCCATGATGATCGCCTGCGGAGGTAGCACCGCGGCCGCCACCGAGATCACGTCCGGCCAGCGCTGCGTCGCCAGCATCAGATAGGCGCGCAGGTACTGCTGCCACTGATGGTTCTCCCAGGTGTCCAGCAGGGCCGAATCCGTCAGCAGGGCTTCGGCCTTCTCGAACTGGCCGTCGTCGATGAGCGCCGAGCCCAGCGCCAATCCGGCGTGCGAGGCCTCGGTGACGGTGATCGCCAGGTACGGCCCAGCTTTGATGTGCGCCGACAACACCGCGCCCAGGCGGTTGGTCTCGCGGTGCAGTCGTGATCCGTAGGCGTGCAGTTCCTGCAGGCTCGTCATCGAATCATCGCCCGCGGCAATGCGACCGAGCCAGGCATCGGCCATCGTCGGGTCGATCTGTGTGGCCTCGCCGAACCTGGCCAGCGCTTCGGCAGGATTGACCTCGAGAAGCGCCATACCCTGGTCGAACTGCCTGCGCGCGGTTGCGGTGCTGCTGGTCATCATCTCTCGTTCACGAGTTCCCGGTCAGCCGCTACGCTGACCGGTTCGGTTGACACATAACGGTTCTCGGCCCGGAACAGCTCCACCTCGACGTGGTGCAGGCGGCCGGCGGCGGTGACGTCCACCCTGGCCGGCCCGGTCTGGGTGATCACCACATCCGCGCTTCCGCGCGGCCGTTGACCCGGTGGGCCCACCGAGATGACCGTGTTCGGGCGGGGCGCCGGAGACACCGTTCCGTCGACCACGCTGACGGTGGTACCCGCGACCGGCCTGGCCCGGTCGGTGACCGCGATGTCCGGCATCCGCACACTGGCCCACCGCGCCAGGTCCTTGGTGTGCACCGTCACCCGGTCGCCCGAGCCCGCCGCCCGGATCACCAGCCGCTTGGCCAGCGCATCGTCGGCGGCCAGGTGAATCCGGCTGAACTCACCGGGATCGCCGAGAGGCAGCAGCATGCGGTCACCGGCACCGACCTTGCCCAGCAGCACACCCGACGGCCCGACCGGGATGGTCAGGTGCTCCGGAAGTGTTCCGCGCCGGATTCCGCGCAGTTCCATGGTCGGCCCGCACAAGCTGGCGGCCACCGCCGTCGCCTGCTCCCCGGGAAGCGTCCGCAGGATCACCGCAGGCGGCGCTGTGGGCGGCTGCGCCGTGCGCAACGTGACCGTGGCGGTGACACTGCCGTCGGGGAACAGGGTCACGTTCTGGGTCACGCCGTCGGCGCGCATGGCCCACGCCTGATTGAGGATCTCGGTGGTGATGTGCTGTCTGCGGTACCAGTAGGTGGTGAGCCACCCCGCGTCGGATCGCACCGAGCGCCAGCGTTGCCGGCCGGGAGCGAGGGCCGATGCGCCGAAACGGCGTTCCATCTCCACCATGTCCGTGGCGGTGGCGACTCGGGCCCGGATGCCCTGGCACCGCAACGTGGCACTGATCCGCTGCGCCGCGGCCAGCGCTGTGGTGCCCACCGAGATACGCCATTGCACGGCATCGGCATTGGCGAAGGAACCGATGCGCGCCACCAGCCAGGTCTCTCGCTGTCCCGCATACGGCGGGGTGCCGATCAAGGTGTCGTACACCCGGGGATAGTCACCGGTGGTGCGGCGCCGGGATCCGGTGCTGACCACACTGAGCGATTCCAGGGTCAGTCCCAAGCTCTGGTGCAGCAGCGTGCGCAGCGCTGCGATGTCCAATGTGTTGTCGGTGTGCGTGGCGGTGGAGCCGGTGAAGAAGGTCGGCGTGTGCGCCTTTCCGAGTACCTGGACGGCGACGATCGCGGTATCGCCTTCGTAGCGCACACCACCGCCGGCGCGGTCGTTGGCCACCGTCACCGGCTCGCTCCACTCGATGGCCCGCTGCCGGTCCCAGAACAGCCGCAACCACGACCAGGCCGGCTGGCGCCACCACCGGACCACCCCCAGCAGCAGCCCGAGCACCAGCCCCGCTGCCGCACCGGGATATCCGGCCAGCCACCAACCGGCCAGCCCGGCCAGCAAGACGCCGACCACAACGGCCAGGCGCACCGGGGCGGTCATCGGGCGCGCCTGGCTCGCGCGATCAGCAGTGCGATCGCCACCACGCCGACGAGCCCTCCTCCGAACGCCAGCGCGACGTTGCGGGCCCGATGATCGGGGGGCAGTGGTGGCGGAGGCGGCACGACGACCCGGCTCTGCGATTCGGGCGCGAGTCGCGGCCCGGGCGGGACATCGAAGGTCAGGGCGGCGACGGGATCCACCACGCCGTAACCCACCTGGTTGTCCACCCCCCGCGGCGGGTTGTGCGCCGTCTGCAGGATCCGGTTGATCACCTGGTTGGCCGTCAGCTCGGGGAACTTCGCCCGCACCAGCGCCGCGACACCGCTGACGTAGGCGGCCGAGAAGCTGGTGCCCCAGAACGGTGTGTTCGGGTCACCCGGCCGTGCCGGCGGGTACGCATTCACCGGTGCGCCGGACTGCGGGGACAGTCCCATGATCCCGACCCCGGGTGCCGCAGCTCGGACCCACGGTCCGGCCAAGCTGGCGGGCAAGGGCGCCCCGGCGTTGTCGACCGCGCCCACCGACAGCACGTAGTCGGAGAACCACGACGGCGACGACACGGTCTTGACCTGGCTCCAGTCCCGCGGGTCGGACGTGTTGAGCGGATTGAACAGTGGGTTCTGCGCGCAGCCCTCCTCGCCCTCGTTGCCGGCGGCGGCGACCAGCACCGCGTCCTTGACGGTGGCGGCGTACCAGACCGCCGCGCCCAGTGCCCGCTGATCCATGGGGTCGGCGGCCGACACGCAGGAGGTCACGCTGAGGTTGATCACCTTGGCGCCCATGTTGGCGGCGTGCACGATGGCCGAGGCCAGTGACGCGATGGTGCCGGCTTTGCGCCGGGCCTCGTTGTCGCCGGGCTCGGGATCTTCGAATTCGTAGGCCCGCGAGGATTGCCTGATCGAGATCACTGTGGCATGCGGGGCCACCCCGGCCACGCCATCCGGTGCCCCCGGCGGCGGTGGCGGCACCGCCGGATCGTCGCGCCCCGGTGCGGGGTCGCCGGGGGCATTGGCCGGAGCGGCGGGTGGTGGAGGTGGTTCCGGCGGCGGTGGCGGCGGTGCCTCCCTGGTTTCGGTGACCGTCACCGGTGCCGGTGGCGGTGGGGGCGCCGGCGGTGGCGGCGCCCCGCCGGGAGGCGGTGGAGCCGATGTCACCGGAGGGGGTCCGGCCGGGGGCGGAAAAGCCCGTCGGGGTGGCATGGGAGCGGGCATCGGTGTGCCCTGGGGTGCCGCGCCGATCAGTGAGGCGATGATGGTGCCGTGGGCGTCGCAGTCCATCAGGCCGTCGCCGCTCATGATGTAGTCACCGCCGGCCACCACGGGCAGCCTCGGATTGGGGTTGACCCCGGTGTCGATCACCGCGACGGGCACACCGTTGCCGGTCGAATACTCCCAGGCCTTGCTGATGTTGAGCATCGTGAAGCCGGGTGCGGTGACCGTCACGCTCGGATCGGCCACCGTCATGGTCTGGGCGCACATGTTGCTCTGCCGCATGGGACGCTCCGGGCCGGGCTCGCCGTCGGGCGGCACCATCGCCGGGTCCACCTGCGGCGGTGAAATAGCCTGCGCCGCAGGGATGTTCGCGCTGACACCCACCAGCATCAGCGCTGCGGCGGCACAACCGACCCGACGTAGCCGGCCGGTTCGTGACGAGGCGGCGCTCATCGCATCCGCACCCATTCGAACAATCCCCCGATCCAGGCGGCCAGCGGCAGGGCCGCCACGATGGCGACCAGCTCGAGCCATTCGGCGAGCATCCGCACCAGGGGGGTGAAGCGGGTGACCGGAACCAGCAGCGCGGCAAGCAGTCCCGCGAAACCGAAGGCGGCCAGGGCCAGTGCACCCCACAGCACCGCGGCCGCCGACTCCGCCGGGGCGGCCAACACGTACTTGGCAACGCCGAGGGCCACCGCAACAGCAGCACCGCACACCAAGGCCACCGCTTGCCGTCTGTCGGCGAAGGTCCGGGCCCGGCTGATGAAGATCAGTACGAAGAGGCCGGCGAGAACAGCCGCGGCGGTGGCCTTTTCGCGTCCCGGCATCAATGTCGCCCACACGGCGGCAGGCAAAGCGATCGCACCGCCGATGCAGATACCGGTCAGCACACTGTTGGCCCGCTTGGCGGCGGCCGCGATCTCGGCGCCGCGGGGGGTGTTGTCCGGATTCGGTTCGGCCTGGTCCTCTTCCGCGTCGTCGTCCACCGGCGCCACCGCGTCCACCGGCAGACCATCACTGCGGCGGAACAGATCCCGACCCGTGATGGAGCCGAAGTGCGGCGGCCGGATCCGGGCCGCCCACAGAGCCGCGGTGGGTGCCATCGTGATGAGCAGCAGCACCGCCACGAGCACACACATGCCCAGCCACTGCGCCGGCACCGGGCGCCACATCCGCACCAGTGCCACCACCCCACCGAGCGCACACAGTGTGACGACCACTGCGGCCGCGGTGACATGCCGGTGGGTGAGCGCGGTGAGACCGCTCGTGAGCACGACGACGGTCAGACCGGCGATGAACAGGTGCGCGGCACCCGGCGAACCCGGTGCCGCCGCGCCCGCCGCGACCGCCACCAGCGGAACGGCCACCCACCCGAATCCGCTGAGCAGATCCATCCGCGCCGGCCACCACCGTGCCACTGCCCCGGCGCCGCCGAGAGTCAGGACACCGAGAGCTCCGGTGACGATGGTGGCAGCCAACGCGTCGGTGACCATCCGGTTGCGCAGGGCGAGCGCCAGCACCACCACGGCGACCATCGCCAGGATCGCGAGCGCGACATGTGCTGCCGTCTGCGCCGTCACCGGGGCGAACAGTCTCTTCCCGACGCGCGCCAAGCCCGTCGACAACGACTCGTACTGCGGCTCGAACGAGTCCCCGACCACCGCTGGCACCAGCACCAGCGTGGCCCCGTCCTCGACACCCAGGTCGTCGAGCGTCTTGGTGACATCAAGTCGGGTGCCGTTGGCCCGCTGCAATTCGTAGCCGACGCTCGATTCGAGCCCGCTCAGACCGCGGCGGCGCAGTTCCTCGTTGAGGAGTTCGACGATGTCGTCGATGAAAACCTCGATGGGTACCGAGGCCGGGTACACCTGTGACACCAGATGTTCTCCGCAGACGACGGCCACCGCGCACCGCGCGGGGAAACTGACTTTCGCCATCACTGCGGCCTGTCGGCGTCCGGGGTGTATTTGTCGGCCAGCGCCGCGGTGATCTCGAAGAGGCGTAGCCGGGTCTTCTTGTCGAGCTCGTGTTGAGTGTCGATGATTCCGCCCTTGGCCAGGTGCGGGTCATACGGCATGAATTCGACGCTGGCTCCGGATTGTTTGTATCGCTCGGTCAAATAGAGCAGGGCTTCTTTGTCGTATTTGTTCCGGCTGTCATTGATGATGACCATGCTGCGGGAAACGAGTTCGTGGTAACCCATTGCACGCAACAGGTCGATGGACCGCGTGACCGGCAAAGAGGTGTCGGCGGTCAGGCCGGAGACGAACACCACGGTGTCGGCGGCGTCGTACACCGCCTTCATGACCGGGTGCTCCAAGTCGTCGGCGGTGTCGACGATGATCACGTTGTGCGTCCGTCGCAACCGCGACAGCACACCGGTGAACATCGACGGCACCAGCGGTCGAGGCTGGTCGGAGGCCCGGTTTCCCGCCAGCACGTCCAGCCCGAGTGCGTTCTGCCCCAGGTGTTCACGGATATCGGCATATCCCTGCACATCCGTGTCGTTCAGCACGGCCGAGTAATCCCCCGGGGGCGCCTCGTCGATCCGGCCCGCCAGAGTGCCGAAACCGGGCGCGGCGTCGATGGCCACCACGTTCTCCGGGCGGCACTCCCGGAACACGGCACCGATGGATGCCGTCATGGTGGTCTTGCCGACGCCACCTTTTCCGGAGATGACGGCGATGACGTACTGCTTGCGGATGTGCCGGCGAATGCGGTCTTTCAGTTCCCGATAGTGCCGTTCGGCCGGTGACTCTCCCAGGTTGATGCCGTGGAATGTCAGGCGGTAGATGAACTTCCGCCAACCGGAACCGGGCGGAATCTTGCGGGGCGCCACCATATCGGAGATCCGCAGCGTCTGCGAAACCGAATCCTGGTATTCATTGCGCCCGCCCGGCGTTTCCCGCTGGGCATGCCGTCGCGATTCGACGGCATTTGCCTGCTCATTCCATGGATTGGTCACGAATTTGACCCTAACACGCGCAAAATGGTCATCAATTACACAACTTTCCGGTACGAATGCCATTCCTGTGCGGCAGGTAACCGCCGCACCATTTCATTGACCGCAGCCGTGATATTCGACAGCGAACCGGGAGCCAGGATCATCCAGCCTTTCCGGTCACGCTGGAAATGTTCGGCGACCACTCGCCCCTCCGGGGTGTCGATCACCACCACCACCGACTTCTCGACGTAGACGCGCGCTTCCGAACCGGAGTCGACACCCGACTGCAGAGCCACGATCGACGCCTGCGCCGACACCGCGGGGTCGGCCGCGGTGAGCACGACATGCAGTTGATCGGAGTCGAGATCGACATTGGCGAGCAGATAACGGCGCAGACTGTCGTGATCCTTGACGTTGGCCACGATGGTGTCGGTGGGGATGGTGACGGGTTTGAACTTCACCGGAGCGGCCGAACCGCAGAGCCGTTCGAGTTGGCCGCCGATCACCTGGCTGGCCGCGCCCTCCGAACTCGACGTGCCTGCACCGCTGAGCCGCACCATGATGTCGCTGCGTTCCAGCGCCACCCACCATTGGGCGAACCGGGCCAACGTCACCTGCGTCGGAAACGTCTCCCGGCCATCGCGGCCCGGCCGGTTGGCCTGCAACAGCAAGGCGACATCCCGACGGGACAGCACCGTGAGCCATTCGACGACCGCGGGATCCACGGTGCCGTGCTCGTCGATCACCCCGGCGGATCTCAGTTCATCGGCCACCGGATGCAGTAGCGCAACATCTTTCGATTCCGCGCTGGGCAGGACGGGCCGCAGCCCCAGTTCCGGCGCGACGACCTCGATGCCCGTCAACACCTGAAGCACCCACAGTCCGTCGAGCGTGGTGGTCAGCATCGTCGATCCAACATTGTGTTCCCCCGGCGAGCGGTGGGGCGCACGACCATGTGCGCCCCACCGGATGAAGACAGTTGTGTGGTCGAGCGTCTAGCCGAACAAGCTCCTCATGCCCAGGTCGACTCCGTGTGCCGCTGCGCGGACTTCCTCGATGGTGGCGCCGTGCTTGCTCATGACCTCGATCAGGCCCTGGAAGCCGTTGAGCATCTGCAGCTGGCTCTCGCGGAACGTTGTGGCCGCTTCGCCTTCGAAGAACTCGGCGATGGCTTCGGTCTGGTGCCGGATGTCGTCGTGAATGGACTGCAACTGCGACGCCTGATTGCCGACGGTGGACGACAGTGCACTCACAGCGCCGTGGTCGTAGCGGATCTGATCCATGATTTCTCCTGTGCTCTGGTGGTCTGTGGGGTGGGTGGCTAGGAACCGCTGAGGTTTCCGGCGAATCCGTTGAAGGTCTGGGCCGCGTCGGCTTCGTGCTGGTCCATCAGATCCGCGGCGGTGGACAGCCCACTGCTGAGCCGCATACCTGCCTCATTGGCCTGTGCCAGATCGTGTTCGATCTGCATCGACGTGTTCATCGACGCGCCGGCGCCGCCGCCCGCCCACGCCGCGTTCATGATGTTCTCGTGTTCCGCCAGGTACTGGGACGCGATGGCCCGTGCCTGCTCCAGTGCGGAGGTGATGGAGTTGGACACCGAGCGAAGGTGCTCGCTGGTGACGACGATTTGCGACATTTGCTTCTCCCTTGCTAACTGTCCCCCAAGCGAGGGTCTCGATTCGAGTGTATGGGTTCTGCGGCGGCTGTCACTTCACCAATTAGCAAACAGTGCTCGCCCAGTGTCACAACCGCCCCTCGGTTAACTGGCGTTGTCAGCTGCCGCATCAGGTGCGGCGAATCTCCTGGTCACCGTCGATGACCACGCGCGCGTAGGTGGCTTCGCGCTCCCGTTCGCCGTCACCCTGGCCGCGCTGCAGCATGCCGGGCGACATCGGCATACCGCCCATGCCCGCGCCACTGGCCGTGGGCCCGCGCACTTCGGCAGCGTCCAGGAACCCTGGTTTGAGGCCGGTGGCACGCCCCGCGGCGGCGGCATCGAAACTGCTGGTGGGACGGGTGAAGCTGGTCAGACCCGCGCCGGGATGGGCACCGCCGACACCACCGCCCACGGCACCACCGCCACCTCCACCGGCGCCGCCGACACCACCGCTGGGACCCGCGACGCCCCCGGCCCGCACGGCCGACTCGGACACCGCCTCCGGGCCCTTCATCCCACCGAACATGCCGGTGAGCTGGCCCATCATGCCCTGGGCTGCGCCGAAGCCCTGCTGCGCCATCTGCATGGGCATCTGCATCATCCCGGTGAGCGGCTGCATGAGCCCTTGAACCTGGCCCACCATCGAACTCATCTGGCCCATGGCCTCGCCGCCGCCGGAGGCGGCTTGTACCGACGCGTTCGCCGACTGGGTGCCGGCCTGCATCGCCTCACCCGCGGCGTTGGTCCCGACAGCCTGGGCCACCGCTCCGGCGGCGGCCGCGGGGCCTGCCGGCGAGGCGCCCATCGGAGCGATGGGCGGCGGGACCGCGAGAGCCGCGGTCAGCGCCGCCAGTGCGGCCGCATACACCACACCGGCGCGCGAGTTGTTCGGCCACATGACGCCGAAATACTCCAGGTTCAGCTCCGCGATACGGGGGCTGAGCGCACCGAGTACCGACGGATTGATGCCCTGACAGGTGGCTTCATCGACCCGGTTCTCCACGGCCACAGGTGTGGGCACCATGGTGGACACCGCGGTCTCGTAGGCGGCCACGGCGGCGCTGGCCAGCGGCGGCTTCTCGGTGACCCAGCCGGCCAGGAGTTGAAGAGCGGTGTTCAGACTCAACCCGGTCTGGGCCGACCCGGTGGCCCCCTCGCCCTGCCAGCTGGCCATGGTGGCCGCGCTGTTCATCACCGACAGGCCGAAGGACATCTCATGGCTGGCGAGCTGGGTGATCCAGGCCGACATGTTGGCCAGCGTGGTCGCGGTGCCGGTACCGCCGGTCAGGCGCGAATAGTTTTGCTCAGGGGGCAGAACCGGCCAAAGCGGATCCATGAGGCCTCATCTCCTAGAGGGGGAAGGTGGCCTTCGTGGCGACGTCGGCGGCCACCGCGGTGGCGGAAGCAAGCGACTGCGCACCGGCGTAGGCGCCGCGCTGACCGGCGTGTTCGGCGGTGGTGGCCAGGTAGGCCGCGCCGGCGGCATTGAGCGCCGCGGCGAACTGGGCGGAATCGCCGTCCAGGCCCATCGGCGTGGCCCCCAGCAGGGCCGCCGAGGCCGCCGACGCGCTGGCGGCCATGGAAGCGCTGATTCCGGACTCGGTAGCCGACGAGAGCCCGACGGCTGCCGGCTGTACGTCCATCATGATGAACCCTCCCTGTTCTGGCGAGGTGTGACCCCCGCGGTCTTTCTCGAGTTTAAGGTGTGCTGCGAGCTGCGGTCGACACAAGTTCCAGCGACTGTCAGCGAATCGCACGGCGGCTTCATTCGGGGCTGCCGACCAGCACCCCCTCGATCTCGCCCTCGGTGGTGACCATCAGGCCCCGGCCCGGTGGGAGTTGCTGCGCGCTGACCCTCGCGAACACCTTCACCGTTGCGGGGTCGTTGTCCATGAAAAGAGTCGGTGTGCGCGAGCCAGTGAGCTTCTGCAAGAACGGATTCATCACTGACACCCCGGCCCAGTTGCCAGGCAGTCGCGCGGCGATCACGTGCAGACCGATCTCCCGGCTGCGTTCGATCAGGCCCCAGAGCGGTGCGGTGGCGGCCTGTTTGCCCAGGACGCCGTTGGGGCGCAGTTCCTGCTCGTCATCGATCAGCAGGAAGTGGTGCGGACCTTCCCACTGCGGCCGGTTGAGCAGCTCTTCCTGGCTCAGCCCCGACGGTGGCAACCGGTTGTGGAGCTGGCCGGCCAGTTCGCTGATCACCTGGTCGATGTCGTCGACGGTGTAGGCGTACGCACGCACATGGGGTCCCTGCACCTTGCCGATCAACGTCGTCTTGGGATCGATGATGGTGATCTGCGCCTGCTCGGGGGTGTACATCCTCGTCACCGCCTGGCCCAGGGCCGCCAGGGCGGTGGTCTTCCCGCACTGCGCCCGACCGACCACCAACAGACTCGGGGTGGTCCGGGCCGGCAGGGCCACCGGTTGCAGCGCGCTCTCCCCGATGGCGAACGGAATGTTGAGCGGATCGGCCGCGCCCGCACTGTTCGCGTAGGCGTCGATGATCTGCCGCAGCGCCACCCGTTCGGGCAACCGGGCCAGCTTCTCCACCTTGCCGATGCCGGTGCTGCCCGCGATCACCTCGCCGACCTGGCGGGTGGGCACCACCTCACCCGAAGGACCGACGATCTCGGGCACGCCGACCAGGATCTCGTGACCGCGCCGGGTGAGGCCGAAGCCGGGCCGGTCCAGCGTGTTGCGGGCGGCGCGGCGATGCTCGATACCGGTGCCCATCTGCGTCTCGTCGGGATTGCTCAGCCGCAGCTGGATGCGCGCATTCGACACGTTGAGCAGCGCCTGCTTCTGCCCCACCAGCCAGGCGCTGGCGCTGGTGATGACGTGCACGCCGTAGGACAGGCCCTGGCGGGCGATCGCGATCGCGCGGTCACCCAGGCCGTAGTCCTTCTCGTAGAGCTCACCGAAGTTGTCGATCACCATGAAGACGTCACCGAACTTGTCGGCGGGATCCGTGCCTGCCCCACCCGCAGGCCCGAACCTGCGCTCACGGAACTCGGCGATGTCGATCTGATACTGCTTGAAGGCGGCTTCGCGCGAGCGGATCAGCCCCTCGAGGGTGGCGATGGTGCGGGAGACGCCTTCACTGTCGGTGAGGCTGACCACGCCGGCGACATGGGGATAGTCCTCCACCGGATACAGCGACGCCCCCATGCAGAAGAAGGTGACGCGCTCCGGCCGGTACATCAGGGCCGCGGTCGTCATCAACGTCATGAGCGTGGTGGACTTCCCGCGCTGCGCGGTGGCCACGACCATGATGTTGTCCATCTCCGCGTCGATGACGTGGACCTGCTGCAGGTGGTCCTCCGGGATGTCCTCGATCGCGACCGGGAACACCAAACCGGGATTGTCGCCGTAATCGACGTGCCACGGCTTGCCCCGCCACCGGTACACCAGGTCATCGGCGCGTTCGCTGACCTCCAGCGGGGGCAGCCAGATCTGGTGCGGGGCCCGGGCGGGGTGTGCCACGAGCGACTCGCGGATCACGTCGAGCAGCTTCTTCTTCTTGAACCCGTCGGCGTGGAACAGGAATTCGTCGGGCTCGTCCGGTTCATCGGCCACGGCCAGTGCGGCGCTGTCATCGTCGCTGAGCGGCTGGTACTCCCACGTCAGCGCCCGGGGTTGGCGGAAGCTCATGTCGACCGTCTTGTTGGTCTCCACCTGCTTCTTGGGCACCACGAACGGTGCCGACACATAGAAGCAGCGGAACTGTTCGAGCTCGCGTGGCCCGACCTTCATCAGGGCATAACCCGCCTCCTTGGAGGGCAGGTGCAGGGCTGCGTCGCTGCCGATGACATCACGCGAGTCCTCCGCGGTCTCGGCACGAAGAGCCACCCGAAAAGCGATGTTGCTCTTGGCTTTACTCAGCGACGACAGGTCCAACCGCTGTCCACCCAAGGTGAAGAAGACGTTACAGCCGCGGCCCTCCTGTCCGATGTGGATCACCAGGTCGATCCATTCCGGATGGTGCTGGAACAACTCCAGGTACTCGTCGATGATGACGAGCAGGATCGGTACCGGCTCCAGATCGCGGCCGGCCAGCCGCATCTCCTCGTACTCGTTGGCGTCGCGTGCGCCGGCATTCTTGAACAGTGCATAGCGGCGGGCGATCTCACCGTCGATCGCCTTGCGCATCCGCGCGGCGAGATGCCGGTCGTCCTTGCCGAGGTTCGACAGCGAACCGGCCACATGGGGAAGGCCCGCGAGGTCCTGAGCCGCGGATTCGAACTTCATGTCGACGAAGATCACGATGAATGTCTCCGGCGAGTGCGTCAGCGCGATGCCGTTGCACAACGACAGAAAGTACTCGGACTTGCCGGAACCGGATGTCCCGATCACCACCGAGTGAAAGCCGAAGCCGCCGAAGTCCTTGGCTCGCAGCACCACATACTGCAGCTCACCGCCCGGCTTCACGCCCACCGGCACCATCGCCCACTTCGAGTCGCCGCGGCCACGGCTCTCGGCCCACAACCGGTCGACGTCGAGATTGCGAGGGTCGGTGATCCCCAACGCGCGCAACAGTTCTCCGCCCTGGCTGTCCATCTCCGACAGCTCACCGGCGCTCATGGGCGCCCAGCGGGCCAGGGCGCGGGCATAGCGGTCAGCAGTGCTCTCGGCCAGCATGTCGGCGACAGCGTAGAACGCACCGCGGTGGCGCAGCCGGCCCTCGCGCAGCACGAACTGCTCGTCGTCGTTGCTGAAGCCGATCCCCACACCGGGCCGGGTCGCCAATCGCAGCACCGTGATTCCCGCGCGGCCCTTCAGCCCGGTGACCCCCTCCCAGCCCTCGGGGGTTCCGGTGTTGTCGTCGATGATCACCCAGTGCGGGCCCAGCGCCGACGCGCCCGCCGCGGCCTCCATGGGCGACGGCATGGACAGCGGACTGCTCCCCGCCGGCGGCGCCCACGGGCCACGGCCCTTGCGGTGCAGCTCGGAATCGAGTGCCTCCTCCAGCTCGGTGGGCGAGGTGAACACGAGGCGCCGGAGGCCGGAGGCGTCGAACATCTCGTCGTGCTGGTTGTGCGGTAACCACACCAGCCATGACCACACCTCCGGGTGCCGGGTGACCACCATGAGCTTGACGTCGTTGGGGCTGTGATAGACCGCCAAGCCCGACAGCACGGCACGCATGAGCGCCCTCAGCTCGCCCAGGTCCTCTGACTGGAAGCTGAACCCGGGTCGTGATCGCAGGCTCAACACCTTGCCGATACCGCGAATCTTGCTCTGTTCCAATATGAAATCGCGCAGCGCGCCGCCGGTGACGGGCTCCAGTTCCTCACCTACCGGGACATCGGGCCACTGCAGGGACACCGCCGAATCGGCGGCCTGCTGCACGCCGATTCCCAGCCGCACATCCAGGAAGTCGGCGTCGGCGGGACGGCGCTCCCACATCCTGGGCCCGCCGATGATGGTGTCGAGCTGCTGCGGGTCACCGTGGACGAACAATTGGCTGCGCCGTTGGTCCTGGGCGGCGCGCTGAACTTCGTCGCGATCGTCGTCGAGCTGGCGCAGGTAGACCCGGCGCTGCTTCTCCTGCTCACCCCAGCTGATCTTGCGGGCGCGGCCGAACCGGCCGCTGAACATCATCGCCGCGAATCCGATCAGGCCGATCATCGGGAAGATGCCCGACTGCAGCGAGCGCACGCCCGAGGTGTACATCACCACCAACGTGCCGATGATTCCGACCAGCAGCGCCGGAATCGCGATCATCAGCAGGATGTTTCGTGGCTCGCGCTCGGGCAGCTCCAGGGGCGCCGCCACCGCCACCCGGGCCGGTGGCACCGTCGGCACGCCGATACGCGGACCGCGGACGAATCCTCGTTTGGACATCATTACCCTCCCGCGTTCGGTTGACCGGCACCGGGGATCAGTGCCACCTGCCCGCCTCCGGGCAAGGTGTCACGGGCCAGCAAGGCGGCGTCCCGGCTGATGGCGGGCCCGGCGGCGAAGGTCCGCACAATGGGCCATGGGGCCTGCACCGCGCTGCCGGGATCCAGGCCCAACGCGCGCAAAGTGGCCTCATCCCAACTGATTCCGAAACGCACGCCCTGCGGGGAGATCCAGTAGAGGCTCTCGCGCGTGTCAGAGGTGACGACGCCACTGGTGGTGGCCACGAAGTTCGCGGCCCCCGGCAGCACCAGCGTCTGATCGGCCACCACCGAATCCGGCCCGCGATCGTCGCGCACCAGTTGGACGATGCTGTTGTCCATCGCCTGAGGCACCGGCAGACCCCGCCCCGTCAACACCGTCACCGTCGCCTGACGATCCGTCGACATCTTGGCCCAGCCGACGCATGTCACCGGATTGGCTGCGGTGTCGATGAAGTCGAGGGTGGTCTGCGGGTAGAAATCCACGTTGAGGACATCGACGTCGGGAATGTCCACCAGGCGGTCCGGTGAGATGAGTTCCGGTGTCGGTGAATTCTGGCTCGACGAGGTGCGGATCAGATCGGCGACGAACGCACTGATCTCCTGGATTCCCTGCGGCAGAAGCACATAGAAGCCGCTGACCGAACCGCCGGCGTCGCGGGATTCGAGCACCGTCCCGACGGCACTGCCGGGAAGCCACCGCGACGGCGTGCCCGCCTCCGGGATCTGCGGTACGACGATGGGCTCGGTGGCCGGCAGCGCGTCGAAGAGCGCGTTGGACATGGCGACAGGGAAGGTGGCTCCCGGGTCCAACCCCAGGTTGAACGTCAATGACCGGTCGCCGGCGTTGATCAACGAGCGGTGCCCACCCCAGATCACATAGGTCTGGTCACCATGGGTGGCCAGCACGGCCTGGTTGGGTGCCATGGGGGCGGCGCGCCCGCCGCCTGACAGCGGGCCCGCGATCGACGTCACCACCGGCGGTCCGCTGCTGCCGCGGACCGGGGCGGTGTCGCACACCGACCAGGCGGAGGTGCCACCCGAGACGCGCAGGTCGCTGGGCACGCCCGGGATCCCGACCATGGGACCGGTGGGGTACTTGGCGATCTCCGAGGCAGTCACCCACGCGGGGGCCCCGGCGCTGCCGGTGACCAGGCGCGCCGATGTGAGATTCAGTGCCGGATAGAGCTTGCCGTCCAACTTCGCGTAGACCGCGCCGGTCTGCCGGTCGCCGATGATTGCTGAGTCACCCACCAGGCCGGCGGGCTTGAGGACGTTCAGCAACGCCATCCATGCGACACCGATGAGGACGAAGACAATTCCGAGCGCGACGGCGGCCTGTTGCTTCCGGTCGTCGTGTTTCATGCGCACCGAGAACCGCGTGATGGCCGCTTTGAGCCTGCGGTTGTAGAACAGGTGTCCCGAGTTCTGATCCCGGTTGGACAGATTCAGTGGCACGCTGGGCTTCCTTTCGGCACACTATTTCCGCCCGGCCCCCGGGCGTGCCGCAGCACTCGCGCCGGCACGCCGAAACTGCTCGCGTTTTCACGATAACGGCGCCCGGGAGCATCGGCTGACACCAATTTGCCGCCGCCTGCAGGCGTTGCTCGGCTACTCCAGTGCCGCAAGTGACGGATGTTCCGAAAACGGTCGGTCAACGCAACCCCCCGCCATATCGTGCCTCGTTGTCGGCCTGCGCCTCCTCACGCAACGCGGCGAACGCCGAATTGAGCCGATCGGCGAGTTCGCCGTGCGTGTATTCACTCGTTACGCGGGGGTGCAGGGTCAATTCGAGTAATCGCCCGTCCGAATTGGCCACCGCGTAAATGTCTCCGAGGTCCACGCTGTACGTTATCCGTTCCGCTTCGGCGACCAATTTCTCCCAGCGGTCGGCGGCGGCATTCAATTCGCGGAGCACCTCGTCGACCAGGGCACGGTCATCCATCGGCACCTGCCCTCCGGCAGCGCCCCCCACACCGGCCCGACCCCGACATCTTGTCAGTATGTCCAGGGGCGAGGAGACCCGTCAATTCACACCGGCAAAGTGACAACAACCGCCGCCAGGCAATGTCAGCAACGGCGGGTCAGGACGCAGAACCCTCATTACCGGCCGATGCCGAGGTGAACTCGACGAACCAGGCGAAGTGATAGTTGGCTGCCTCGCGGTCACCTGCGGCCAGGGCGTCGGTGGCGGCCAGCAGTAGGCAGTTCAGCAGGATGCCGGTGTTCACACCGGGGTAGCGCGCCAGCAGTTGATAGCGGGCGGTGTCCAGGTGCACCCGCAGCACGTCGAGCTCCGCCTCCGCCACTCCCGTTCCCGAGGCCGCCGCTTTGGCCAAGGTGTGGGTGATCCTGGGCAGCCCGTCGCGCCAGCGGGTGGCTTCGGAGAGCCGCCACCCCAGATCCGGGACCTCCGCAGCGGTGCGCCGACCACCCGCGATGCCGGGCACGGCGGCGCTGCCATGGGAGAACGGGTCACCAGGGCTGTAGGTGGCGGACCGATCTGTGGCGCCGAGTAGTGCGCGCAGGTTGCCGTTGCGGCGGGCGGGTTCGAGAAGCTCGACGCCGGCGGGGACGACGATGCCTGGCGGTATCCACCCGTGCGCCAGGTCCGTGACGATCACGATGCTGCCGTCCTCGCGCTCGCCGGCGGCCCAGCGCAACCCCGGTTCCTGCCGGGCCACTGCATCCACGAACCGCCGCAGCCGCTGCTCGGTGGTTTCCGCGGGCGGGTCCGGTTCTGGTTCGGGCACCGGTTCGGCGATGATCACCGGCGTCGCCACGGTGACGGGCTCGGCCTCGAACGCCTGGGCGAGGCTCGGCAGCTCGGTTGTGGGTGCGGGCGGCGGTTCTCGACGAAGCTGCCGCATCGTGGACTCCACCCGCGCAACGGCGTACGCCCGCGCGCTGTCGATCACCCGGTTCTGCTCGGCGTGCCGTATCGGCTCGGGCATCCTGGCTTCGTTGATCATCCGCAACTTGTGGTTGGCGGAATCCGCGATGCGCTGCAGGTCCCTTTTCAAATACTCAGCGACCGTTGCGGTTTCGGGGGTCACCGGGTCCAGCTCGGCGGGCCAGAGCCCGCCCAGCACCCAGGGAGTGCAGTCATCGGGTGTGCGGAACGTCGGCACCGACAGGGCCTGTTCGGTAGCCCTGCGCAGGCGCTGCCGCGCCGATCGCCGCCCGAAAACCGCCACTGGCCAAGCGTACCGGGGTACCGGGGTACCGCTATTCAGCTGTTTCTTCGCGGCCAACCCGGCTCGGCACAGTGAATTGTCGGCCGGCACAACGGTGGGTAGCGTCAGCTGTCATGACGGACTCGACGCTGCAGGCCCAGCTCGATGAAGTGCGGGCCCTGCTGGCCCGGGCGCGGGAGTTGTTCGGCGACAACCCGGTCGCGCCGCCCGCCGATATCACGCCCGCCGCCGGTTCAGTGCAGAACTGGGTTCGCTGACCTCAGCTCAGGTGGTGTTCGGCCAGTGCTGACCGCGCCGCGTCGAGGTCACGCTGGGTCGGCACTTCGTCCGACGGCGTGTGTCCGGCGGCCAGTATCTCCGCGCGTACTTCCATGAGCGCGCTCAGGTAGGAGACGTCGGCGGCCAGTTTGATGCCCGCGGCCAGAGTGTGAGCATCAGCGGACAGGGCTTCCTCGGACAACATGACGCTGTGCAGGTACCCACCCCGACAGCTGCGGAAGAGCAGGTGTCCGCTGGGGTGCAGGGCGTCGAAGTCGGGGTTCGGTTCGGTCATCTCTGTTCGTCGAGCAGGGCGCCGAGTCGTTGCGCGCTGTCTGCTTCGTGCTCCTCCCACAACGTGGCCGATCGGTGCAGATTATCCGCCATCTCCGCATGTTCGTCGGCCTGACGCTCGTAGCACTGGCGCCGCTGCTCGAGGAGATGGCGCGCGGCCTCCCGCAGGTCCCCGAAGATCGGGCCGAGGGAATCCAGGCTCTCCTGGATCGCGTCGTGGGTGCCTGGCACCGTGCGCAGGTAGTCCGCGGCGTCGGCATGGTGGCGGGCCGCCTCGCGCAGTTTGTCCGGTTCGATGACGATGCGGTCATCCATGGCTGTCTCCTAGGTAGCAGGCGTCGTCGCCGGTCGGGTGGGGGCAGGGGCATCGGTGCTCGGCGTCTGAGGTGGGTGAAGCCAGCCTAGGAAGCTGGGTCCGCTGACGCTGGCAAGCGGTTGGATTTCGCCGCCGAGCAGGGCCTGGGTCCGGTCGAGGGCCAGAGCTTGCCGATCGGTGAACATGCCGACATCGCCGGTGGAGACGTCGGCTGGGTCCACCGGGTCGGACACCGCAGTGCCCGGCGGCGGAATGCTGAGGCCGTGCCGTTGGAACGCCTCACCGACCGGTGTGCCAGCCAGGGCACTGGTGATGACCTTCGCGAGCTCCGGCGTGGGTGCGGTGATGCGGTCACCGTTGGGCAGTTGCACCTCTGCCGAGTCCGGTTCGTCGGCGGGCGGCGGTTCGGAGTCCTCGGGCTCATCCTGCGCCGGTTCGTCCTCAGCCGGTTCTTCGGCGTCCGCGGGATCCTCGGGGTTTTCGGCCAGCACCGACTCGGCCTCGGCCAGCAGGTCGTCGAGCGAATCTCGCCCCTCACGGGTTGGTAGTTCCGGCTCTTCCTCTGTCCGAGAGAACGCCGGGAGCGGCAGGCCACCGCCCGGCGAGCCGAGACCACCGGCCGGTGACCCGAGACCGCCGGCCGGTCCGCCCAGCATGGGCAATCCCGGCATGCCGGCCGGCGACGTGGGGGTCGCCGTGGAAGGTGAGGGTGCAGGAGTCGCGGAATGTGGCGGCATCTCGGCGGTGAGCGGGTCTTGGGCCAGCAGCTGCTCGAGCAGCGGGTCCGACACGAGGTCGCCCCCGTAGGGCGGCAACGGAGCCGGCGCCGTAGCGGCGGCGACCGGCCGGGCCGGTTGCGCCTTGGCGTCGGGGGCTGCGGCACTGCCGGTTGTCGACGATTCATACAGCGCAGTCCAGGCGGTGGCCAGCACTGCCTTCGACCTGTCGTCCAGGCTGGCGGTCTGCACCACGGCACCGATCTCGCGCAATTTGCCGATCAGAAAGCGCTGGAAGTCCCTGGCGCCGGCCGGGGTGTCGAGATCGGTACGGACGTGCACCGCCTCCTCGATCGCGGTTTGCAGCCGCCGCAGTTCGGCACTGCCCTGCTCGGTGGTGGTGTGCGCGTTGAGGATCGCGGTGATGACCAGCAGGTCGACGTGCGCAGTACTCGAGTTCTGGTGCGCCAGGTCGTCTTCGGCCTTCTTGATGGCCGTGATGCCCGCGCCCTGCTGAGATTCCGGGGCTGCGGGGGCACGCGGTGTCAAAGGCGCGTCGATGCGGCCGCCGAACAGCGTGGGGTGATTGGCTTTGATCTTGCCGAGGACGGCGGCGGTCTCGGCCTCCGGAGCGACGATCAGACTTGCCACCGCGATGTCGGACGGCGTGAGCCCCCAAGTCCAGGCCGCCGGATCGCCGGTGACACGGCCGACGTGTTGCACCGCGTCGTGCAACTCCTTCTGCGTGGTCACCCCCGCAGCCGTTCCTGGATCCCGGTTCCCGACATGGCGCGGACACTACCGACGGCCCCGACACCCGACAATTCACTTGCTGGCGCCGGTTTGGCAATGGGGGAACGGGGTATCAACCAGGCAGTTTTTGTGAGCGCAGAGCTCACCGATCGAGGGGTGACCACACATGTCCGACCGCATGCAACGGCAGGCGGCAGCCAACGGCAGCTTGGCCGAGGCGCGCAGCGCCACCGCACTGTTTCTCACCTTGACCGCCATCATCGCCGCCGCCATCGCCCTGGCCTCCGGGTTGGGTGACGGAGACGGCGGCTTCGCTCTGGTGGCCGGCGGTGTCTCGGCGATCAGCTTCGTCGTCGCTATCTTCTGCTTCAGCGCTGACGCCGAGAAGGCGCAGAAAGCGGAACCCGCCGGCGCAGCACTGGCCGCGGTACCAGCCGAGTAGGCACCTCACCCTCGCGTCCCTTACTCGCAGCTGCGTGACCGCTCGGTAGCCGCGCGCATCGCCGTCAGCACCGGGATTCGCCGTTTCGCGTCGCGACGCAGCGCCGGTGAGGGCTGTCAATTCTGTTGCCGGGAGCAGGATGTCGCGCAGCGCGGTGGGTGGGATGTCGTTGGTTGGGAATTGCGCGGTGGTCGGGGCTGCGCCCGGCGTCGGCGGTGCGGCGGCGCGCGCCGGTGGTCCCGGGTGTCGTGGTCCGATCGCCGGCGTCGGTGATGGAGGACTCCGGCCAGACGGCGATGGCGTTGGCCGGTGACGACTGCGATCGCCGCGGTCGCCGCGATCGTGATCAGGGTGGTGCGGCGTCGTGGACGAGTGGGCGCGGTGCTCGGTGTGGCGGGCGGCGTCGGCGGGGTGGGACGGGCCACCTGGGTGCGGGCGCCGCCGTGGCGGCCCATCACCAGGGTCCCGCCGGACCTGGTTCTGCATCGGCGGGCGGGGGTGCATTGGGGATTGGTGAGGGCGGCGGTGGCCGCGGCGGCCAGCGCTGAGACAATGGGATAGCGATGCTCGGGCTGCTTGGCCATCGCGATCGCAACCACCTCATCGAAAAGCGTGGGGCAGCGACGGCACGAACCTTGTGGGTCGCGGCGGGGGAGTGTTGAGGTGGCCATCATCACCGCCGCCATCCCGTTGGTGCTGGGATAGGCGTCTTGCCGGTCAGGAGGCGATACAGCGTGCAGCCCAACGAAGAGATGTCGGCGCGGCCATTGAACGGGTCACCGGCGAGGACTTCAGGTGCGGCGTAGGCGAATGTCGCCATGACCGACCCAGTGGCGGTGAGGCCGAAGTCATCGAGCGCGCGGGCGATCCCGAAGTCGCCCAACAACACTCGTTCCTCGGGACCCGGTGACCCCACAGTAGGAAGCTCGCCGGCTTGATGTCGCGGTGCACGATGTTGCGGGAGTGGGCGTAGTCCAGGGCTGCGGCGACTTCGGCGACAATGTGGACGGCGCGTGCGGCGATCATGGTGCCGGCGCGCAGGGCGGCGTCGGCATCGGTGCCGTCGACGAAATTGCATCGCGATCCACAGCTCGCCGGTGTCGGCTTGGTCGCGGTCGTAGACGCCGACGACGTTGGAGTACTCCAGGTTGGAGGCGACGTCGGCTTCCGGAGGAACCGGGCGCGGAAGTCGGGATCGCGGGACACTCCCTTGACTGTCTGAGACATGCGTTGTTCCTTCCGCAACTGGGTTGTTCGGGTAGGTGTCCGACGTGTGTTCGCGAGCACGGCGACGCGCCGCGGCGCCGCCACGTAAGTCCTTGCGATGTCCCCATTGGGCCCGGAGGCTGGTCGCGGTTGCGTCCTGTCCGGCCGATCCGCTACCCCATTACCGTTCCGCTGGACTCCGCATTGAACGGGCGTCGGCGGGAGTAGACCCCCAGGTCGACTGTGAGTCCGGTCCGTTCCCCGTGGTACTGGACGGGGTTGGCGTCGTGGTCGTGCCCAGCTTCGACGGCCACGATGATGTCCCGCATGAACTGACCGGCGACGGGCGCGTTTTTGAATTGATTGCCGCTCGTGCCGATCGCGACGTAGAAGCCGTCGAGGCCCGTGCGGTCATAGATGGGCGTCCAGTCCGAGGAGACGTCGTAGATGCCCGCGATGCCCCGCGGCCGCGAGGGTACGCCGAGCTCGCCGAAGCGCCGCGCTGCGCGAATCACCTGCGCCTCGAACGCGGTGGGAGTCGGGGCGAGGTCAGCGGCATCTGGGTCGTCGATCCACGGCAGAGGATCGCACTCGGGCTCGGTGCCGCCGATGTAGAAACCGTCGCCGGGCGTTCCACGCATGTACGTACCGAGGTCGAGGTCCGCGATGACCGGGCCGATGCGGTCCCCGTCGTTGAAGCCCGGAGGCGCCGTCACGTGGTGCACCTCCTGTCGCATGGGCCGGGTCGTGATCGAGAAGTCATCCCCTACACCGGCCATTTCGTTCAACGTCGGCGACCAGGGGCCGGCGACGTTGACGACGACGGGCGCGCTCACTCGTTCCCCGTCGGCCAGGTCGACACCGGCGACGCGACCACCTGACCGACGCACGGCCGTGACCTGACTTCGGAAGATGAACTGTGCACCGGCCCGGCGTGCGGCGGTGGCCAGGTTGACGGCGGCCAGCATAGGGTCGTCCACGTAGCCCCCGTCGGGAGTCCACAGGGCGCCGAGTTGGCCCACTGGATCGTCCCAGAAAGACTCGTCGTCGAGCCGTTTGGGAGGCCAGAAGCGACCCGGGTCGAGGCCGGGGACGCGGCCGGCGAGGGTTGTCGCGTCCCACAGCTCGTATGGAACACCAGCCCGGTCGAATAGGGGCGTGACCTTCTTGTTCGGGGCCACGTCGACGTCGAGGAACGCCATCCCGGTGCGGCGGAAGCCGGCCATTCCTGCGGGGTCAACCATGCCGAGGTGGCCGGCCCAGTCCTCCCAGCAGTGCTTGGACTCCCACGCCGCCGCGACGCTGGGAAAAATCGAGTAGTTGAAGCGGACCACGGCGCTCGAGGCGCTTGTGGAGCCCTGGCCAGGTCCGGGGAGCCGGTCCACGACTACGACCCGGAAGCCGGCGCGTGCAAGCTCGAGGGCCGTCGACGAGCCGATGACGCCGGCTCCGACGACGATGGCGTCCGCACTCAGATTCACCCGATAAGGGTCCCTTCCCTGCGGCCCTCCCGGGAATAGTCGTCTGTCAACGAATCGGGTGGCTGACCGCGACAGCAGAAGCGCGAGCGGATGCGACCGGCACCGCACCCTGTGTGTACGCGCGGAACCGCGAGCTGCTTCCTCGGGTTCCCTGAAGAAGTGGACACGGTTAGCTTGATTGCTGATTGATCCGTGAGGTGATCTCGAAGTCGACGGGCGAGATCATTCCCAGTGAACTATTCCGTCTGTCATGGTTGTAGTAGCGAAGGTAATTTTCAAGTCCCACAGTAAGATTCGCATACGACGTGAACGCGTGCCGTTTGTAGTACTCATGCTTGACCGTCGACCACAGCGATTCGGACCCAGCGTTGTCCCAGCATATGCCGGTAGCCCCCGAGAGCGGCGCAGGGCATGATCAGAGCAGGCTTTGGCCAGGTCGTGGCTGGTGTACTGGGCGGATTCAATCGGTGGTCGCAACACCGGCTTGGTGAAGTGAGCATAGGTGCTCGGCGGGGGTGCGCCGACCGAGGGTTTTCCGCGCCCTTGTGTTAAGGGTGTGCGATCGCCGCGGCATCCTCGGCCGACCATCTCGAAAGGTCGGTCCCCTTCGGAAGTACTGGCGCAAAGGGCCATTAGTCGCTTGCCAGTGTGATGGGACCACCTTGGCACGTTATTGAGGACGCTGGTCGGGGTGGTCTGGGTCAGCCATTCGGCGGGTTCGCGGTTCGATGTCACGACGGTGGTCTTGGTGCGGTGGCGTTCGACGACGATTCGTAGAAGTCGCTGGTGTTGGTGCTGCGCGGGCGGTTTACGGTGGCCAGGGTGTCAGCGACGATCCGCTTGGCTCGACGGGGGGACCCGCAGGACCCTTTGCGTAGGCGTAGACCGGTAATGACGGGTGCCCCACAGACGGTGGTGATGGTGGCGATCACCGCGTTGAGCCCGCGAACCCCGGAGTAGCCGTAACCCGATCCTTGTTTGGCGTAGCCGTGCACTTCGATGATGGTGTCGTCTAGATCCACCAGAACGGGGCCCTTTGATGCCGGCCTTCACCGGGGTCCGGGTATGCAATCCGGCCAGGAAGCGGGAGGCCACCGCGTCGAGTTGACGGACATGACCGACCGGCACTGTCTCGGTCTCAAGAATCCGGTCGACGGAAGACGTGGTCGGTGCCGCGGAGTGCGTGTGTCGACCCGACCTGGGCGGCCTCCTGCCCCCAGGCCATGAGCCACAGGTGCAGCTCCCTTGCCACTGGAGGACCAGCGCCTCGTCGGTGCGGAGGTTCTTCGCCAGCTCAATGTCTACGCCGAGGTCGTCGCCGACGGGAGTGAGTCACCCTTCTCGTCGACGCGCTGAAATGGAGCTGTCGATGCCTGGTCGTCCTGACGGGCGGCGACGAGAAGCGTCCCCACCCGTCGCTGGTCGCGGCCGTGGTCGCGGGCAGAGTCCTTCAGAGGTGGTGGCAGTCGGTTCGGCAGCGAGAGTCGTTGCGGGCGTTTGCCCGTCAGCCCTCCCGTCCGGCGGTGAGTCGCTGGTCTACGATGCTGCGCGCGGCCTGCAAGGTCGTGACGTTGGTGTCGAACGCCGAGCGAATCACCTCTCCGACGGTGTGCTCGATACGCCTCACGCGATCGAGGACGTCGGCCCGGTGCTCGTTCGTGAGCTCGCCGCCGACCTGGATCAGCCCGCCGGCGTTGGCCAGGTAGTCCGGGACCCACAGGATCGACCTGTCCGTGAGCGTCTGGGCCACACTGCCATCGGCGAGTTGGTTGTTCGCCGCGCCACAAACGACTTTTGCCCTCAGCTGAGCCACACTGGTCGCCGTCAGGCTCGCGCCGAGCGCACACGGGGCATAGACGTCCAGCTCCTCGGGCAGCACCGAATCCGCGACCCGGACCCGCGAATCGTGCCCGTCGAGCTCGGTTAGTGCGGCCGGTCGCGGGTCGGAGACTACGACGCGGGCTCCGACGGACTGGAGGAAGGTCACGAGGTGCCGCCCAACCTTGCCAACGCCTTCGACCCCGACGACCTTGTCAGCCAGACCGTTCCCGCCCCAGGTCGCCGTTGCCGCGGCTTGCATCGCCGAGAAGACTCCGAGGGCCGTCGCGTAACCGCTGTCGCCGGAGCCGCCGGCGGCGGTGGTCCGTCCCACAACGTGGGTGCTGGTCCGCCCGATGACGTCGAGGTCCTCGGACGTGGTGCCCACGTCGGCGGCCGTGTAGTACCGGCCGCCGAGGGACTCGACGAATCTGCCGTAGGACTCGAGAAGACCCTCGGTCCGCTGGGTTGTCGGGTCGCCGATGATAACGGCCTTCGCACCGCCGAGGGGCACGCCCGCTCCGGCCGCCTTGTACGTCATTCCCTCGGACAGCCGAAGCGCATCGGTCAGCGCGAGCGACTCGTTTGCATAGGGATAGAACCGCGTACCGCCAAGGCCCGGCCCGAGGGTGGTGTCATGGATCGCGATGATCGCCTGGAGACCCGTCCGCTTGTCTCGGCAGAACACGACTTGCTCGTGGTTGGCGTCCTGCAGTTCATCGTCTCGACCGAAGACTGCGAGGGGAGTGGAGGGTTGGTCGAGGAGGCTTGTGTTCATGGCGGCGCAACTTTCGTCGACTGATCAGCCGGGTTCATGTCTCGTCAGGTCAAGGGGTGACTGTCCAGTGGGTCGCACCGAACATTTCGCTGACGAATATGGTGAAAAACCTGGATCCTCGGCGTCTACAGACGGCTGTCGCTGTTGTCGGCGACCTTCCGCGACACGTATAGCTGCCCGTTGTCGGGTGAATCTGAGTGCGGACGCCATCGTCGTCGGAGCCGGCGTCATCGGCTCGTCGACGGCCCTCGAGCTTGCACGCGCCGGCTTCCGGGTCGTAGTCGTGGACCGGCTCCCCGGACCTGGCCAGGGCTCCACAAGCGCCTCGAGCGCCGTGGTCCGCTTCAACTACTCGATTTTTCCCAGCGTCGCGGCGGCGTGGGAGTCCAAGCACTGCTGGGAGGACTGGGCCGGCCACCTCGGCATGGTTGACCCCGCAGGAATGGCCGGCTTCCGCCGCACCGGGATGGCGTTCCTCGACGTCGACGTGGCCCCGACCAAGAAGGTCACGCCCCTATTCGACCGCGGCCGCGGCGTGCTTGGTGCAGCTCGCGGCCGCGGAGCATCGCAGGCTCCAGGTTTCTCCGTCGCGATCGGCACGAGCGGCAACAATTCAAAAACGCGCCCGTCGCCGGTCAGTTCATGCGGGACATCATCGTGGCCGTCGAAGCTGGGCACGACCACGACGCCAACCCCGTCCAGTACCACGGGGAACGGACCGGACTACAGTCGACCTGGTGGGTCTACTCCCGCCGACGCCCATTCAATGCGGAGTCCAGCGGAACGGTAATGGGGTAACGGATCGGCCCACTCGCCCTCAGAGGCATACACGGGCGCACTCTTACCAGGGCGGCGATGGGCCAGCCGCTGTCGAAGAGCAGTTGGGGTGGATGATCCACCGCCAATTCCGCTTCCGAGGTGCGGACGCCGAGCTCCCGCTGGCGACGGAACGAACCACCCGCGGTCGGGTGGACAGGGCAAAGGCTACTCGGCAGCGATGACCTTGCCGGGGTTGAGGATGCCGTGCGGGTCCAGCGCCGCCTTGACCGCGCGATGCAGGTTCATGACCGCCGGCGGCAGCTCCTGGGCGAGTCCGTCCATCTTCAGCAGACCGATGCCGTGTTCTCCGGTAACCGTACCGCCGAGGGTGAGCGCTTCCTCGATGATCTCGCGGAAGGCTCGCTGTGCCCGTACCCTGGCCGCGTCGTCGTCACGAGGCGTCACCAGCAGGGGGTGCAGGTTTCCGTCCCCGGCGTGGGCGATGTTGGCGATCAGGGTGTCGTGCTTCTTGCCGATCGCCTCGATGCGCGCGAGCATCTCCGGGACCGCTGCCTTCGGCACGCAGACGTCCTCGGTGAGTACGGGGCCGAGACGCTCGAGGGCCGGGTAGGCCAGGCGTCGCGCCTCGAACAGGGCGTCCGCCTCGACCTGATCGGTCGAACGGGCCGCCCAGCTGGCGCCCGCGCGCTCGAAGCAGTCGCGGATCGCGTCGGCCTCTTCATCGCCCGCGTCGCCTGGGACGTCGCATCGCGCCAGCAGAACGGCGTCGGCCGCGACGGCGAGGTCCATCTTCTTCCACCGGTCGACGGCCTCGAGGCAGTGCCGGTCGATGAGCTCGAGGGCGGAGGGGACGATGCCTGCCGCTCCCACGGCTGTGACGGCCCGCCCGGCGTCGACGATCGACGAGAAGAAGCCAGCGACGGTGTTCTCCGGTTCTCGTTGCGGGCGGAGCTTGACCGTGACTTCGGTTATGACACCCAGTGTGCCTTCGGAGCCAACGAGCAGTCGCGCAAGGTCGTAACCCGCGACCCCCTTCGCCGTGCGCCGACCGAGCCGGACCAACTCACCCGTGCCGGTGACGACCTGCAGTTCGAGCACGTAGTCGGCCGTGACGCCGTACTTCACGCAGCAGAGGCCACCCGCGTTCGTCGCGACGTTGCCGCCGATAGTCGACCACGGCGAGGAGGCGGGGTCCGGCGGGTACCAGAGACCGTGCTCGGCCACCGCAGCGCGCAGGTGATCATTGACGACGCCCGGCTGCACGACAGCCAACCGCTCAACGGCATCGATCTCGGTGATGGCTGTCATCGCCTCGGTCGACAAGACGACGCACCCATCGATAGCGTTCGCCCCGCCGGACAGGCCGGTGCCCGCCCCACGGGGCACCAGAGGAACGCCAAACTCGATGCAGGCGCCCACTACCTCCTGGACTTCCTCGGCAGTGTGCGGTCTGACGAGAACGAGCGGCGCCCCGTGGGGTGCCCACTCGGCCTCATCGTGCGCATAACCCACCATCACCTCAGGACCTAACTGCAGGCGATCAGCGTGGAGGCGCTCCTGAAGGCGTTCGATCAGCATTGGGCAACCTTCGCGATAGATAGCGACCGAACCCCTGCAGGGCTCGACCAGCAGGTGCGCATCTCGAAATACTCTGTCGAGCCGAACACCTGGTCGACGGCCATGGCAGGCGCAGTCACGCCTTCGTGCTGGCTGCGGTCCGTCACGTCCTCGGTCATGTGAGCTCCTTCAGTTGAGTCGGTTCTTGACGACCTCGCCGCTGCGCATGATGAGGTCCAGGTGGCGACCTGCGGCCGCGAGGAGGCCGATGTCTGTGAGCGGGTCGCCGTCGACGATGATCAGGTCGGCGTACGCGTCCGGCTGGATGCAGCCCAGCTTGCCCGTCTGCATCAGGATCTCCGCGCCCACCGAGGTCGCCTGGCGCAGGAGCTCGACCGGGGTGAAGACTTCGCGACGAAGCTCGAACTCGCGCGTCTGCTGGGGGTAGAAACCGGCGAGC
The DNA here is from genome assembly GCF_057656995.1 of Mycobacterium sp. Soil_C_30. Lineage (NCBI taxonomy): Bacteria > Bacillati > Actinomycetota > Actinomycetes > Mycobacteriales > Mycobacteriaceae > Mycobacterium > Mycobacterium sp. Soil_C_30. Next base: position 173,343 of record NZ_JBDGJH010000006.1, on the reverse strand, counting down.
AGGTCGGTGCCAAAGGCGAGTTTGACGCCGGCGCTGCGCATCACGTCCAGCCCAGCCATAGAGTCCTCGTAAATGGTGCGGAGCTTGTCCATGCGGTCGCTCGGCAACCCCATTTCCAGGCCCTGCTCTACGAGCGAGTAGAGACAGACCATCGTCGGCACGACATACGCGCCCCGCTCCGCGACGAACGCTGCCGTCTCGGCGTCAATCAGGGCGGCGTGCTCGACGCAGCGGACACCGAAGTTCACTGCCCTGCGGGTCGACTCGCTCGTCAAGCAGTGCGCGGCGACGTAGGTGCGGCGTTCGGCGCACTCCTGGACGATCGCACGGATTTCGTCCTCGCGGAACTGGTTCATCCAGATCGGATCGCTTGGGGACATCACGCCACCAGACGCGACGATCTTGATGCAGTGGGCACCGCGGCGCAGCTCCTCACGGGTGGCCTTGATGCACTCGTCGACACCGTCGACGATCACGCCAGCCCAGTTCATCGCATCACACGAGCAGTACCCGTGCGTGTGGTGCTTCTCGTTGGGTGTGCGGTAATCGACGTGGCCGCCGGTCATCGACAGAATCTTGCCTGCATAGAAGAAGCGCGGCGCCCGGATCAATCCGTCGGAAATGGCGGCGAATAGGGGGTAGTCGCCCCCACCGATGTCACGCACAGTCGTGAACCCGCTGTCGAGCGCATGGCCGAGCATTTTAATCGCATACGCGGTCCGGTACGGCGCATCGCGGTCGTTGAGTACACGCGGATCGAGGTCGGAGAAGTACGAGTGCACGTGCATGTCGATCAGACCCGGCATCAGGGTCTTGCCCGCGACGTCGATCCGCTGCGCGTCGTCCGAGCGAATCGTACGGTCCGAGACTTCGCGGATGCGACCCTCCGCCACGAGCACCGCCATCCCCTCAGCGCACTCATCGGACACACCGTCGAAGATCCGGGCGTTCTCCAAGATGATCTGTGTCACTTTCGACCCTCCTCCACTACTGGGGTTGACACTCGATCATCTTTCGGCTCGCGGTACCAGATCAGCACCACGGTGATGGCCAGGACCGCCGTCGATGCGACGAAGAGCGGGAAGGCCAAGGGAGACCCTGTGGCCTGGGTGAGCGATACCGCGATGAAGGGCATGAACCCGCCGACGATGACCGTCAGGTTGTAGGCGACAGCGCCGGCGGTGACACGGACCTTGGTTGGGAACAGCTCAACCACGTTGATGACGGCCGGAGTGATGAACACAGACAGTGGGATTACAAAGATCAGGGCGCCCAGCAGTCCGAGCGCGAACGATCCGGTGGAGCCGAGCAGGAAGGTCGGCACGACGGTCACGGCCATAGCACTGGTGCCAATGATCAGTATGGGCTTGCGTCCGATACGGTCGGCCAGACCACCCGAGAGCAGGATGCCCACGATGATCACGAGTCCGGCAATGGTGTTGATCATCAGCGCCGACCTCTCCGAGAAGCCGTTTGCGAGCATGAACGCCAGGTAGGCGGCGACGCTGACGTAGATGGCGATCGAGTAGAACGACCCAAATCCCAGGTACAGGAAGATGGCACGCCTGTTCTCTCGCATGGTGAGCCAGAAGCCCCCCGGGCTAGGGCTGGATTCGGTCACCTCCGCGGCGCGCTTCTCGTGAAGTTGCCTGAACTCGGGCGTCTCCTCCAGTGAACGCCGGATGTAGAGACCGACGAATCCGAGAGGGAGAGCCGTGGCGAAGACCACTCGCCAGCCCCACGACTGCATCGCGTCGGCCGGCAACGCCACGGTGAGCACAGTTCCCAGCAATGAACCCAGGACCATGGCGCAGAACGTGCTCACGCCGAGGAAGCTGATCATGCGCGCCCGACGGTTCGCCGGGGCATGCTCGTAGAGGAAGGCCGCAGCACCGGCCAGCTCACCGCCGGCCGCGATGCCCTGGCAAATGCGTGCGCAGATCAGCAGGATCGGCGAGGCAATCCCGATGGTCGCGTACGACGGGATCAGGGCTATGGAGAACGTCGCGACCGACATCATCGTGATCGTCACGTAGAGGATGTGTCGTCGCCCGTAGCGGTCACCGACGCGCGCCAGGATCACCCCGCCGACCGGGCGCACGACGAACGCGATCCCATAGGCCGCCCACGTGTTCAGCATGGCTGACGTGGGGTCGTCGGCCGGGAACATGGCGACGGAAATGAAGGCCGCAACCACGCCATAGACCGCGAATTCGTACCACTCGACGAAGTTTCCGATCGATGCCGCAGCCACGGTGCGTCGCAAGCTGGGTTCTTTCGCTTTCGCCGTACTCAGAGGCGCTTTCACGTTCTCACTACTCACGAGGCATCCCTCACTAGGTCGCAGTTCAGGAATCAGCTGAGGTTCTGGTTTCGTACCTGACGCCTACCACCACAGCGGCGACAACACAGGGCTTGCTGCTCCGGTTGACCCACCGGTGCACGTTGCCGACCTGCACGACCACGTCGCCGGTGTGCAGCTCCTTGGCCTGCGAGTCGCTGAGCTCCAGAGTGATTGGGCCGTCCACCACGACTACCAAGTCGATCGTCTCCGATGTGTGCATGCCGTCCGTCCCGGGCTCGACGGTGGTCAGGAGGCCGGGGAAGGCCTCTTCCAGCTCCGCGAGCTGGCTCTCTGCCGGATCGTCGATCGGAGCAGCGACCTGTCCCGGTTGCAGAGTGAGGAGCACAAAACGCCACCCGTCGGTCGGCGGGAAGTGGCTGTGCCACGGCGGCTGCGAGCCATCCCGTGGCAGAACGCGTTGGTCGGCGCCCCAGATGTGGTGCATGGCCACACCGGGCATTGCCTCTGCCGATCGAGCCTCGATGGTGGAGTCTTCGACAAAGACCGCATTGCCGTGCTCGTCATTCGCCGAGACCACTCGTCTGAGCATGTGGTTCCCTTCGTCCGGTCATCGATTGGCGGCCAGCCTCGGGCGGCGATGCCACCATCTCTGATCGGTCTCGTTCACCGCCTTTCTGAAGTGTGATCTAGACAACGACAACCGGCCATAGCGAGATGTCACCCCATGAGATTGGATTTATCGACAGTTGTCGGGTCAGCGAGCGGGCCTCGAACCTTCGCTCCGATCAATGAACTGTGCGGCTCGGCTCAGGTGTGCGGTCCACATCGGCACGGGTCGTGAGCTATGGCCTGGGGACGGATGGCCTCCCGGGTCCACCTTTCGCACCACCGCGAGGCTGCGGGAGGTGTGAAGTAGCGTATCGCCGTCTCGCGCTGCATTGCTCGAACACGTTCACGATGGCGCCCTGGACCAAGACGTCGACGGGCCGAGTCGATCTCGGCGGCCAGCACGCCGCGGGTCAACCGGCGCGACTTCGAATCCATTGACACGACATCTGTCAACTCCCCGCAACCGCCGAAGCCCGATACCATCGGCTTACCCGCCCGAAACCGATAGTCGCATGATTGCGCGACGGGCATTCGAACCAAGGAGCGGTACGGTGATATCTCGCACCGGAGAGGACTTCGTCAGGCCCGACCGGCGTCATGGGCCATCGACATTGGCGACCATGGACTTCGACACCGTGCAAGCCATCGTGGACGACCTGGCCTACCGTCTCCAGAGATCAGTCGCCGTAGATGACACGTCCATGCGGCTTATGGCATCGAGTCGCCACTTCGGAGAGGAAGACGAGCTGCGATCTAGCTCGATCCTCAATCGTGAAGTTCCGAGATCGGTCGTCGAGCACATCTTAGGCATGGGGATCGCGGACTGGACGGAGCCTGGGTGGATCGAAGACTCCGAGCTGGGCCTGAGACGCAGGTTGTGTGTGCCCGTCCGGTATCACGGCTTGCCGCTGGGGTATATGTGGCTCATCGAGTGGCCGGCCCATCCCATCGCGACCGAGGACGTCGACCGGGCCATTGCCGCAGCCGCCCAGGCGGGCGTACTCCTCTTCCGCAGTAGGCTCATCCACGAACGATTGAGTAACCGCCACGAGGCTATGCTGCGCGAGTTGGTCTCCTCAGACGAAGCAGCACGGTCTCAGGCGGTCGAAGACCTACTGGCTGAACAGGTCTTTCCCGAGCACGCACAGCCGTATCAGGTGCTAGCGGTGCGGACGACTCTGGCCAGCACTACGACGGGCGACCCCGAGCTGCAACAGGCGGTCCGAGAGGCCGCGGGACGACTGCCGTCTGGCACGGCCATGGCGGTCGCAGGTCCGGCGGGTGCCTGGCTGCTGCTCGCCGGGGCCGAGCCGTGGTCCGACCTTCGCGTCAAATCGTTGCACAGCCAAATTGCCGACCGCCTGGCCACAGGAACGTCGGACGAACCTGACGTGACCTTCGGTCTGGGCGACGTGGTCAAGGAGTTGGGCAGCCTACATCTCTCATACCGTCAGGCTTTGATGGCGGCCCGTGCCGCGGACCTCGTGACGTCGTTCTCGCCGTTCGCGAGGTGGACCGACCTCGGTCCGTACCAGCTGCTGCTGCGGATGAACAGCAGCGACATTGCGGCCGTATCCTCCCTCCAGGCCCTCCAGGCCCTTCAGGCCGCGGACGATCGCGGGACCCTGCTCGAGTCCCTCGAGTGCTTCCTCGACCACGCCGGCGACGTCCGTCGCGCCGCCGGCGTCGCCTGCGTGCACCGTGCCACGTTCTATCAACGTCTCAGGCGCATCGAGGATGTGACGGGGTGCGACCTCAGCTCCGGTTCCGACCGCCTGATGCTGCACCTCGCGCTCAAGATCCGCGCTCTGGCACCTAAGCCCGGGACACTTGGCCCATGATTCCGGGGACGGATCGGGACTGACGGTCCCGGTCGGACCGAAGGCGTCGACCACAACAGCGGGCGTTCTCTATCTTGTAGTAGAAGACTGCGACGATGAAGTAACGGGAAACGCCGATGCTGGTGCCTGCCCCAGTAGGTCGCGATCAGGGTGCCTCAACGACGAGCAATGATCAGAACCTGTGGATGAGCCTCGATGTGGGGGCGTGAGAGTGGGCGCATCTTCCCGAGGATGATCTGAATGTCATAGCTCTGATCAAGAGCCGGCGTTGGCGCGCTGGTTCGGGAAGGTACGTCCTGTGGTTCAACGGTTTTCATTGCCGCTGGCCCGAATATGCGCGTAAACCTGTAGGCGTCGAATAGGTCGCTGATCCGCTTCCGGAGCCAGATTGTCTATCGAGGCCGGTTGAGGTTCTTAGCTGCCGCGACAACGGCTGGGTGGTCGAGGTTCAGATGCTCGAGTTCGACGAGCTTGGGCCGTTCCCGCTGGCGATGACGGTCCAAGTTGGCCGATGGAAAGACCACCACTGCACCGCCTGCCATTTCCGGTCAACGATGGCCACATCTCGACTGATGCACTGCCGGCGCATCGGCAGGAATGCAGCGGAATCGAATATGACGAGTTGCCAGTAAGTACACCGTTTCCTCTAATGAATCATGCGGCGCCTGTGGCCACCGGCCGGTCGGGGTCGCATGACCATTCCGACCATGAGCCGGGGAACAGGGCGGCGTCGTACCCGGCGATGGCCAAGGCGGCGATCTGGTGGGTGGCGGTGACACCCGAGCCGCAGTAGACACTCACCGGCAAGGCGTCGGCACCCACCGCCGCGAACCGCGCCCGCAGCTCGGCGACGGGGAGGAAGGTGCCGTCAGCACTGAGGTTCTCCGAGGTCGGTGCCGACACCGCACCGGGGATGTGTCCGGCCCGCGGATCCAGCGGCTCCTCGTCACCGCGGTAGCGTGCGCCTGCACGCGCGTCGAGCACCACATGGTCCTCGCCGGCCGCCTGGGCCGCCACGGCGTTGATGTCCGCGGTGGGCAGCGCGTCGAGGCTCGAGATGGTGACGGTACCGGGCTCGGGTGCGACATCTCCTGTCGCCGTGGGCAATCCGGCCCGCTTCCAGGCGGCCCAGCCGCCGTCGAGCAGCAGCACCTCGGTGACTCCGCCGGCGCGCAGCAGCCACCAGGCGCGGGCGGCGGCCTGGGCATTCCAGTCGTCGTAGACCACCACGGTGTCACCGGGGTTGATACCCCACCGCCGCGCCGCCGCCTGCAGAGCGGCGGGGCTGGGCAGCGGATGTCGGCCGCGGCCGGTCACCGAATGATCGGACAGCTCGGTGTCCATGTCGACGAACACCGCGCCGGGGATGTGCCCGGCCAGATAGTCGGGACGGCCGTCGGGTTGCATGACCGTCCACCGCACGTCGAGCACTTGCAGGTCCGGGCGCGAGAGTTGGTCGGCCAGTTCGGTTGCCGAGATCAGAACTGTCACGGCTGATCCTTCCTACGCGGTGGTGTTGCGGGGGCTGAACGCCTCGGGTGGCTGCGCCAGTGCGACTGCGACCGCGGTGCCGATCGGGCCGTCGGTGTCGAACACCGTGGCCGTCCCGGTGGCGATACCGGCGGCGCTGTGCTGGCTCACCGCCGCCAGCCCGACGTACTCGCCCTGCGGTAGCCGACTCAAGGTGAGCGTGTAGTCGGCGTTGATGTGTCGCAAACCGCCTGTGCCCCAATGTGTCAGCGGGCTGGTGACCTCACCGCACATCACGGCGCGGGTGAACGGCGTCAGCTTCTCACCGGCGACCAGCGGCCGCACCTGGCGGATCCAGGCGAACTTCTGGTGTTCGGACTGCTGCCACTCCGTGGCGTCGAGACCGGGCGCGCCGGAGTCCGGATTGGCCCCGTAGGCCCACAGGAACATCGGTGGGCCGGGCGGCAGTTCAGCAGGCTCGTCGGGCAACGGTGGCATGCTCAGCTGCGGCGACCACACGGTGGCGTCGGGTTCGGCGGTGCGGCGCAGGAACACCGCACTGGCGCGGGAGACGACCGTGTCGCGCTGGATCAGCGCGACATCGGCCACCTTGATCCGTTTGCCTTCCCGCTGCACCGTCGTCTGGACACGGACGGGCTCGAGGAACGTAGGTCGCAACAGGTCGACGGTGAGGCGAGCCGGCAGGAAGTCCGGATCGCCGGCGTCGCGTTCCACCGCCCAGCCCAACAGCCCGCTGACCAGCTGGCCCCCGATGGTGGCGCCCCACGGGCCTTGGGCCAACGAACTCGGCGTGAAGACGTCGCCGTCTTCGGTTGCGAAGAATGCGTCCTCGGTGCTCACCACCGTCACGATAGGACAACCGAGCATTGACCTGTCAGGCGGCAACCCGTCGCGTCAACGCTGTCCGGATGACTTCGAAGTCGTGGCTGTTGACCCGGAAGAGGCCGAAGCGGAACCGGAAGCCCCAGTGCTGTTTGTCCTCGATGAAGTCGAGCTCCTCGATCAGCGGGCGGATGGGGACGGGGGTGCAATCGACGAACTCGACCCGGCGGCGATACGGCTTGAAATCCGCCGATACCTCCACCTGGTAGGGCTCGTCGTCGACGACCTGCCCGAGGGCGGTGAACATGCGCAGCGGTTCACCCTCCGGATAGTCGGTCTTGGGCGAGTAGAAGACGATCCAATCGCCACGGGCCAGCCGTTTGAGCCGGTCCGGCTTTCCGTGGTCGGCCTGCGTGAAGCCGCCGGCCACGCCGCGGGCGACGTGCTGGGCGCTGATGGTGTTGATCCATGCGGTCATGCCGCCACGGTAGGAGGGGGGTCCGACATTCTCGGGCGTCCTAGAACGTGTTCTAATTCACTCACGAGGAGGTGCCCGTGGCCACCATTGCAGCGATCCCCGCCGGCCCCGCCGAGGTCACCAGCCAGTGGCTGACATCCGTGCTCGGAACCGATGTGACCGGCGCGGAGGTCACCCCGGTGGGCACCGGGCAGACCGGGGCCACCTACCGTGTGGCAGTCACCTACGCCGGGCCCACCGAATTCCCGGCGACCCTGATCGTCAAGCTGCCCTCCCAGGACGAGGCGGTACGCGAGCGAGTGGCGTTGGGCTACAAGTCCGAGCACGCGTTCTACACCGAAGTGGCCCACACTCTGGCCTTACCGCTACCGCACTGCTATCACTGCGAAATCGACCGCGACGGGGCCGATTTCGTGATGCTGCTGGCAGACCTGGCTCCGGCCGTCCAAGGTGATCAGCTGGCCGGCTGCACCCTGGAAGAGGCCCGGCTTGCCGCCCCAGCGCTGGCCGGTCTGCACGGGCCACGCTGGTGTGACCCCGACTGGCTGACATTCACCGGCGCCACCATGCCGCGGCCGGACGCCGATTTCGCCCGGGGCCTGGGCGAGCTCGCGGTCATGGCGGCCGACACCACGCTGCAACGGCTGGGTGAGCGGGTGTCCGTCCAGGACCGGCAGACGCTGACCGAGACCGCCGCGCTGGTGGGCCCGTGGCTGCTGCTGGAGCCCGAGCGGTTCAGCCTGCTGCACGGGGATTACCGGCTGGACAACCTTTTGTTCGATCCGGACCGCACCCAGGTCACCGTGGTGGACTGGCAGACGCTCACGGTGGGACTGCCGGCTCGCGACCTCGCCTATTTCGCCGGCACGAGCCTGGTCCCCGAGCTGCGGGCCGAGGCCGAGTCCACGCTCGTCGAGGACTACCACCACGAACTCGTCCGCTATGGCGTCACCGGCTACGACCTCGAAACCTGTTGGGCTGATTACCGATTGGGCATGCCGCAGATCCCGCTGATCACCACCTTCGGTTTCGCCTTCTCGGCCGCCACCGAACGCGGCGACGACATGGTGCTCACCATGCTCGAGCGCGGATGCCGGGCCATCCGCGAGCTCGGCACGCTGGAGCTCATCCGCGAACGGGTGTGAAACTGACCGACGGCGATGGCGTTGCCCACCATCGCCCGACGATGACCCTCACTCCCCGACGGCGTCGGCGAACGACCTGATCCGGCCCAGGGCGCCGGGCGGGATGACTCCGTGGTTGCGGATCGACCAGATCTGCTCGGGCGAGACGCCGAGGAGTTCGGCCAGGACGTGCTCGGGTAACCCGGACGCGGCGCACGCGCGGTCGAAGCGGGCACCGAGGCTGCCCGGCAGCCTTGCCATCAACCCCGACCGGGTGCTCTCGAGTGCCTTGATCAGATCCATCAGCTGGCCGTGTGGGTCGGCTTCGGCATTCGCCGCGACCCGCCACGAGTTGGCCGCCAGCAACTCGGCCTTCACACACTGGTCGATCAGCGAACGAACCACGTTTTCGTATTCGTTTGAGGTAGGCGGGGGAAGCCGGTCGATCACCGAGTTGATGGCCTCGAGGTGCGCTGCGGCGAACCCTTCGAAGACTTCGGTGTCCGCGCGACGTGTCACCACCACCGGCGCGGCGGGCTCCGCGACCGGGCGGGCGTCGAGCAGCTGGGCCAACTCGGCGTCCGGGTCCTGCGCCAGGACCAGACGTGCGTAGGTGCCGGGCGGCAGGCCGAGACCGTTCTCGACCTTCTGAACTGTGCCTTTGTGAGCCTTACGGGTGCCGCGCTCCAGGTAGCTCAGACCCATGACACTCACACCGGTGGCCTCGGCGAGGTCGGCCAACGACCAGTCCCGCGACTCCCGCAACGCGCGGAGAGCGGCGCCGGCAGCTTCCCGGCTCACGCCTGCGCTCCGGACATGGACGAATCGTACACAGAGCCAGTCCTCTTCCTTTCTATATATGTTTTTGTCTCCGTTTCTTGCCACATCGACATCTTGCATATACGCTTCTGTCATCGCTTCGATCTGAGGAGACGCTCACATGGACCGACCTTGCGCCTCGAATCCCGACTTGTGGTTCGGCTATTCCGATGACGACGACGCCGATGGCGCCGCCAAGGCCCGTGCCTACGAATCGGCCGCCGTCGAAGCGCGCACGATGTGCCTGCGCCGGTGCCCACTGGCCCAGCAGCGGATGTGCGCGCAGCGCGCCGTCGACCACGGCGAGGAATACGGCGTGTGGGCCGGGGTGAAGTTGCCCGGCGGCCAGTACCGCAAGCGACACCAGCTGGCGGCTGCGCACGAGACGCTGCGCAAGATCGCCGCCGGCGAGATCAGCGCCCGGCAGCTACCCGAGAACGCCGCACTTCTCGAACGGCGGCAATCGGAGGTGCTGCCGGCGGTGGCGACGGTGATCCATCTGCCGTCGCTGCGAATCGATCCGCGCTCCGCGGCCTGAGGCTGCGAGAATGAGTGAGCTCGACATCCTCGCCCGCGCTCACAGCCTCTTCGCCGCCGAAGCCAGACCGGCCCCTGCGGCCACCGGCATCGACCATCTCGACGCCGCTCTGCGACGGGCCGCAGATCTCAATACCGCTGCAGGACAAGGTGGCTACCGAGGGGCCGTCGATATTGCCCGAGACGTCCTACGGCGTACGGCAGCCACCGATACGGAGTTCGCCGCGCTGGTGGCCCGGGCCCAGCAGGACCACGCGCTCGCTCGGGCCCTCACCCGATCGGTCTTGGAGGCCGCGCGGGCCGACCTGGGCGCAGCCACCGATTCGCCCGTGGCGCAGCGTGAGGCGGTGCGGCGGACCGTTGAGCGACTGCGCGCCCAACAGCAGCATGTCCTGGCCGCGCGCCGGCGGGCGCGTCGGCGTCTGGCGGTACTGCTGCTGTTGCGATACCGCGGACTGCGCAGGCCGGTGAGTGTTCCTGCGCCGGGGAGCCGAGCCGAGATCGCCGTCCGCGCGGCCCTGTCACGACTGGGCATGCCCTACGTCTGGGGCGCCACCGGACCCGATCGCTTCGACTGTTCCGGGTTGGTGCAGTGGGCATACCGGCAGGCGGGAATCAGCCTGGACCGCACCACCTATGACCAGATCCACGACGGGTTCGCGGTGCCGCGCACCCACGTGCAGCCGGGCGACCTGGTGTTTCCTCACGCCGGGCATGTGCAGATGGCGATCGGCAACGGAATGGTGGTGGAAGCACCGCATGCGGGCGCGAACGTGCGAATCAGCCGCATGGGTTCCGATGTGGTGATCCGCCGCCCGTGGTGACGGGGGCCGCGAAGTGAATTGTCACAGATTTGCGCCGGGAGTACCTTCGCAGCATGGCGGAGCATGCGGACTCATCGGTGTCCGCGCTCGCGGATGTGGGTGACGCATTGTCCGCACGCCACAACGCCCTGGTGGCCGCCGATCAGACGCTGGCCGCCGCAGTGGCCGAAGCCCACGCCGTCACCATGGACGCGCTCGGGCGACTCGATGCCATCGGCGCCGAGATCGAGAACGCGGTGGCCCAACAGCATCTGCTGGCCCTCGACACGGCCGCCGGAGCACGCGAGTTCCAGCTCTTCCTGCTCGCCAGGAACAGGGACATCATCGCGGTGGTCAACGAGGCGGCCGCTCGTGCCGACGCCGCGGCGACGCGGATGCGCGGGCTCGCCGATCGCTACGCTGCCCCTCAGTAGTCCGGGAGCCGGTTGACCCATTCGCGCAGCAGCGACTCCAGTTCGTCGGTGTCCAGGCGCTGGGTTTGCCGGTACCGCGCGATCTGCCGAACGATCCTGGCGTTCAGCTCTTCTCGCTCCGCTGATTCGGCGTATGTCTTGAAGAACCGCACCCAGTGCCCGGCCTCGATACCCGCTACCCGCTCGCCCAGGATCTCGTTGACGTAGCTGTCGATCAGCCCCTCGGCCCGCGCCACCCGTCCGAAATTGCCGCCGGAGTCCTGCTTGGCCTTGTCGGTGATGTTGGTCTTCGGCAGTGGATACGGCCGTGGATCCGGCGGCGGGTTGATGGCGTAGTAGTCGTCGCTCTTTTCGTGTCCGCTTTCGGCGTCCTTGGCGCGCCGGCCCACCGACCAGTAGTGGTTGCGCATATCGGCGGCGTAACGCGCGGATTCGACGAACGGCTTGTAGACCATCGGGTGCCCGGACAGCACGTTCTTCAAGTGCCACGGCACCACCACCAACAGGTCGTGCACATCGCACACTTCGCGGTTGACGGCATAGCGGAACGACGGCTCGGACTCACGGCTCAGCAGGTACCAGCCCTTGAGCTCGATGCCCATGGCCACACCGTGCCCGGCGGCGATCAGGGTGGCGTTGTTGGTGACCAGGCGGACGTCGGGAAAGGTCTGCGCGGAGCGGACGAATTTGTACTCGGCCCAGGCACCGTCGGGATCCCACACCGCGCGCAGCCGGTTCAACGTCTCGACCACTTGGATCTCGATGCTGCCGCCCAGCATCGAGTTCAAGGAGAACAGATCGCCCGCTTCCAGGCCCTCGATGAACGTCTGCGAGCTGAAGTGCACGGGCAGGGCGGCCAGAGCGTCGCGCACGTCGCCGACCAGCGTGCCGCGCGGGGTCGCCGGATCCGGATCTTCGCGCACCGGCGGGGTGGGCGCGATATACCCGCCGAACAGCGTCATCGAGAACTCGCTGTCATTTGTCAGCCTCGATGGCGTCGGTTTCGGCGGCGATGTGCCGGTTGGCGACGGCGTCGCTCAACCTCTCGTGCGCGATCTCGGCGAAGTGCGGATCCCGTTCGGCGACAAAGGCGCGACGGCCCAGCGCGACGGCGGCCACAGACCCCGAGGCCAACCCCCCGAACGGTTCCCACACCACGTCACCCTCGCGGGTGACGGCATGCACCAACCGCTCCATGAACTCCAGCGGCTTCTGGTTCAGGTGTACCGACGACGCCCGGGTCGGTTTGTACACCCGGGGCGCCGACCGGCGCATCGACCCCTTGAGTCGCTCGCCGTCGTGCAGCGGCCCGCGCCGCCACACATTGGTCAGTCCGTGGGTGTGGGTCCACGGATAGCGCATCACGTCCCACTGCTCGGCCGTCACCGAGGCCACCCCGTCGAGGGAGAAGTACGGCCGGCCGGACTCGAAACCGTGCTCATTGCAAAAGGCGGCCATCCGCTCGACCATCAGACCGGGCGGAAAATACCAGAGCCAGTCCTTGGTCAGGTACTTGCGGGTGGCCGCGTTGCGCACCCCACACGCCTCGTTGGACAGATACAGCGGCAGCCCCGAGCGCAGCCATTCGTGGCGCAGCCAGTCCTGCACGCCCAAGACCTCCCCGTCTTCGGTCGGCACCTCGAAGCGGCGCTGGTAGAGCGCGCACACCTCGGTGACGACGGGGTACTGCCGGATGGTCTTGCCGTTGACATTGCCCGCGATGTGCGACAGGCCCTTGTCCCAGACGATGGTCTGCACGTAGTCCCAGCCGCGCCGATTCAGTTCGGCGTGCACCGTCGCCCACCCGACCTCGGTGCCCCAGAACCACAACGTGGTGCCTGGGTGCGACGCCCGCGTCCACGCCGTGATGTGTTCGTCGTACCACTGCACCAGACCGTCGGAATCGGTTGTGTCACCGTGGAATCCGCGGACACCGTAGGCACCGTCGCTGATGATGGTGTCCGGCGCCGGCCACGTGGCGTAGGCGTCGCGCGCGTCACCGCGGTGCAGTGAGAACGGCGCGTTGGTGCCGCCGACCACACGCAGCGGCTGAGTAGCCCGGCGCGTACGTGCGGCGCGTGCTGGCATGGTCGGTGGTCCTATCCGGTCGGGCGTCGTGACGATCGTAGGCAACGACGACCCTTGCACACGGCACCGACAGGACTCAGGTCATTAGTTCGCGAGCTCATCGGCCGCTCGTCCCTCGCGACCTCGACTCGCTCAGGTCACCAGTTCGCGAGCTCATCGGCCGCTCGTCCCTCGCGACCTCGACTCGCTCAGCGGAGCGCTTCTCCGTACACCCGCTCCACCGTCAACGCCATCAGCACCCGCCGATCGGAGACCATCACGGCGCGGTACTCGTCCCAGTCCGGGTGCTCACCGGCGGCGCTGCGGTAGTAGTCGACCAGCGCCTCGACCTCTGTGGAGTGCGGGTCGGCTCCGGGCCCGGTGAGCGTCACCGCGCCCTCCGCCGTCGCCCACGCCCACCCGTCGGTCCGGGTGACCTCCAGCGCCGCGCGCGGGTCACGACGCAGGTTGGCGGTCTTGGCGCGCCCTTCGGTGATCGAGACGTAGATGATGCCGGCCGCCCGGTCGTAGAAGGGCGTCACGGGAGACAGCTGCGGCAGGCCGTTCGCCTTGATCGTGGCGAGCACCCCGAGGCGGGTCTCGGCCAGAAGCGTGTGCGGGTCGAATGTGGGCGGAGTCACAGAGCTCATCCTCCCGGCAACAGGTGTGACCGGGCCGGGTATTCCGGCCTCGCTACCCTGCAGTGAGGAGGAAACCGATGCATACCGTGACCACGGGTTTGCTGGGGGCTTGTACATGCCGCTGACCAGTGGCGAGCAGTTTGCCGGGTACCGGATTCTGCAGATGATCGGCTCCGGCGGAATGGGCGAGATCTACCTGGCCCAGCATCCGCGTCTGCCCCGGCACGACGCGCTCAAAGTGCTGCCCGCACACATGTCGGCCGACACCGCCTTCCGCGATCGGTTCAGCCGCGAAGCCGACCTGGCCGCCTCGCTGTACCACCCGCACATCGTCGGCGTGCACGACCGCGGCGAGGACCGCGGCCAGCTCTGGATCGCGATGGACTACATCGACGGCACCGACGCCGGGCGCCTGGTGCGCGAATACCACCCCCGTGGGCTGCCGCCCGCCGAAGTGGTCGAGATCGTCGCCGCCATCGCCGAGGCCCTCGATTACGCGCACGCCCGCGGTCTGCTGCACCGCGACGTCAAACCCGGCAACATCCTGCTCAGCAGGCCGGTGGCAGGCAGGCGCCGAATCCTGTTGGCCGACTTCGGTATCGCACGGTCGATCACCGACACCAGCCAACTCACCCGCACCAACATGGCGTTGGGTACCGTGCACTACGCCTCGCCGGAGCAGCTGCGCAACCAACCGCTGGACGGACGCACCGACCAGTATTCGCTGGCGGCAACGGCTTTCGAGCTGCTGACCGGTGCGCCACCTTTCGATGACCCCAGTGCCGCGGTGGTCATGACCCAGCACCTCACCTCGCCGCCCCCGTCGCTGGCCTCGACGCGTCCTGAGCTGGCGGCGCTCGACGTTCCGTTTGCCATCGCGCTGTCCAAATACCCCGGCGACCGATTCCGCACCTGCGAGGAGTTCGTGCAGTCCTTGCAGACCCATCTGCACCACGGCCGCCGCGGAACCCGCGCCATGTCCGCCCCGGCGCCCAGCGCACCGCCGCCTGTGCCCGCCGCCGCGCCCGTCACCGCCTCACCGGGCCGCAACAATGCGTTGCTCTGGCCCCTGGTGATCGCCGGCGTCGTCGCCGTCATCGTCATTGCCGCGCTGGTCATCACTTCACAGTCCGGTCCCGATGACACCGCCGCCACCACACCGGTGACCGTTCCACCGGCCACGAGCACCACCCAGTCCACGACCACCACCACCACCACGACGACCACCGAGACCCCGGAGGGTTTCGCAGCCATGCGCGATGTGGTCACCAGCTATTACGCCCGACTGCCGGATGACACCGGCAGTGCGTGGAAGATGTTGTCCGACAGCTATCAAGAGCAGACGGGCGGGCGCCGCGAGTACCAGAGATTCTGGTCCTCGGTCCGTTCGGTGAGCGTCGATTCGGTGTCTCCCCGCGACGACACCAGTGTGTCCGCGCAGCTGACCTATGTGATGCAGAACGGCTCGACGTCCTCGGAGCGACGCTGGTTCCAGATCGAGGACCTCGACGGCACTCCGGTGATCGCCGATTCCGGCCTCGGCTGAGGCCGGACCTAGCGAACCTTGACCACCACTTTGCCTTTGGCGCTGCGGTTCTCCAGCGCGGCGATGGCTTCGGCGGCCCGCTCCAGCGGATAGACCTCCGGCTCCGGCGCGGTCAGCGCACCGGAAGCCAGCAGGGGTTCCAGCTCGGCCCACTGCTTGTCCAGGTACCCCGGGTGCGTCATCGTCCAGGCGCCCCAGCCCACCCCGACGGCGTCAACATTGTTGAGCAGCAACCGGTTCGCTTTGATGGTCGGGATGTCGCCGCCGGTGAAGCCGACCACCAGCAGCCGGCCACCGGGAGCCAACGACCGCAGTGAGTCGGTGACCCGGTCACCACCCACGGGATCCAGCACGATGTCGACACCGCGGCCGCCGGTCAGCTCCTTTACCGCATCCTTGAACCCCTCGGCCAGCACGACGTCGGTGGCCCCGGCGGCGCGGGCGATCTCGCCCTTGGCCTCCGTGCTCACCACCGCGATGGTGCGCTCCGCGCCCAGAGCCGGGGCCAACCGCAACGTCGAGGTACCGATACCGCCGGCGGCGCCGTGCACCAACACGGTCTCACCGGCCGCCAGCCGACCGCGCTGGCGCAGGGCGAACAGCACCGTCAGGTCGTTGAACAGCAGGCCGGCACCGGCCTCGAAGGACACGGTGTCGGGGAGCTTGAACACCTGGTCCGCCGGCAGTGTCACCACCTCGGCCATCGCGCCGTAGAGCATGGTCAGCCCGGCCACCCGGTCCCCGGCGGTCACGTGCGCATCGGCCGGCGCGCTGCGGACCACACCGGCGAGCTCACTACCGGGCACGTACGGCAGGTCGGGCTTGTACTGGTAGAGCCCCCGGGACTGCAGCGCGTCGGGGAAGGCCACCCCGGCGGCATGTACTTCGATCACCACACCGTCGGCGGTGGGTTCGTCGATCTCCACCACCTCAGCGGCTTCGGGACCGTCCAACCGGGCTATCTGTACTGCGCGCATGGGATCCAGTGAACCAAATGGGATGCCGGCACCCGGGGACCACCTCCCCGGGTACCGGCATGGCTGTTCAGTCCGCGGCGGACGAGCTTCCGAGCAGATCCCGCACGCGGTTGGCGACCTTGATGAACTCCGGGCGCTCCATGGTCTCCGCGTAATCGCGCTCGGCGGGCAGCTCGACATCCAGCGACTCGACGATCCGGCCGGGGCGCGGGCTCATCACCACAACACGGTTGGCCAGGTACACCGCTTCGGCCACCGAGTGGGTGACCAGCACCACGGTGGTGCCGGTTTCACGCCAGATGCGGTGCAGTTCGATGTTCATCTTCTCGCGGGTGAGCGCGTCCAGCGCACCGAACGGCTCATCCATGAGCAGCACCTGCGGTTCGTGAAGCAGAGCCCGGCACAACGACACTCGCTGCTGCATACCGCCCGAGAGCTCGTGCGGCAGTGCGTTCTCGAAGCCGCTGAGGCCGGTCATCTCGATGAGATGGTCGCACCGGCGCTGCGCGACCTGGCGGGGCATACCGCGCATCTCGGCCTGCAGCAGGATGTTCTTGCGCACCGAACGCCATTCCAGCAGCGCCGCGCGCTGGAACACGTACCCGATCTCACGTTGGGGGCCGCGGACCCGGTTGCCGCGCAGCCGGACCTCGCCGCTGGTGGCATCGGTCAGGCCGGCGACCACCTTCAGCAGGGTCGACTTCCCGCAGCCCGACGGCCCGGCGATCGAGACGAACTCGCCATCGGCGACCTTGAGATCGATATCGGTCAGGGCGTTGGTGGTGGCCCGTTTGGACTTGAAGGTGACGTTCAGATTCTCGATCGTGATGGCGTCAGAGGTCACAGTGGTCTCGGGTGCTTCGATCGTCGCGCTGGTCATGTCCCGCCCTTTCTACTGCTCGGCTTTGGGGGCGAACGACGAATCCCAGTACTCGGAGGGATCTTTCGCGGACTCGAGCAGTCCGGCGTCGGTCAGCGTGGTGATGGTGGTGGTCCAGTCCTCCTTGGCGTTGAAGCCGGGAGCCTGGTTGGCGGTGGCGGGCGTGGTCAGCAGCGGGATGGTCTGCTCCCACTGCTGCAGCAGCACATCGCGCGGCGGCATCTGCGGGTCCTTGCCGGCCATGGCGTCCACGGCAGCCTCCGGATTCTCAGCGGCCGCGGTGAAGGCCTCGCTGGTCGCGTCCACCATGGACTGCACCAGGTCGGGGTTGTCCTCGATGGTGGAGGTGTTGGCGATCAGCCCGTTGCTGAAGAAGTTCAGGCCGGCATCGGAATAACGCAGGTAGCGAACCTCTTTGCCGCTCTTGTTGGCGATCGTCGGGCCCTGATCGTGGGCGAACCCGATGAGGCCGTCGACCCGGCCGGAGAGCATGGCGGCCACCTTGCCCGCCGCATCGAGGCTCTGCTGGGTCACCTGGTCGGCGGGTACCCCCACCTTGTCCAGGTAGATGGGGAAGGTGGTGGTGGGCGCGTCGCCGGCGGACACCGCGATGGTGCGGCCGACGAGATCCTCCGGTGTCTCGATGCCGGAGTCCGCGAAGACCTGCACGGCCGACGGCGTGGTCTGCAGGAAGACACCGGCGCTCTTGACGCCGACACCCTTGTCGATGTTGCTGAGTACGGCGGGGGTGTCAGCCCAACCGAAGTCGGCCTGGCCGGAACCGATGGCCTGCACGGTCTTGGTGGAACCCTGACCAGCGTCAATGGTCAGGTCGATGCCGTGCTTGGCGAAGATGCCCTCCTGCACTCCGTAATAGAACGGGGCGTGCTCGCCGTAGGGGTACCAGTTGAGCATCAGGGTGGCCGGCGTGGCCCCACCCTCGGCCGACGACGACTGGGCGGCCGGTTCGCCACTGCCGCCGCCACCGCACGCGGCCAGCGCCAGGGATGCCACGGCGGCCGCCGCCAGGGTGCGGCCGCGTCGGATGTTCAGGGAAAAGCTCATGAGTGCCTCCGGGTTTCTTGGTCGGGTGGTGGGGTCAGGAGGTGGCCGAGGCGTTTCCGCGGCGCGAGGAATGCCAGGGAATGAGCAGCTTCTCGGCGATCTCGATGACGGCGAAGAGCAGGATTCCGAGCGCGGACATGATGATCAGCGCCGCGAACAGCATGGCGGTGTCGACGTTGCCGTTGGCCTGCAGGATGACGTAGCCCAATCCTTCGTTGGCGCCGACGAACTCGCCGACGACGGCACCGGTGACGGCGAGGGTGGCCGCCACTTTCAGGCCGGACATCAGCTGCGGCAGGGAGGCCGGGAACCGGATCTTCATGAAGGTCTTGAACCGGCTGGCACCCATGGTCGAGGTGAGCTCGAGGATCTCGGGATCCACCGAGCGCAGGCCGGCCAGGCCCGAGATGACGATCGGGAAGAACGCCATCAGCACGGCGACAAGGATTTTCGGCGAGGTACCGAAGCCCAGCCACACGATGAACAGCGGCGCGATGGCGATCTTCGGGATCACCTGGGCGAAGAGGATCAACGGGTAGAGCGTCTTCTCCAGGTTCGACGAGTACACCATCACCACGGCAACGAACTCGCCGATGATCGCGGCGATGACGAAGCCGACGATGGTCTCCCAGCCGGTGACCCAGGTGTTCTGGGCAAGGTAGGCCGCGTTGTCCTGCGCGGTCTGCCAGGTGTCCAGCGGCGAGGGGAGGATGTAGGGCGCCACCAGTTCGGCTTCGGTGACGGCCCACCACGCGGCGAGCAGGACGGCCACGAAGGTCAACGGGCGCCAGAGTGCCGAGACGGCTTTGCGCGCCGAGAAGCTGGGGAGGTAACTCCTGCGCGGAGGGGTCGATCGCGAGGTGGGGGCCCCTGATGGCCGGACCCCGGTCGAAGCGGCTACCGCCATGAACAGTCCTAAGGTCGCAGTGTCCCGGGGTGCCGGTTCGTGGGGTCCCGGGTTTGGAATGCGCTTTCCGTAGCGGTTTCGACTGTAACGTGACCCATCGCACAGTGTCAACGCCGCTGTGGTGCGCACGTCGTACGACGTCAGAGCGCCGCCGCACGGCCACGTCCTGGGTGGCAGTGGTTTCATTGAGGCCGACTACGAAGGCGTCCGGGAGGGTCCTGTCATGAAAGCTGACCGTCGCGGGCTGGTCACCCTGGAGGATGTGGCGCGGCACGCCGGGGTCTCGCTGGCCACCGCCTCACGCGCCCTCAACGGCAGCGAACGCAAGGTCCGCAAGGAGCTCCACGATCGGGTGCTGGCTTCGGCCGCGGTGCTCAAGTACACCCCGAATGCGCAGGCCCAGGCCATGGCCCGGGGACGGACCAATGTCATCGGACTGGTGGTGCACGACATCGCCGATCCCTACTTCGCGAGCATCGCCGCCGGGGTGATCGAGGCGGCCGACGAGGAGGGACTGCTGGTCACGCTGGCCAGCACCGGCCGCTCCCCGGAACGCGAGGTCCAGCACGTGGCCAACCTGCGGGCCCAGCGCGCCCAGGGGGTGATCATCGTCGGCAGCCGCGACGCTCAGACCTCCCGGCGCGGCCCGCTGGGGCAGGAAGTGGCGTCATTCGAAAGTGGCGGGGGCCGAGCGGTTCTCGTGAGCCAGCACCGCCTCGACACCGACACCATCGTGATCGAGAACCAGTCCGGGGCCCGCGATCTGGCCACTGAGCTGGTCAAACTCGGCTACCACAAGCATGCGGTGCTGTCGGGTCCGCCCACGCTGCTGACGGCCATCGACCGGGTCAACGGCTACCGCCGCGGCCTGACCGCCGCCAAGCTGGCCCTGCCATCCGAGCACGTCGTGGGCGGCGACTTCACCCGCGAAGGCGGTTACCGGGCCGCCGAGCGGCTTCTCGACCGGCTCAACCAGATCGACTGCATCTTCGCGGTCAACGACGTGATGGCCGTCGGCGCCATGGCCGCGCTGCGCGACCACGGGGTCTCGGTCCCCGGCGACGTGGCGCTGGCCGGCTTCGACGACATCGCAACCCTGCGCGACGTGACTCCGCGCCTGACGACCGTGCAGATCCCGCTCACCGAAATCGGCGCTCAAGCATTGCGATTGGTGCTGCAGGAACCGGGGCCGCAACCGCGCCTGCGGCGGGTCAAGAGCACCGTGGTGATCCGGGACAGCACTCCGGAACTGACGCGCTGAACCGACGACAAACTCCCGCGCGGCTCTTGCCACCGATTTGGAAAGCGCTTACCGTAGCCGCATGACAGACGACACCCTCCGCATCATCATGAACGGCGTCACCGGACGCATGGGCTACCGTCAGCACCTGGTCCGGTCCATCCTGGCCATCCGCGATGAAGGCGGTCTCGAGCTCGCCGACGGCCGCCGGGTCCAGGTCGAGCCGATCCTCGTCGGCCGCAACGCCGGCAAGCTCGCTGAATTGGCCGACCGCCACGGCATCGCCGAATACACCACCGATCTCGATGGCGCCCTCGCGGATCCGACCTCGAGCATCTACTTCGATGCCCAGGTGACCTCGGAGCGCAAGAAGGCGATCTTGAAGGCCCTGGCCGCAGGCAAGCACATCTACACCGAAAAGCCGCTGGCCGAAACCGTCGAGGAGGGTCTGGAACTGGTCGAGGCCGGAAACGCCGCGGGCACCATCAACGGCGTCGTCCACGACAAGATCTACCTGCCCGGCCTGGTGAAGCTCAAGCGCCTGGTCGACTCCGGCTTCTTCGGCCGGATCCTCTCGGTCCGTGGCGAATTCGGCTACTGGGTGTTCGAGGGCGACCTGCAGCCCGCGCAACGGCCAAGCTGGAACTACCGCGCCGCCGACGGTGGCGGCATGGTGCTGGACATGTTCTGCCACTGGAACTACGTCATCGAGCACCTGTTCGGCCGCGTCGACTCGGTGATCGCCAAGGCCGTCACCCACATCCCCCAGCGCTGGGACGAGCAGAACCGTCCCTATGAGGCCACTGCCGACGACGCCGCCTACGCCATCTTCGAGGTGGGCGACACCATCGTGCAGATGAACTCGTCGTGGGCCGTGCGGGTGGAGCGCAAGGAGCTCGTCGAGTTCCAGGTCGACGGCACCCACGGTTCGGCCGTCGCCGGCCTCTTCGGCTGCCGGATCCAGCCGCGGGTCCGTACCCCCAAGCCGGTGTGGAATCCCGACCTGCCGACCGACCACGACTTCCGCGCTGACTGGGACGAGATCCCGGACAACCAGACCTTCACCAACGGCTTCCGCGCCCAATGGGAGCGCTACCTCACCGACGTACTCGAGGGCCGGCCCCACCCGTACGACTTCATGTCCGCAGTGCGGGGTCTGCAGTTGGTCGAGGCCGGGCTGCAGTCCTCCGACGAGGGCCGCCGGATCGAGATGGAAGACCTGAGCCGATGACCACCTCCACGCTGGCTGTGGAACTTCCCACTGCACAAGGTGATTGGGACACCGTGCAGGTGGCGGCGCCGACAGACTGGGCCGAACATCCCGGCGGCTTCGCCACCCGGCAGGCGTTCGCCGCGGCCCACGTGGCCGCCGATCCGTGGGGTGACAACGTTCCCGGCGCCCCCGCCGCGGTGGACTGGGATGCCACGCTGGCGTTTCGCCGCGACCTGTTCCGGTACGGCTTCGGTGTCGCCGAGGCCATGGACACAGCCCAGCGCAACATGGGCCTGGACTGGGCCGCCACCCAGGAACTCATCCGGCGCAGCGCCGGGCAGGCCCTGGCCGTCGGGGCCCGGATCGCCTCCGGTGCAGGCACCGACCATCGCGACACCCTGGCCTCGCTGCAGGAGGTCATCGACGCCTACAGCCAGCAGATCGCCTTTGTCGAGAGCACGGGTTCCGAGGTGATCCTGATGGCCTCGCGGCATCTGGCCCGCATCGCGCGCAGCGCCGAGGACTACCTGACGGTGTACGGCCGCCTGCTCGAGCAGGTGTCACGTCCCGTGGTCCTGCACTGGCTCGGTGAGGCGTTCGACCCGCAACTGCGCGGTTACTGGGGCAGCACGGAGACAGCCACCGCCACCGCCACGTTCCTCGAGCTGATCAACGCCCATAGCCACAAGGTCGACGGGGTGAAGGTGTCGCTGCTGTCGGCCGAACACGAGATCGGGCTGCGGGCCGCGCTGCCCACCGGGGTGCGGCTCTACACCGGCGACGATTTCAACTATCCGGAGCTGATCCGTGGCGACGGCACCCACCACTCCGACGCCCTGCTGGGGGCACTGGCCGCCATCGCTCCGGCTGCCTCGACCGCCCTGGCCGCCCTGGACCGGGGTGACGTCGCCGGCTACGACGCGGCGATGAACCCGACGCTGGCGTTGTCCCGGCACATCTTCGAGGCACCCACCTATCACTACAAGACCGGTATCGCGTTCCTGGCGTGGCTCAACGGCCTGCAGCCCGGCTTCACCATGGTCGCGGGTCTGCAGAGCGCCCGCAGCGCGGTGCACCTGTCCACACTGTTCCGCCTGGCCAACGACGCCCGGGTGCTGCGCGATCCCGATCTGGCGATCGAGCGGATGACCAATTGGCTTCGGGTGCACGGAATCTCACGATGACCGAGGTCCTGGATGTGCCGTCCGGACTGGCGGCCAGAGTGGAAACCCCCGGTCCCGGCGACCACCGGCTGGCCCGGCTGTCCCTGAACCAGCGGACGACGGCCTCGTGGGATCTGCGCTCGGCCATCGACGGCTGCGCCGAGGCCGGGCTGCCGTCGATCGGGGTGTGGCGCGAGCCCGTCGCCGAGGTGGGGCTGAGCACGGCGGTCGGATGGATCCGGCAGGCCGGGCTCAGGGTGTCCTCGGTGTGCCGCGGCGGTTTCTTCACCGTCGCCGGACCTGCGCAGCGCCGGGCGGCACACGAGGAGAATTTGCGGGCCCTCGACGAGACCGCCGCACTGGGTGCACCCACGCTGGTGCTGGTTCCGGGTGGCCTACCGGCCGGGGACCGCGACCTGGTCGCCGCGCGGGCTCGCGCCACCGAGGCCATCGCCGAACTCGCCGGCGAAGCGGGTCAGCGCGGCGTACGCCTGGGAATCGAACCCATGCATCCGATCTTCGCCGCCGACCGCGGCGTGGTGTCGACCCTGCGCCAAGCCCTCGACATCGCCGAGCAGTTTCCCGTCAACCAGGTGGGCGTCGTCGTGGACACCTTCCATTTATGGTGGGAGCCAGGGATTTTCGAACAGATCGCCCGTGCCGGTGATCGCATCACCAGCTACCAGATCGGTGACTGGATCACCCCGCTTCCCCCCGATGCGCTGCTCTCACGCGGCATGGTCGGCGACGGGCACATCGACTTCGCCGCCTTCACCGCCGCGGTGGCCGCCACCGGCTACCCCGGCGATGTGGAGGTCGAGATCTTCAACGCCGATATCTGGGCCGCCCCCGGCGCCGACGTGGTGTCCACCATGATCCGGCGCTACTGCGAACTCGTCGAACCGCATCTGGCATGCGGGTCCTGATCGCCCCCGACAAGTTCAAGGGCTGCCTGCCCGCAACGGCCGTTGCGGCGCAGTTGGCGGCCGGCCTGGCCGACGCGGGCGTCGAGTCGGTCTGCCTGCCGTTGGCCGACGGCGGCGACGGCAGCGTCGCGGCCGCGCTGGCCGCCGGATTCGGTGCCCACCCCGTCGTGGTCTCCGACGCCCTGGGTCGACCCCGGACGTCGACCATCGCGATGCGTGACGGCACCGCCGTGGTCGAGATCGCCGACACCTGCGGCATGTCCACCCTGCCCGCCGGAGTGTTGGCGCCTCACCGGGCGTCGAGTTTCGGCTTCGGACAAGCGATTCGGCAGGCGCTGGACCTCGGCGCGCATCGCCTGGTGCTGGCGCTGGGTGGCAGTGCCAGCACCGACGGTGGCACCGGCATGCTCGCCGCGCTGGGCTACCGCTTCCTCGACCGCACCGGCCGTGCGGTGCCGCCCGGCGCCGAACATCTGTCCCGGGTGCACCACATCGAGCGCAGCGCGGCCGTCGACCTGGCCGCTGTCGACATCCTGGTCGCCACCGACGTCAGCAACCCGCTGACCGGCGGCTCGGGCGCGGCCGCGGTGTTCGGTCCGCAGAAAGGGGCCTCCCCCACCGATGTCGCGCAGCTCGACGCCGGGCTGATGAACCTGGCGCGCGCCGCGCAACGGTCCGGGTGGCCCGGCGCTCTGGCCGAGGCCGACGGTGCCGGAGCGGCGGGCGGGTGCGGGTTCGCGGCGCTGCTTCTGGGCGCCGCGGTGACCTCAGGTGCCGAGTACTTCCTCGATCTCTTGGAGTTCGATCGCCGGGTGCAGGAGTGCCAGCTGGTGATCACCGGGGAGGGTCGGCTCGATAGCCAGACCCTGTTCGGGAAACTGCCCGCAGCGATCGCCGAGCGTGCGGCTCAGCTACCCGTCGTCGCAGTGGTGGGCCGTAACGACCTGGGCGCCGACCCGGCTCCGTTCGCCGGCATCCATGCCGTCGCCGATCTGACCGACAGTGATCCCTCGACGGACCCGGAGCAGACCGCCCTGCTGCTGCGCCGGATCGGCGCGCAGCTGACCGGGTGAGGGCGCGGGCCTACTCCGCGTCGGTGTGCGGGGTGGGGCTCTGCGCGGATTCCCATTTCGATTCGGGGAATCGGCGCACCACGGTTCCGGATGCGTACTCGATGTCGAACGTCTCGCCGTTGTCGGTCTCGAACGTCACCAGGACCGAGGCGGCGCCGTCCTTGTCGGTGGTGTCGTCCTTGTGCACCACCTTCGCGCTCTTACCGTCCCTGTCGACGAGGTCGCCTTCGGCCACCTGATCGATCGGGATCTCGTCGAAGGTCTCTGCCATGGTGGCGACGTTAGCCCACTGACTACAGCAATCACAGCCCACCCAGGTAGCCTCACTCAATCGCCCTTCGCTGGACGCCTGGTGAGCGGGGGGTCACCGAACTGTCATTGGGCGGCGTCGAGAGGCATCGGATGCCCGAAGGTCTTCAGAGGTGGTGGCACCACCCCGACCACTACTACTGGATGACCGCGTACCTGGCCGCCCAGGGAGCCCAGGCGGCCGTGTGCCGGGCCGTCGCGGCCACCACCCTCGGTATGGGCCTGGTCCCGCTGTTCATGCTGGCCAGCCCGTCCGGACCGCAAGACCCGCTGGGCCGGTCAGCGTCGGTGTTCATCACCATCAGTTGCCTGGTCATGGCGTTGTTCTGGCTGCGGCCCGCTTGGCCGAGCCGGCGGGCGTCGGGCGCCTTCGTGGTGTGTTCCAGCCTGCTCATCGCACTGACCTGCCTGACCGGTGGTGACGTGGTGGCCAACGCGACGGCCGGTGCGGCGTTCGCCATCCTCGGCGCCTACGTCGGGTTGTTCCACACGGCGCGGCTGGTGCTGACCAATGTCGTCATCGCGGTGGTGACCATCGCGGTGACGGCGACCCAGCTCGCCGCGGCCCGCGACATCGTCTTCGGCGCGTGCACCGGGGTGTTCATCCTCGGCATCAACATCGTGGTGCCCGTCGCCTGCCAGACACTGGTGCACATGCTCGAGGTGGACGTGCTCAGCGACGACATCGACACGGTCACCGGGCTGCTGAACAAGGACGCGTTCTATCTCCAGACCAGCGAACTGATCGGAGCCCGCAACCGCGGCGATGACCGCTACCTGATCATCGCCGTCACCACCCTGGACCATTTCCGTCTGCTCGGCGAGACCGAGGGCCGAGTGGCTACCGACCGGGCCCGGGTGGCCGTCGGGCAGACCTTGCGCGATGTGACGCGCCGCGACGCCGTGGTAGCACACATCGGCGAAGAGGAATTCCTGATCTCCGACACCTTCCAGACCACCGATGTCAGTCCGCTCGTCGACCGGGTGCGCAGTGCCATCGCCACCACCCCTCCCCGGCTGACGGCCAGCATCGGCGTGGTGAGCACTCCCCTGAAGGGCTTGGCGAACACCCCGTATCACGAGGTCCTCGACGAGATGGTCACCATCGCGACGGTGGCCATGTTCGACGCCCGGCTGGCCGGCGGTGACCAGGTGCGGTACGTGGAGTGCCCGCCGCTGCGTGCCCTCGACGACCGCCGCGACAACTGACCCGGCTCAGGTGTGCCGCACCTGGTTGCCGCCGGAACGCTTCGCGATGTACATGGCCGCGTCGGCGCGGGTGCACAGCTGCCCCACGATGTCCTGCTTGGCCTCCGGGCTCAGATGGTCGACACGGCCCGTCGCCGAGCCGACGCTTGCGGTGATCGGGAACGGCAGCGCGGCAACCGCGTCGCAGATCCGCTGCGCCAGTGCCCGCGGGGTGGTGTCGGTGGCGAAGTCGGCCACCAGGAATTCCTCGCCGCCCACGCGACCGGTGACCACACCGCCTCGACCGAGCGAGGTCAACACCCGGCCCACCGCGATCAGCGCTTGATCCCCCACCGCGTGTCCGCTGGTGTCGTTGAGGAGCTTGAACCGATCGAGATCCACCATCATGATCACCAGGTACCACGGCGCGGCGCGGCCGGTGTGCAACACCTCGTCGACGCGCTCGAAGAAGGCCCGCCGATTCAGCAGACCGGTCAGTGGGTCGTGGCGCGCCTGCAGCAGGTCGATGCCCAGTACGTGGACCACCGCTTGCACCCCGAACGGGACGCCGGTGTTCATCAGCAGCACGAACAGCAGCGCCGCCAACACCTCTGCGGTATCGCCGCCGAATCCGTACACCGTGGCCTGCACGACGCTGAGATAGATGGCGACGGCGAAGTTGTAGACCATGAAGCTGGCGCCGTGAAAGCAGGCGATGTAGCCCCCGGTGATCGCGAAGGCCACACAGCCGATCAACCCGACCATGGCGTTGACCTGCGTCTGGCACACCACCGCGATGCACAGGTTGATCGACAGGATGAACGCGATCGATTGCCGCTTGGTGGGCCAGCGGATCAACCACAACGCACCGCAGGCCAGGGTGCCTGCCGTTGCGGTCCACGCCAGTGTGCGCAGGATCGGGCCGTGTACCGCACCGGGGCTGAGCATCAGCACCGCGGCCACGACGCCCAGCGAGAACGTGATGGCGGCGATGAGCGTCCGGCTGATGTTCAGCATGCCGCGGGCGCGCAGGTAGCTACTGATCCAGTGGTAGGAATCCGGTTGACGCCACCACCGTTTGATCGAGGTGATCAGCGATACTTCGGCAACCATCTGGTGAGAACCTTTGCCCCCGCGTCGGTCCGTAATCGGTAGTTCCCCGCCCACCGAGATGAACGCAGGATAGGTCGCCCGCCTGAAACACGTTCTATTTCGTGGGCAAACTGCTCACAGCGTAGATGACAGGCGTCCAGCGGCCGAACGGCGTCGACGGACGCGGATCTCCAGTGCTCCTCGATGACACCGCGGGCGCCGGCTGACCACCGGCGCCAGTTCAGGACGTCCGCGTGATGCAGTCCGACGGTATCCGCGAACGATCTCTTGTCGTCTTCGACATACTGAACCGCCCAGCCGTGGACGCGGATCGTGTCACGCAGGTGGTCCAGATAGTCGTCGATGGTGGCGCGCCGGGTTGTCGCATTGCCAGCACATGGCCGCGCCTTTCTTTCGTAGTTGCGACCAGCATCCGCTCGGGGTCCGACAAGCGAGCCGCGCAGCCACCACATCGGCGCGTGAGCCCCGAAACCACTTGTCCCGCTAGGCTCGTCGTATGCCTGCCGACGCACCCACCATTCTGGCCACCAGCGGTGGTATCGGTGCGGGCCGGCGAACCAGGCTGGCCTTCACCGCACTGACCGATTTCGCCGTGGAACTGTCCGGGGTGACCGGCCGGGCGCCGAAGGTGTGCCTGTTGGCGACGGCCATGGGCGATGACAAGGCGGTGCTGCACTACCTCACCGAAGCCGCTCAGGTTCGAGGGTTCTCGGTCTCACACGTGTCGTTGTTCCCCATGCCCAACGTCGACGACGTCACCGCGCATCTGCTCGAGCAGGACGTGGTGTGGGTGTACGGCGGCAGTGTCGCCGGCCTGCTCGCGATGTGGCGGCTACACGGTCTCGACGCGGCACTGCACACCGCCTGGCGATCCGGTGTGGTCCTGACCGGCGTCTCGGCCGGCTCGATCTGCTGGCACGCCGGGGGCACCACCGATTCGTTCGGCCCCGAGCTCCGGCCGGTGACCGACGGGCTCGGGTTCGTTCCCTACGCCAACGGCGTGCACTACGACTCCGAGGACCAGCGCAGGCCGTTGTTGCACCGGCTCGTCGCGGATGCAACGCTGCCCGCAGCGTATGCCACCGACGACGGCGCCGGGGTCCTGTACCGAGGCACCGAGTTCGTCGAGGCGGTGACCGAAAAGCGTGGCGCGGCAGCATATTTCGTTGAAGCGGTCGACGGCGCCGCGGTCGAGACCACGTTGGACGTGCGGCTGCTCTGACCCGTCGGGTGCGAACACCGCTGCCGTCACACCCGCCGCTGCCCGGACTGCCGACGACCGCCACGCTGCCAGCTGCGCGCCCCCGGGCCAACCTTGATCGGGACACTCACGGTCGATCACGTGTTGTGGGTCCCGCCAGCCCAGCGCAAAACACAGAGGTCACGAACTCTTTCGAATTCGTGACCTCTGTGCCTGCGGTTCAAAGAACCGCTCGCGGTGGGCGAAGGGGGACTTGAACCCCCACGTCCCGAAGGACACTGGCACCTGAAGCCAGCGCGTCTGCCATTCCGCCACTCGCCCAAAATGACCGGGGAAGACTAACACGCCCATGCCGTCAGATCCCAAACGCGAGCTCAGCGGCACCGGTGTGACCGATCTCTGCACACCCGCAGAGCACGGCGCTGACCTGCCCGATTCTGATTCTCAGCGTTCGGATGGTGCCATTGTGCTGGCAGGGCCCGATACCATGCAGGTGGAAAAGCACAGGGTCGCGACACACGTACGTGGGTCAGCCCTGCGCACAACTGCGGGTACTACGAGAACAGGTAGGCGGTGACATGGGACTGGTGCAGCGTTTCGACCGCAAGCTCGAGTCCACGGTCGGCGATGCCTTCGCCCGAGTGTTCGGCGGGTCGATCGTGCCGCAGGAAGTCGAAGGGATGTTGCGCCGCGAAGCGGCCGACGGAGTGCGTTCGCTGCAGGGCGGACGACTTTTGGCCCCGAACGAATACGTCATTACCCTCAGTGAGCACGACTACCAGAAGGTGTCTGCCGACCGAGACCTGACGGCGGATGCCTTCGCCAAGCATCTGGGCGGCTACATCGGCGAACAAGGGTGGCAAACGTATGGTGACGTGGTTGTGCGCTTCGCACAGTCGTCGAACCTGCGCACCGGTCAGGTACGGGCGCGCGGGGTCGTCAACCCCGACGCAAGCCACGACATGCCTGCCGGCGCCGCACCCCCACCGCGCACCCCACAGCCAGCCCCGTCACAATCAGACCAGGCGTCTACCGCAGAACCAGGAGTACCACCGATGAGCGACAATCCCAGTTACCGCGGCAGTCAGGGTCAGGGCCAGGGGCAGCCCGGCGACGAGTACCAGGACGATCGTTACGGCCGTCCGCAGGACGAGGCCCGTGGCGCCGAGCAGCGCCCGCAGGAGCAGGGCGGCTACCCGCCCCGCGAGCCGAACTACCCGCCGCCGCGGCAGGGCTATCCCGACCAGGGCGGCTACCCGGACCAGGGCGGCTATCCCCCGTCGTACGACCAGCGTCCGCCGGCCGGCTACGGCCCGCCCTCGGGTGGCTACGACCCCGGCTACGGACGCGGCCCCGGCGGTCCCGGTGGATACGGTCCCGGCCCGCAGGGTGGTAATCCCTACGGCGCACCCAGCGGCGATTACGGACGCCAGCAGCCCCCCAACCGCGGCTACGACGAATACGGCCGCGGCTACCCGGACCAGGGCGGCTACGACCAGGGCTACCAGGGCCAGGGCTATGGGCGGCCCGGCCCCGATTACGGCCAGGGTCAGCCCGACCACGGACGTCAGGAAGGCCGCGGCTACCCCGACCAGGGCGGCTACGGCGAGCAGCCCCGCGGCGACTACGACTACGGCCAGAACTACGGTCAGCCGGAGTACGGCCAGCAGGACTACGGGCAGGACTACGGCCAGCAGGGCGGGTACGCCCAGGGTGGTTACGGACAGAGCGCACCGTCCGGGTACGCCGGTGGTGCCACCGTCACGCTTCAGCTCGACGACGGCAGCGGCCGCACCTACCAGCTGCGCGAAGGTGCCAACGTCGTCGGTCGTGGACAGGATGCCCAGTTCCGCCTGCCGGACACCGGTGTCTCCCGCCGGCACCTCGAGATCCGTTGGGACGGCCAGGTGGCTTTGCTGTCGGACCTCAACTCCACCAACGGCACGACGGTGAACAACGCACCGGTGCAGGAGTGGCAGCTCGCCGACGGCGACGTCATCCGGCTCGGCCACTCGGAGATCGTCGTCCGAGTTCACTGAGTTCCGGCCGACTCACGGAGCCGACACCCCGGGGCACTGCGGTGCGCTTCCCCCTCGTGTGGGTGGCTGCACAAGTATCGTGACGGTGCCGGGCGGGCACGGGTGAGACGGAAGGACGTCAGATGCAGGGACTAGTGCTGCAGCTGACGCGCGCCGGTTTCCTGCTGTTGCTGTGGCTGTTCATCTGGTCGGTGCTGCGTATCCTGCGCAACGACATCTACGCGCCCACCGGTGCGGTGATGGTGCGCCGGGGACTGGCTTTCCGGGGTGCGCTGCTGCCGTCACGGCAGCGCCGCACCACCGCGCGATACCTGGTGGTCACCGAGGGCGCGCTGGCGGGAACCCGGATCACGTTGGGGACGCAACCGGTGCTGATCGGGCGCGCTGACGATTCCACCCTGGTCCTGACCGACGACTACGCATCGACGCGCCATGCGCGTCTGTCCCAGCGGGGCTCGGAATGGTACGTCGAGGACTTAGGATCGACCAACGGTACATACCTTGACAGGGCGAAGGTGACGACGGCGGTACGAGTTCCGATGGGAACGCCGGTGCGAATCGGCAAGACGGCGATCGAGTTGCGCCCGTGACGTTGGTTCTGCGCTACGCCGCCCGCAGCGACCGCGGCCTCGTCCGCGCCAACAACGAGGACTCGGTCTACGCCGGCGCGCGCTTGCTGGCGCTGGCCGACGGTATGGGCGGGCATGCCGCCGGCGAGGTGGCCTCGCAGTTGGTGATCGCCGCGCTGGCTCACCTCGATGACGACGAACCCGGCGGCGACCTGCTGAGCAAACTCGACGCTGCGGTGCGCGACGGCAACTCCGCGATCGCCGCGCACGTCGAGATGGAGCCCGAACTGGAAGGCATGGGCACCACGCTCACGGCAATCCTGTTCGCCGGCAACAGACTTGGTCTGGTCCACATCGGCGATTCCCGTGGCTATCTGCTGCGCGACGGTGAACTGACGCAGATCACCAAAGACGACACCTTCGTCCAGACGCTGGTCGACGAGGGCCGGATCACCGCCGAGGAAGCCCACAGCCACCCGCAGCGCTCGCTCATCATGCGGGCGCTCACCGGACACGAGGTGGAGCCGACGCTGATCATGCGGGAGGCCCGCACCGGCGATCGTTACCTGCTGTGCTCCGACGGCCTGTCCGACCCGGTGAGTTTCGAGACCATCCAAGAGGCCCTGCAGATCGAGGATGTCACCGAGAGCGCCGACCGCCTCATCGAACTGGCGCTGCGCGGCGGCGGACCCGACAACGTCACCGTGGTGGTGGCCGACGTGGTGGACTACGACTACGGCCAGACCCAGCCGATCCTGGCCGGCGCGGTGTCGGGTCAGGACGACGACGCCCCCGCCCCGAACACCGCAGCCGGACGGGCATCGGCCTTCAACCCGAAGCGCACCGCCGCCAAACGTGTTGTGCCCCAGCCGGAGCCGCCTGCCAAAAGACCACGTTCCCGACGCAAGCTGATTCTCGCCGTCACGGTGATCGTGCTCTTGGTACTGGCCGGTCTGGCGGTCACCCGGCAGATCATCCGCAGCAACTACTACGTCGCCGAATACGACGGCACCGTGTCGGTGATGCGGGGTATCCAGAGCTCGTTTCTGGGCATCCCCCTGCAGGAGCCCCATCTGCTGGGCTGCCTGAACGACCGGAACGAACTGTCGCAGATCGGCTACGGGCAGGCAGGCGACAACCTGAACTGCCGGCTGATGCAGCTGCAGGATCTACGGCCCTCCGAGCGCACGCAGGTCGCGGCGGGGTTACCCGGCGGATCGCTCGATGAGGCCATCGAGCAGCTGCGCGAACTCGCCCGGACCTCATTGCTGCCACCCTGTGTGGTGCCCCGGGCCACCCCGGCACCATCCCCCACCGCCTCCCCTTCGCCGTCCCCGGCCGCACCGGCACCCGGAAACCCTTCCGCCACACCGGGTATCGGCCCTTCCCCGGCTCCCCAGGCGACGTCTGCCCGGCCGTCGCCGTCGCCCAGCCCCACCCCGACCTCGAGGCCGCCCGCCCCGCAGCAGGACGGCCCGGCGCCCAGCGGTAGCCCCGCTCCCCCGGCTCCGCCGACACCGAGCGCTTCCCCCACACCCACGGCCACCCAGCTGCCCCCGGCACCGCCGAAGCCGGGCACCGATTGCCGGGCGGCGACGTGACCACCGCGCCTCAGTCGCCGGTTGCCGTCACTCCCCCACTTCCCAACCGGCGCAACGCGGAACTGCTGCTGCTGTGCTTCGCCACCGTGATCACCGCGGTGGCGCTGCTGATCGTGGAGGCCAATCAAGAGCAGGGCCTGTCGCTGGACCTGATCAGCTACACCATGGCCTACCTGGCGCTGTTCGCGGGCGCGCACCTGGCCATCCGCCGGTTCGCTCCCTACGCCGACCCGTTGCTGCTGCCGGTGGTGGCACTGCTCAACGGGCTGGGCCTGGTGATGATCCACCGCCTCGACCTGGCCATCGGCGCCGGCGAGGTGTCCACGGGCCCCAGTGCCAATCAGCAGGTGCTGTGGACGCTGGTCGGCGTTCTGGGTTTCTCGCTGGTGGTGATCTTCCTCAAGGACCACCGGCAGTTGTCGCGCTACGGATACGTCTGCGGTCTGGTGGGCGTGATCCTGCTGATCATCCCCGCCGTGCTGCCCTCCCGGTTCTCGGAGCAGAACGGCGCCAAGATCTGGATTCGCTTCCCGGGCTTCTCGATTCAGCCCGCCGAGTTCTCCAAGATCCTGTTGCTGGTGTTCTTCGCCGCGGTGCTGGTGGCCAAGCGTGACCTGTTCACCAGCGCGGGCAAGCACGTCCTCGGCATGGACCTGCCGCGGCCACGCGACCTGGCTCCGTTGCTGGCCGCGTGGATCGTCTCGATCGGCGTGATGATCTTCGAAAAGGACCTGGGCACCTCACTGCTGCTGTACGCGTCGTTTCTGGTGATGGTCTACATCGCCACCGACCGGCTGTCCTGGGTGATCATCGGGCTGTCGCTGTTTGCCGCGGGAAGTGTTGCGGCGTACTACCTTTTCGACCACGTGCGGGTGCGGGTGCAGAACTGGCTGGACCCGTTCGCCGACCCCGACGGCGCCGGCTACCAGATGGTGCAGTCGCTGTTCAGCTTCGCCACCGGAGGCATCTTCGGCACCGGGCTGGGCAACGGCCAACCCGGTACCGTGCCCGCGGCCTCCACCGACTTCATCATCGCCGCGGTGGGGGAGGAGCTGGGCCTGGTGGGGCTGGCCGGGGTGCTGATGCTCTACACCATCGTCATCATCCGCGGCCTGCGGACCGCGATCGCCGTGCGGGACAGTTTCGGCAAACTGCTGGCCGCCGGGCTGGCCTGCACCCTGGGGATCCAGCTGTTCATCGTGGTCGGGGGAGTCACCAACCTGATCCCGCTGACCGGACTCACCACACCGTGGATGTCCTACGGCGGCTCGTCGCTGGTGGCCAACTACCTGCTGCTGGGCATCCTGGTCCGTATCTCGCACGCGGCCCGCCGCCCGATCATGAGTCCGACCAGCCAGCAGCCCATCGCGGCGGCCAGCACCGAGGTGATCTCCAAGGCATGAACACCTCACTGCGACGCATCTCGGTGACGGTCATGGCGCTGATCGTCCTGCTACTGGCCAACGCCACCTTGACCCAGGTGTTCACCGCCGACGGGCTGCGCGCCGACCCCCGCAACCAGCGGGTGCTGCTCGACGAGTACTCCCGGCAGCGCGGCCAGATCTCCGCAGGCGGGCAGCTGATGGCGTACTCGGTGTCCACCGACGGCCGGTACCGCTTCCTCCGGACGTATCCCAATCCTTTTGTCTACGCGCCCATCACGGGGTTCTACTCGCTGAGTTACTCCAGCACCGGACTCGAACGCGCCGAGGACACCGTACTCAACGGCTCCGACCAACGGCTGTTCGGCCGGCGGCTGGCCGACTTCTTCACCGGACGCGATCCGCGCGGCGGCAACGTCGACACCACCATCGTGCCGCGGGTCCAACAGGCCGGCTGGGACGCCATGCAGCAGGGCTGCGGCGGACGGCCCTGCACCGGTGCCGTCGCCGCCATCGAACCGTCCACGGGCAAGATCCTGGCGTTGGTGTCCTCACCGTCGTTCGATCCCAACCTGCTGGCCTCCCACGACACGGCGAAGCAGAACCAGGCATGGGAACAGCTGCGCGACGACCCCGGTTCACCGCTGACCAACCGCGCCATCTCCGAGCGCTACCCCCCGGGCTCCACCTTCAAGGTGATCACCACCGCCGCGGCGCTGCAGTCGGGTATCGACGTCGGTGACCAGTTCACCTCGCAGCCGTCCATCCCGCTGCCCGACAGCACCGCCACACTGGAGAACTACGGCGGCACCCCGTGTGGGTCCGCGGCCACCGCGTCGCTGCAGGAAGCCTTCGCGCGGTCGTGCAACACCGCGTTCGTCCAACTGGGCCTGCGCCTCGGGTCGGAAGCGCTGCGCAACACCGCCTTGTCGTTCGGCCTCGACGAGCCGCCGCCGGCCATCCCGCTGCAGGTCG
Source organism: Mycobacterium sp. Soil_C_30 (assembly GCF_057656995.1). NCBI lineage: Bacteria > Bacillati > Actinomycetota > Actinomycetes > Mycobacteriales > Mycobacteriaceae > Mycobacterium > Mycobacterium sp. Soil_C_30. The sequence goes on along the minus strand of NZ_JBDGJH010000006.1, from coordinate 138,005 downwards.
CCGAGTCCACCGTCGGCCCCATCACCGACCGGGCCGCTCTGGGGATGTCGAGCATCGGTCAGAAGGACGTCGCGATGACGCCGCTGCAGAACGCCGTCGTGGCCGCGAGCATCGCCAATGACGGTGTGACCATGCAGCCGTATCTGGTGGACAGCCTCAAGGGTCCCGATCTGGCCAACATCAGCACCACCGCCCCCACTCAGCAGCGGCGTGCGGTGTCGCCGCAGGTCGCGGCTAAACTGACAGATTTGATGGTCGCCGCCGAGCAGAACACACAGCAGAAAGGGGCGATTTCCGGCGTGCAGATCGCATCCAAGACCGGTACCGCTGAGCACGGTACCGACCCACGCAACACCCCGCCGCACGCGTGGTACATCGCCTTCGCCCCCGCGCAGGACCCCAAGGTCGCGGTCGCGGTGCTGGTGGAGAACGGTGGCGACCGGCTCGACGCGACAGGCGGAGCCGTCGCTGCGCCCATCGGTCGCGCCGTGATCGCCGCGGCATTGCAGGGAGGATCCTGATGAGCCCCCGAAGGCGACCCGGAGTGAGGATCGCAGCGAGGCGTCCGCTGAGGAAGAGGACCACTGCTTCGGAGCAAGGACCGGAGCGAAGGGGAGCCGAGCAATGAGCCCCCGCGTAGGAGTGACGCTTTCCGGCCGCTACCGCCTGCAGCGCCTCATCGCCACCGGCGGCATGGGCCAGGTGTGGGAGGCCGTCGACAGCAGGCTGGGCCGCCGGGTGGCCGTCAAGGTCCTCAAGGCCGAATACTCCTCGGACCCCGAATTCGTCGAACGCTTCCGGGCCGAGGCACGCACGGTCGCGATGCTGAACCACCCCGGGATCGCCAGCGTCCACGACTACGGCGAAACCGAGATGGACGGCGAGGGCCGCACCGCGTATCTGGTGATGGAACTCGTCAACGGGGAACCGCTGAACTCCGTCATCAAACGCACCGGCCGGCTGTCGCTGCGCCACGCGTTGGACATGCTCGAGCAGACCGGCCGCGCCCTCCAAGTCGCGCACACCGCCGGCCTGGTGCACCGCGACGTCAAACCGGGCAACATCCTCATCACGCCCACCGGGCAGGTGAAGCTCACCGACTTCGGTATCGCCAAAGCCGTCGACGCGGCTCCGGTCACCCAGACCGGCATGGTGATGGGCACGGCGCAGTACATCGCCCCGGAGCAGGCCCTGGGCCACGACGCCACCGCGGCCTCCGACGTGTACTCGCTGGGAGTCGTTGGCTACGAAGCTGTTTCGGGCAAGCGCCCGTTCACCGGTGACGGCGCCCTGACCGTGGCGATGAAGCACATCAAGGAGACCCCCGCGCCGTTGCCGGCGGACCTGCCACCGAATGTGCGCGAGCTCATCGAGATCACCTTGGTGAAGAACCCCGGGATGCGTTACCGCAGCGGCGGACCGTTCGCCGACGCAGTCGCCGCGGTCCGCGCCGGCCGGCGGCCACCGCGACCCAACCAGGCTCCGCAGATCGGCCGCGCCGCACCTGCCGCCATCCCGGGATCCTCACCGCGGCTGCCCGCGGGCCCGCCGACCGGGGTGCGCGCCACCGGCGCCAGGCAACGACCCGCCTCCGGCAGTCACCGTCCGCCGCCCGCCCGGCGCACGTTCTCCAGCGGACAGCGCGCGCTGTTGTGGGCGGCCGGAGTGCTGGGCGCGCTGGCCATCGTGATCGCCGTGCTGATCGTGGTGAATGCCCGCAATGACGGCCTCGATCAGCAACAGACTCCGCCGACGGTCACCGACACCGTGACCCCGCCGCCACCGGGGGAGACCGGTAGTACCGAACCCGCGCCCGCCACGCCGTCGAATTGGACTCCGGGCGCGGTGACCGGTAATCCTGGAGAAAAGCCAGGACAGTCCAGCTTCCTGGCCACCACCTGGCCTGAGCGTGGGCTGACCGCCCACGGCGAGCCACCTGACGAGATAAAGCGATGACTACCCCTGAGCTGCTGTCCGGGCGCTACGAGCTCGGTGAGATCCTCGGTTTCGGCGGCATGTCCGAGGTGCACCTGGCCCGCGACACCCGCCTACACCGTGACGTCGCGGTGAAGGTGCTGCGCGCCGACCTGGCCCGCGATCCCAGCTTCTACCTGCGATTCCGCCGGGAAGCGCAGAACGCGGCCGCGCTGAACCACCCGGCGATCGTGGCCGTCTACGACACCGGCGAGGCCGAAACCGCGACCGGTCCGCTGCCGTACATCGTGATGGAGTACGTCGACGGCGTGACGCTGCGCGACATCGTGCACAACGACGGGCCGATGCCGCCGAAACGCGCCATCGAAGTGATCGCCGACGCCTGCCAGGCCCTGAACTTCAGCCACCAGCACGGCATCATCCACCGCGACGTCAAACCCGCGAACATCATGATCAGCAAGTCCGGCGCGGTGAAGGTGATGGACTTCGGCATTGCCCGCGCGCTGGCCGATTCGCACAGCGTCACCCAGACCGCCGCGGTGATCGGGACGGCGCAGTACCTGTCACCCGAGCAGGCCAAGGGCGATTCCGTCGATGCCCGTTCCGATGTCTATGCGCTGGGCTGTGTGCTGTACGAGATCCTCACCGGCGATCCGCCGTTTGTCGGCGACTCGCCCGTCGCGGTGGCCTACCAGCACGTCCGCGAGGACCCGGTGCCGCCGTCGGCCCGCAACGCCGAACTTTCGCCGGAACTCGACGCCGTGGTGCTCAAGGCGCTGGCCAAGAACCCCGACAATCGTTACCAGTCGGCCGCGGAGATGCGCGCCGACCTGGTCCGCGTGCATTCCGGCGAGCGCCCCGAGGCGCCCCGGGTGTTCACCGACGCCGAGCGGACGTCGTTCCTGAGCGCGCCGGTGGCCCGGGAGCACGACGCGACCGATCAGCTGCCGAGGCAGGCCGAGCACCGGTACGCCGAGCCACCCGAGGACCGCTCCAAGGGTTCGGTGGCCCGGTGGGTGGTCGCCGTCGCGGTGCTGGCCGTGCTGACGGTGCTCGTCACGCTGGCCATCAACTTCTGGGGTGGGGAGACCCGTGAGGTCCAGGTCCCGGACGTGACGGGGCAAGCTCAGGACGACGCCATCGTGGTGTTGCAGAACGCCGGTTTCCGCACCCGCACAAACCGCCAGCCCGACAACGAAGTGGCACCGAACCTGGTCATCAGCACCGACCCGGCCGCCAGCAGCTCGGTGGCGGCGGGCGACGAGATCACCGTCAACATCTCCACCGGCCCGGAGCAGCGGTCGGTGCCCGACTGCCAGGAGGGCACCACCTACGAGGACTGCGTGACCAAGCTGCGGGATGCCGGCTTCAGCCGCTTCACTCGCACCACGTCGGTGTCCACACCTGAGCTCAAAGACAAGGTGCTGCAGACCAACCCGCCGGCCAATCAGACCTCGGCGATCACCAACCAGATCATCATCGTCATCGGGTCCGGTCCGGGTAGCAAGCCGGTGCCGGATTGTTCCGGTCTGAGCGGCGATGACTGCCGGGCGCTGCTGACCCAGTCCGGGTTCTCGAACACCCTGCAGGTGGATGTCGACAGCACCCAGCCGCCGGGGACGGTGCTGCGCACCAATCCACCCGCCGGCACCAACGTCCCGGTGACCGACGTGATCCAGATCCAGGTGTCGCGCGGCAACCAGTTCGTCATGCCAAACCTGCGCGGGCAGTTCTGGGACGATGCTCGGCCGCTGTTGCAGTCGCTGGGGTGGACGGGCAACCTGGTCAAACTCCCGAATGCACAGAACAGCGGGGTTCCCACCAACGGGGTGGTGACCCAGGACCCGGCCGCCGGTGAGGCGCTGCGGTTCGACGCGTCGATCTCGCTCAGCTTCGCGCAGTAGCCGCGGCCACCGCGTCGGCCACTTCGGTCTCCAGCCGGCGCACCAGCGTCTCCTCGGGGGCTTCGCCGCAGGCGGCCAGCCAGTTCGCCAGCATGCGGTGCCCACCCTCGGTGAGGATGGACTCCGGGTGGAACTGCACCCCATGGATCGGCAGCGCGGTGTGCCGCACACCCATCACCACACCGCCGCGGGTGCGGGCCGTGACCTCGAGTTCGGCCGGCATGGTCTCGGGCAGGATGGTCAGCGAGTGGTACCGGGTGGCGGTGAACGGATCCGGCAGCCCTGCGAACACCCCGACATTGGTGTGGAACACGGTGCTGGTCTTGCCGTGCAGCAGTTCGGGTGCCCGGTCGACGGTGCCGCCGAAGGCCACCCCGATGGCCTGGTGGCCGAGGCACACTCCGAGCAGGGGTGTCTGGGCGTCGGCGCAGGCGCGGACCAGGGGGATCGACGCGCCGGCCCGCTCGGGGGTGCCGGGGCCCGGGCTGAGCAGCACCCCGTCGAACTCCGCGGCGGCCTTCTCGATCAACGAGTCGGACCCCAGCTGCTCGTCATCGTTGCGCCAGACCTCCGCGGACACCCCGAGCTGACCGAGGTACTGCACGAGGTTGAACACGAAGCTGTCGTAATTGTCGACGACGAGGACACGCACCGTGACAGGCTACCTGGCGTTTTGCGGTTCGCGGTGGGGGAGTGGGCCCGCTCGGGCTCGCCGGGATCCCCAGGACGATCAGGCCCCCGTCAGTAGCTGATCGGGCCGGTGGGCTGGGCGTAGCGCATCCGCAGCGGTTCGTTGTGCCCGACGATGTTGATCTCGTCCTGCACCTGCTCGGTGTAGCCGAGCCCGAATCGCACCACGTACTGCTTGTACAGCGTCACCAGCGGTGCGTCGGCCAGCGCGGATTGCATGGCCGAGACGTTGCCGACCGCCATGATCGTGTACGGCGGGCTGTAGGTACGACCGTTCAACAGCAACGTGTTGCCCACACAGCGGGGCGCCGAGGTGCCGATGATCCGTTGATCCTGCATCTGGATGGCTTCGGCGCCGGCCGTCCACAGCGCGTTCAGCACGGCCTGGATGTCCTGCTGGTGCACCACCAGGTCGTCGGGGGAGGCGTCGCGGGGAAACCGGCCGTTGGCGTCGCGCTGAGCGTCGGTCAAGGTGATGATCAGCCCCGGGCCCTGCACGGCGTCCACCCCGGCTTCGTCGGAGAGTTCCGCCGCGCGGGCCTGCATGGCGGCCAGTGCGCGATCGGAGGAACCGCCGTGGGTGTTGTCGATCGCCGAGGCCAGGTCGTCGCGCTGGGCGCTGAGCCGGTCCACCGATCGCTGGGACTGCCGCACCAGGTCGACCAGGCGCGGCGAATCACTGCGGCGGATCTCGTCGCCTCCTGACACGCCGTGGGTGGCGGCCAACAACAGCCCGGCCAGCAGGCAGACCACCGGTACACCCCAGCGCCAGGCAGCGGCCCGGGTGGTGGACGTGTCGTTTTTCATGTGGTCCTCCCCGCTCGGGAATTCTCGGGTACGGGCTCGGCTGGGCTAGGCTCGGTCAGGTCCTATCCATCGTCGCACCCGTTTGACCGCCCCACGAAGGTAACCATGCCCAAGTCCAAGGTTCGCAAGAAGAACGACTTCACCGTCAACCCGGTCAGCCGCACGCCGGTCAAGGTGAAAGCCGGGCCGTCACCGGTGTGGTTCGTGGTGTTTTTCATCAGCCTGATGCTCATCGGACTGGCCTGGCTGCTGGTGTTCCAGCTCGCGTCCTCGGAGTTGCAGTGGATGGCCGATCTGGGTCCGTGGAACTACGCAATTGCTTTTGCCTTCATGATCACCGGTCTTTTGCTGACGATGCGGTGGCGCTGACCTCCCACGCAGACTCTCTGAACTCGAACCCGTCGGAACTGGCCGGCCAGATCGGCAACGATCCGGCCGCCAATCACACGCGTGTTATTCATCCCCATTGTGGATAGCGCTTGTGGATAACTTCGTCTGCAGTGGTGAGGCACCCTATGAATGCCGTCCAGCAAACTAGTTGGGGCCCTCGTACGGCCGGAGTCGCAGCTCTGGGCCTTGCCGGTCTGGTGATGGCTATCGCGTGTGTGACTCTGATCACAGACGCGCCCGGCCGGTTCCTCACCGGGGTTGCCGCAGTGGGTCTGATTGTGTTTGCAAGCTTCTCGTGGCGCGCACGCCCGAAACTAGCAATCACCGCCTCCGGGCTGGAGATCCGCAACTGGTTCTCGACCAGGCATCTGCAGCGCTCCGACATCGCGCTGATCAGGATCACCGAGTTCCGGCGAATCGGCCGGAAAGTCCAACTCCTGGAGATCGAGTCCACCGACGAGCGGCTACACGTCTTCACCCGCTGGGATCTGGGGACCAACCCGCTCGAGGTGCTCGACGCGTTGACAGCCGCCGGCTACACCCGCTGAAAAGCACAGCGGCGCACCGACCACCGCAGTGGTCAGCGCGCCGCCGACGTCCGTCAGGACGACATCAAGAAATGGTGATCGACTCGATGACCACCGGCTCGGTGGGACGGTCGTTGCGATCGGTCGCGGTGGTGGCGATGGCGTCGACCACCTTCTGCGACTCGGGGTCGACAACCTCACCGAAGATGGTGTGCCGGCGGTTCAGGTGCGGAGTCTGGCCCACGGTGATGAAGAACTGCGAGCCGTTGGTGCCCGGGCCTGCGTTGGCCATGGCCAGCAGATACGGCTTGTCGAACTGCAGTTCCGGATGGAACTCGTCGGCGAACTTGTAGCCCGGTCCGCCGCGGCCGGTGCCGGTGGGGTCACCACCCTGGATCATGAAGCCCTCGATGACGCGGTGGAACACCGCACCGTCGTAGAACGGGCCGGAGGCACTGCCCGACGCGTTCTCCGTCGAGTACTCCTTGGTGCCCTGAGCCAGCCCGACGAAGTTCGCGACGGTCTTGGGGGCGTGGTTACCGAACAGCGCGATCTTGATGTCGCCACGATTGGTGTGCAGCGTTGCAGTGGCGGTCTGAATGGAGCTAGTCACGGTTTCACAGTCTGCCACTGCCGGATGAACGCTCCGGTGGGACCCACTGCCTGCCCGCATCGGACCCGTGTGCTTGCCGTTGATGGCAGGCTCTAAAGTCCGTGCTGACCGTCGCAGAGAGGCATTCCATGACTTCCAAGACCGACTCCCGCTTGACCCCGCGCCAGCGTCTGGGCCGCGGCCTCGCCCACACCGCCGTGGGTCCCGTCGACATCGCCCGCGGCGCCGTAGGCCTGAGCGCACAATCGGTGTCTGCCACCGCCGCCAGTGTCCGGCAGCAGTACCGCAAGAGCCGGCTGCGCAAGGAGCTGGCCGCCGCGCAGGACGTCATCCAGGGCACAGTGGCCCGCGAGCTCAGCGCCGCCCAGGCAGTGGTCGCCACCTTGCCCGCCGCGATCCAGGACGCCCGCAAGCCCCGTCGGCGTCCCCGCCTGCTGGTGCTCGCCGGCGCCGGTGTCGCGGTACTGGGAGTGGGCGCGGTGGCCTTCTCGGTGATCCGCCGCACGCGCCAGCCCGAACCTTCGCCGCTCCCGCCCAGCGTGCAGGTCGAACCCCGGCCCTAGCCGGTCAGCCGAGCGCCGGCGGAGCCGACCGGTACGTCACCGGGGTCAGTGAGAACTCGATCGGATTTCGCACCGTGCGCACCGGCGAACCCGGGATCACGGCTTCCGGTTGCAGCCCGAGCGCGGCCGCGGCGTCGAATGCCTCGGCAATTGAATTCACCGGTCCTGCAGGCACTCCCACCTCGGTGAGCCGTGCGGTCCACTCCGGGGCGGTGGCGGTGCGCAGGGCGGCGGTGAGCAACTCGATCAGTTCCGTACGGTGCCCCACCCGTGCGGCGTTGGTGACGAAGCGGGGATCCCGCGCCCACTCCGGGTGGCCGAGCACGCCGGCCAGCGCGGCGAACTGCTTGTCATTGCCAACGGCCAGTGCGATGGGCCGATCGGCAGTGTCGAACGTCTCGTACGGCGCAATGCTGGGGTGACGATTGCCCATCGCGGTGGGATGCGCATCGGCGCCCAGATAGGCGCAGGCCTGGTTGGTCAGGGCCGACAGTAGTGACGGCAGCAGCGCTGTGTGCACGAGTTGTCCTGCCCCGGTGTGGTCCCGGTGCCGCAGCGCGGCGAGGATCCCGGTGGCCGCGTGCAGGCCTGTGATGATGTCGACGACGGCCACGCCCACTTTGGTAGGCGTGCCAGCATCGGGTCCGGTGATGCTCATCAACCCGCCCATCGCCTGCACCAGCAGGTCGTAACCGGGCAGTGCCGCCCCGGCGCCCGCGCCGAAACCGGTGATCGAGCAGTACACCAGCGCCGGGAACTCCTCGCGCAGATGTTCGTATCCGAGCCCGAAACGCTCCATGGTGCCGGCCCTGAAGTTCTCCACCAGCACATCCGCCCTCGCGACGATCTCCCGTGCTGCGGTAATGCCCTCGGCGGTGTGCAGATCGATCACGACAGAGGACTTGTTGCGGTTCACGGACGTGAAGTACGTCGCGGTGCCCTGGGAGTCGTACGGGGGTCCCCACGACCGGGTGTCATCGCCGAGTCCGGGCCGCTCGATCTTGATCACCTCAGCGCCCATGTCGGCGAGCATCATGGTGGCGTAGGGCCCTGCCAGGACCCTGGAGAAGTCGGCGACGACCACGCCGTCCAGCGCGCCGCTCATCGCCCGGGGGGTTCTTCGGAACGAATGTGCACGATACCGACTTTCAGCTCGTCGATGGCCTCGATCACGTCGCAGAGCGCATGGCTCGAACTCGTCGCCGACAACGCGTGAGAATCCCTGGCCGGCACACTGTAACCCCTGCCCGGAGGCCCGCAGTCCGCGCTCGCCAGCCCGTGAAAACACAAACGACCATGCCGTGGAACTCGGCATGGTCGTGATGATCGAGAAGTGTGGAGCCTAGGAGATTCGAACTCCTGACATCTGCCTTGCAAAGGCAGCGCTCTACCAACTGAGCTAAGGCCCCTTGTCGCCGGTGGGATCGTCGGCCGTGTGCCAGACTTCGACACCCCGCCGGGACCGTATCACCGCCACACCCGCTGCGATGACCGCCAACAGCACGAGCAACCGTTTCACGGTGCACCCTTCCTGTTGGCCGTCCGCGGGCTTTGGTGGGCCTAGGAGGACTCGAACCTCCGACCTCTTCGTTATCAGCGAAGCGCTCTAACCGCCTGAGCTATAGGCCCGTACGTGGGACAACCGAGCGACGAGATTACCGCACGGGTGCCCCCGCAACCAAAACGGCTCAGTCCCGGTCGGCCAAGGTGACTTCCACGCCGCCGACGATGTCGGTGGTGAGGTTGTAGATGAACGCCCCGACCGTGGCCAGAGCGGTCAGCACCACGATGTTGACCAGGCCGATCAGCAGCGCGCCGCCGAAGATCGTGCCGCTGGAGACCAGCTCGCCGCCGCTGCCGCCGGTGCTGGTCAGCAGATCGCCGACATTGCTGTTCAACTTCGTCCACACACCCATGCCGCCGAGGACCAGGTACAGGATCGCCACCGCGATCATCCACACGAAGAACAGCGCGATCGACAGCAGTAGCGACACCTTCAGCGCGCTCCACGGGTCGACGCGACGGATCTGCATACTGGCCCGCACCGGCCCGCCCTTGCTCCGGCCCGGAGCCACCTGGACACGGTTACCGCCGCCGGACCGCTGCGCTGCGGGGTCAGCCGGCTTACGCGGCCCGCTGCGTGGGTTCGGACCGGACAGATCCGGCAACTCGCTGGCGTACTCCTTGGGGCGGGGCAGATCCGAGTCGGTGGGCGTCTGCACCGCCGTACCCGGGGCGGCGGAGCCGGCCAGGTAGCGCGCCTGACGGTTCTCCTGGGCCGCTGGGCGCTGCTGTTCGGTGCGCTGGGACTCGACCGGCCGCACCGGACCGGACTGCTGGGGGCGACCCGATCCGCGCTGCCACGGCGGGACGTCGCCGCCGTCGCTCAGCCGCTGGGTCGGAGGTCCCTGCTCTCCCACCCGGGCGGGCGGGGGAGCAGGCCTGGCGCCTGCTCCGGCCCGCTCGCCGGTGTGCCCGTTGGCGGCGCCATCCCCGGGTCCGTTGTGGCCCGGTTCCTTCGGTGAACTCACTGTGCTCCTTGTGGTCGCCGCGTCAGCGGCTCACTTGTCAGCGCGACCGTCAGGCCTCGGGCTCGTTGCCGTCAACGGCCTCGAGATCCTCAGCGTCCGAATCTTCGGCATTGCGCGCGATCGCCAACAGTGTGTCGCCATCGCCGAGGTTCATCAACCGAACACCCTTGGTCTGACGTCCGGCCTTGCGAACCTGGCGGGCCGCGGTCCTGATGATCCCGCCGCCCGAGGTGATGGCGTACAGCTCTGTCTCGTCATCGACGATCAATGCTCCGACAAGACTGCCACGACGCCGGTCGTACTGGATCGTGAGGATGCCTTTGCCACCGCGACCCTGCACCGTGTACTCGTCGATGGAGGTCCGCTTGGCATAGCCACCGGCCGTCGCGACCAGCAGATACGTGCCCTCGACCACCACATTGAGCGACAGCAACCGGTCGTCTTCGTTGAAGCGCATACCCTGCACACCGGAGGTGGCCCGGCCCATCGGCCGCAGTGCCTCATCGGTAGCTGAGAAGCGGATCGACTGACCGTTGGCCGAGACCAGCAGCAGATCGTCTTCGGCCGAACACAGCACCGCACCCACCAGCTCGTCACCGTCACGCAGGTTCACCGCGACGATGCCGCCAGAACGGTTCGAGTCGAAGTCCACCAACTTGGATTTCTTCACCAACCCGTTGCGGGTGGCCAGCACCAGATACGGCGCGTCCTCGTAGCTCTTGATCTGGATGACCTGGGCGATGCGCTCCTCCGGCTGGAAGGCCAGCAGGTTCGCGACATGCTGGCCGCGTGCGGTCCGCGACATCTCCGGCAGGTCGTAGGCCTTGGCGCGATACACCCGTCCCTGCGTGGTGAAGAACAAGATCCAGTCATGCGTCGAGCACACGAAGAAGTGCGCCACGATGTCGTCCTGCTTGAGCCCCGCGCCCTGGACGCCCTTGCCGCCGCGCTTCTGGCTGCGGTACAGGTCGGTCTTGGTGCGCTTGGCGTAGCCGGTTTCGGTGATCGTGACGACGACGTCCTCGCGCTGGATCAGATCCTCGTCGGTGACGTCGCCGTCGGCGGCGATGATCCGGGTGCGACGGTCGTCGCCGTACTTCTCGGCGATCTCCTTGAGCTCGTCGCGGACGATGGCGCGCTGGCGCTCCGGCTTGGCCAGGATGTCCTCGAGATCGGCGATCTCGGCTTCGATCTTGGCCAGGTCGTCGACGATGCGCTGGCGTTCCAGGGCCGCCAGGCGGCGCAGCTGCATGTCCAGGATCGCCTGGGCCTGGATCTCGTCGACATCCAGCAGCTCCATCAAGCCGGTGCGTGCCACATCGGCGCTGGCCGAAGCCCGGATCAACGCGATCACTTCATCGAGGGCATCGAGTGCCTTGACCAGACCACGCAGGATGTGGGCCCGCTCGTTGGCCTTGCGCAACCGGTACCGGGTGCGCCGCACGATGACGTCCAACTGATGGTTGACGTACAGGCGGATCAGCTGATCCAGCCGCAACGTGCGCGGCACGCCGTCGACGATCGAGAGCATGTTGGCACCGAAGCTGGTCTGCAGCTGGGTGTGCTTGTAAAGATTGTTCAGCACCACCTTGGCCACGGCGTCACGCTTGAGCTCGATGACGATCCGCAGGCCCACCCGGTCACTGGACTGGTCCTCGATGTTCGAGATGCCACTGAGCTTGGCGTCGCGCACCTGCTCGGCGATCGAGGTGATGAAGTTGTCGTGGTTGACCTGATACGGAAGTTCAGTGATGACAAGGGAAGTGCGGCCCTTGCTGTCTTCCTCGATCTCGACGACGCCGCGCATCCGGATGGAACCGCGACCCGTGGTGTAGGTGTCCTGGATTCCTTGTGACCCGACGATCAGACCGTGGGTGGGGAAGTCGGGCCCCTTGACCCGCTCCATCACCGCGGACAGCGTGGCCTCTTCGTCGGCCTCGTGGTTCTCCAGGCACCAGTAGACGGCCTCGGCCAACTCCCGGAGGTTGTGCGGCGGGATGTTGGTGGCCATACCGACGGCGATACCGCCGGAACCATTGGCCAGCAGGTTGGGGAACCGGCTCGGCAGAACCGTCGGCTCCTGGACCCGGCCGTCGTAGTTCGGAATGAAATCGACTGTCTCCTCGTCGATTTCACGCAGCATCTCCATGGCCAGGGGAGTGAGTCGGGCCTCGGTGTTGTGACTGACGAACCCGTTGGTGACGAAGGCGTGGTCCTCGGTGTCTACCCGCAGGCTGTACACCGGTTGGACGCCCGCATCCTCGACAGACGCCACCGTGGCGTAGTAGAACCGGCCGTCGGTGAGGTCGGTGGCGATGGCACGAACATCGGGATCGGCGATATGGCTGAGAATTTCAGCCCCGTCACGCTGCCAGCGGGAAACCCTGTCGATGTTGTGTTTGCGAAGCCATTCCTTGTCGGCCCAACGTCCGCCGCTGTGCTCACGGATGAAGCGCGCCAAGCCAGGAACGAAGTCGCGATCCAGCCCCGCCGCATCAGCCGGAAGCTCGGCGAGGATACGGAGCAACTTGTCCTGCTTGATGCCGCCGAAACCGATCTGGCGGGAGAACAGTTCTGCCTGAGCGCGATTGGTCAGGACGACCTTGTACTCACCAACCGCATGGCGGTATCGGCGAGACACGACACCGAACTCCAACAGCATCTGTTGAACGTCCTTCGACAGCTGCTCGCTGCGCGTCGAGTAGGAAACCTGGATCGTGTTACGCGGCAGGCTCGAGCAGGAGCCATCGCCTTCGAACAACGCCTGCAGGAAGACGCGTTTCACGGCCGCCGGCGACTGCCAGATCCAGTCGGGGACGAACTTGTCCGAGGACTTCTGGCCGACGAGGCTCCACAGGCGGCTCTTCTGAAGTGCTGAGGTATTGCCAACACTCAGAGTATGAATAGGGGAATAAGACCCGTTCGCCTTGAGGCAAACGCACCGATTCCCACCGACCACCGCATCATAGGCCGCAACGACCATGGTGAAGTAGTCGACATCGAGGTTCGCGAACCCGGCGCGGGTTTCCGATACATAACCCTCGCTGATGAAGGCCCCCGCCAGTAGCGCCTCGAGGGTTGCCTCCCAGTCTGCTGGGCCGAATTCCATTGGCTCGGTGCGCTGCAGCGCCACTGTGTCACCTGGTCGAATCTCCTCGACCAGTTTCCACAGCAAGGTCGGAACACCGCCGACATCCACCAAACACAGCAGCGGATGGTTCTCGGTACCCGTGACCGTGTAGCCCTCGGACGTGGTCACCGTGTAAGTCTGATGCTCACCGGAATGGAACAGCCGGTCAGCTGTCACGGGATTACCATGCCGGTCATTGACCTTCAGATCAATGGCGTTGTCGGAGTTGGGTTTGGCACCCGGAACCACACCGTCTATGCGCACAGCCTGCCCCAGGGGCAGCCGCACGAGAGCATCGCCCGAGAGACAGTACCGCATCGCCGCTGGCGGATCGTTACCCGGCGAACCGAAGTTGCCCTGGCCGTCGACCAGCGGGTAGCGCAGCGACCACGGCTGGGCCATGCGGACCAGGGTGTCGTAGATCGACGAGTCGCCGTGCGGGTGGTAGTTGCCCATCGTTTCCGCAACGGAGCGGGCGGATTTCGCGTGCCCACGGTCCGGCCGGAAACCGGAGTCGTACATGGCGTACAGCACACGGCGGTGCACGGGTTTGAGACCGTCGCGCACCTCCGGCAGCGCGCGGCCGACGATCACGCTCATGGCGTAGTCGATGTAGCTGCGCTGCATCTCCTGCTGGATGTCGACCGGTTCGATCCGGTCGCCGGCTTCGTCGCCAGGCGGCAACGTGGTGTCAGTCATCTAGTTCCTTCTACCGGTTGTCATTGAGACGCAACGTCGTCAGACGTCGAGGAAGCGAACGTCTTTGGCATTTCGGGTGATGAAGCTGCGGCGGGCCTCCACGTCCTCACCCATCAGGATCGAGAACAGCTCGTCAGCGGCCGCGGCGTCGTCGAGGGTGATCTGGCGCAGCACCCGCACCGACGGATCCATGGTGGTTTCCCACAGTTCCTTGGCGTCCATCTCACCCAGACCCTTGTAGCGCTGGATGCCGTCGTCGACGTTGATCCGCTTACCCGCGGCCCGGCCGGCCTCGAGCAGGCCGTCGCGCTCGCGGTCGGAGTAGGCGAACTCCGGCTCGCTGCGCTGCCACTTCAACTTGTACAGCGGCGGCTGCGCCAGGAACACGTGCCCGTTCTCGATCAGCGGTCGCATGAACCGGAACAGCAGGGTCAGCAGCAACGTCGAGATGTGCTGCCCGTCGACGTCGGCGTCGGCCATCAGCACGATCTTGTGATAGCGCAGCTTGGCGATGTCGAACTCGTCGTGGATACCGGTGCCCAGCGCGGTGATGATGGCCTGGACTTCGGTGTTCTTCAGCACCCGGTCGATACGGGCCTTCTCGACGTTGATGATCTTGCCGCGCAGCGGCAGGATCGCCTGGAACATCGAGTCGCGGCCGCTTTTGGCCGAGCCGCCGGCCGAGTCACCCTCCACCACATACAGTTCGGACTTGCTCGGATCGGTGGACCGGCAGTCGGCCAGCTTGCCGGGCAGGCCGCCGATGTCGGTGGCGCTCTTGCGGCGCACCAGCTCGCGGGCCTTGCGCGCCGCGATACGGGCCTGCGCGGACGAAACTGCTTTGTTCACAACGGTTTTTGCCTCGGCAGGATTGGCATCGAACCAGTGCTGCAGCTCTTCGTTGCAGATCTTCTGCACAAACGACTTAACCTCGGTGTTACCGAGCTTGGTCTTGGTCTGCCCCTCGAACTGGGGCTGGGACACCTTCACCGAGATGACCGCCGCCAGACCTTCGCGGATGTCGTCACCGGTGAGGTTCGGATCCTTGTCCTTGAGCAGCTTCTTGTCTTTGGCGTACTTGTTCACCACCGTGGTGAGCGCGGCACGGAAACCCTCTTCGTGCGTACCACCCTCATGGGTGTTGATGGTGTTGGCGAAGGTGTGCACCGACTCCGAGTAGCCCGCGTTCCATTGCATGGCGATCTCGACCTCGTGACCGGGGCCCTTGCCGTCGAAATCGATGACGCTTGCCTGGATGGCGTTCTTGGTGCGGTTGATGTGCTTGACGAAGTCGACCAGGCCGCCGGGGTAATGGAAGGTGCGGTGCTTGATCTTGTGCGGCGCGGCCGATTCCGCGGCCTTCTCTTCCGCCGACTTCGGCGCTTCGGCGGTGTCGCTGACCACGTCGTCGACCACCTCGACGGCGGTGACACGCTCGTCGCTGAGGTTGATGGTCAGGCCCTTGTTCAGGAATGCCATTTCCTGCAGCCGCCGGGCCACCGTCTCGAAGTCGTAGGTGGTGGTCTCGAAGATGTCGGGATCGGCCCAGAACCGGATGGTGGTACCGGTCTCCTTGGTCTTGTCACCCTGCTTGAGGGTGCCGGGTACCGACTTGTCATAGGTCTGGAACCACTCGAAACCGTCCTTGCGGACATCGGCCTCGAGGCGCGTCGACAGTGCGTTCACCACGGAGACGCCCACGCCGTGCAGACCCCCGGACACCTGGTAGGCGCCCTCTTCGAACTTGCCGCCGGCGTGCAGGACGGTCATCACCACGTCGATGGTGGGAATGCCCGTCGCGTGCATGGCGACGGGGATACCGCGGCCGTCATCGGTGACCTCGACACCACCGTCTTCGAGGATGCGCACGTCGACCTTGGTGGCGAAGCCGGCCATGGCTTCGTCAACCGCGTTGTCGACGACTTCCCAGATGAGATGGTGGAGGCCTCGTTCCCCGGTGGAACCGATATACATACCGGGACGTTTACGTACTGCTTCGAGTCCTTCGAGAACCTTGATCGAATCGGCACCATACTGGTCTTGGGCAGCCACGTTGGACGCGTCTCCTTGGGGTTGTGCATGCGCGGTCGAGCACCGCAGCAGGTCTTACCTCACGATTCTACCGCTTGCGACCGACAGCACCGATGCTCAGGGCGCGTTTCCACCTGGCTAGTTGCGCCGTGCAGAGAACTTCTCGGCCACAGGTGCCTCACGACGGCTTCCCGGGCACAAAACCGGCTCACTGCGGCTCTGAACGGGTAAGATCGACAGCCGATCAGCCGTAGGTGTCGCGGGGTCCGCGACCCGCGATGTGCAACGGGCCCTTACGCCAGGACGGCGCGGTCGGTCCGGTGATCTTCATCGATGTCACCACACCGTCGCCGACGGCGGCCGCGATCTTGGCCAGCAGTTGTGATTGGACCATCCGCAGCTGCGTCGCCCACGCGGTCGATTCCGCCGTCACACTGAGCACACCGTCACGCAACGAAGTGGGCGTGGCATGCTCGGCGATCTGCTCACCTACCACGGTGCCCCATTGACCGAACACCGCGCCCTCGGCCACCCGCTTGCTCCAACCGAGGTTTTTCGAGATGTCACGGGTGGCCGCGCCGAGGGTCTGCGGGTCCCGATGATCGGGACCGGGCCCCGACCAGGTGCGCCGACCCCGTCCGGCCACCGTGCGCCGGGTGACCGGGGAGCGCCCGCCTCGCCCGGTGTCCTTACCCTGGCTGCGCGCCGCACCACGCGCCTCCTCGAGGGCCCGTCGCACCAGGTCCATTCCCGCCAGGTGTGGGGGAGGGGTGTCCGGAGCCGACCCGTCACGTTCCTCTGTCACGACGTCACCACCGAGATTCGTCCATTGTCGGAGTCCTGCAGATCGATGTGAACCCGCCGAACATCCCACTCGGCCGGTACATCTTCTTCCACCGCGGCCGTCACCAGCACCTGTTCGGCCGATGCCGCCACCCCGGCCAGGGCGCGCCGCCGCGCGGTGTCCAACTCGGCGAAAACGTCGTCGAGCAGCAACACCGGATCGGTGCCTTCACCACGCAGCAGTTCGTAGGACGCCAACCGCAAGGCCAGCGCCATCGACCACGACTCCCCGTGACTGGCAAAGCCTTTCGCCGGCTGCTCGCCCAGATACAACTCCAGATCATCGCGGTGCGGACCCACCAGGCACACGCCGCGCTCCAGTTCGGCGTCACGGCGCCTCGCCAACGCATCCAACAAGGCCGCTTCCAGGAACTCGGGGTCCTGTGCGGCTCCGGGTTCCCGGACCTGCTCGATCGAACTGCGGTAGTTGATCGACGCCGGCCGCGACGACGGCGCCAGCACCTGGTAGGCCTTCTCCACCTCCGGGGCCAAGGCCGCGACGAGTTGCAACCGCGCCGCGATGAGCTGCGCTCCGTGCACCGCCAAGTGCCCATCCCACACGTCGAGGGTGTCCAACGCCGACCGGTCGCCGCGGAACCTGGCACCGGAGGCGGTCTTGAGCAAAGCGGTGCGCTGTTTGAGCACACGGTCGTAATCCGCACGCACACCGGCGATTCGGGGGCGGCGCACGGTAGCCAGATCATCGAGATAACGACGACGCTCACTGGGGTCGCCGCGCACCAGTGCCAGGTCCTCAGGGGCGAACAACACCGCATGCAGAACGCCGAGCACCTCGCGAGGGCTGCGCACCGGCGACCTGTTCAACCGCGCCTTGTTGGCGCGTCCGGCGGCGATCTCCAGATCGACTGCCAGTTCCCGGCCTTCGTTGACGACGATCGTCGACACCAGTGCACGCGGGGCGCCGGCCCTGATCAACGGTGCGTCCGTGGCCACCCGGTGCGAATTCAGCGTCGACGAATACCACAGCGCTTCAACGAGATTCGTCTTTCCGTGGCCGTTCGGCCCGATGAAGACGGTGCGCCCCGGTTCCAGGTCCAGGTCGACTGTCTCCCAGGACCGGAAATCACGCAAACCGAGGTGTCGGACGAACAACGCAGGTTATCCGGACAGCCCGACCCGCTTGACCGCGTGGCCGCCGAATTGATTACGCAGTGCCGCAACGGCTTTCATGGTCGGGGAGTCTTCCTGACGGGACAGGAAGCGAGCGAACAGCGCCGCGGCGATACTGGGCACCGGGACCCGCAGCCGGATCGCCTCCTCCACCGTCCACCGGCCTTCCCCGGAATCCTCGGTGTAGCCGCTGATCTGGGCCAGGCCCGGATCCTCTTTCAGTGCCTTCGCCAGCAACTGCTGCAGCCAGGACCGCACCACGGTGCCATTGGTCCACGCCTGGTACACCGCCTGGGGATCCTTGACCAGGTCCTCGGCCGCCAGCACCTCGTAACCCTCGGCATAGGCGGTCATCAACGCATACTCGATACCGTTGTGCACCATCTTGGTGAAATGCCCGGCTCCCACCGGACCGGCGTGGACGAAGCCGTCCTCGCGCGGCCCCGGAGGACGCAACGCATCGAAGATCGGCATCAACCGTTCGATGTCGGCGTCGGTACCTCCGACCATCAGCCCGTAGCCTTCGGTCAGACCCCAGATACCACCGGACACCCCGGCGTCGACGAACCCGGTTCCCTTCTGCGCCAACAATTCTGCGTGTGGGGCGTCCTCGGTGTAGCGCGAGTTGCCGCCGTCGATCACCAGATCGCCTTCACCCAGCACCTCAGCCAGGGAGACGATGGTGTCGTGGGTGATCGGGCCCGACGGCACCATCACCCACACCACGCGCGGTGCCTCGAGGGCTTCGGCCAAGGCTGCCAGCGACGGCACGTCGCTGACTTCCGGGCGGGGGTCGTACCCCACCACCTCGTGCCCGCCCTCACGCAGCCGTTCGCGCATGTTGAAGCCCATTTTGCCCAGGCCCACGAGACCCAACTGCATGCGAAACCCTTTCCCTTGAATCCCTGGTGGCTAGCGGATCAGCCCGGCAAGCGGACCGGCATCAGGAGATACACATAATCCGTCTGCTGCGCGGGGAACGGACCGTTACCTGTGGGCGTCGCGTCGGTGTCATCTCCGGAAGCCGGCCGCAGCACGGCGGGCTTGCTCGGTGTGGTGAAACCGAACGACACCCGCTCCGAGTGCAGGGAGCTCAGTCCGTCGGTCAGATAGGTGGGGTTGAACGCGATGGTCAACGGTTCGCCGGCGAATTCCACCGGAAGGTCTTCCTCGGCCCGGCCGACATCGTCGGCGCCGGCCGACAACCGCAGCACACCGGCATCGAATTCCATCCGCACCTGCGCCCCACGGTCGGCGACCAGCGCCACGCGCTTGATGGCCTCGGTGAGCTCGGCCACGCCGATGGTGGCCACCGCGGTGTGCTCATTCGGCAGCAGCTGCCGGAACTTGGGGAACTCGGCGTCGAGAAGTCGTGTGGTGCTGCGCTTGCCGCTGCTGCGGATACCGAGCAGCCCCTCTTTGCCCACGCTGGGCCCGGAGCCCAGCGACAGGTGCACATCCGTGCCGGCGGTTCCGGTCTTGGCTGCTTCGGCGAGGGTCTTCGCCGGTACCAGGACAGCGGCCTCGGTGCCCGCGCCATCCGATGACCAGGTCACCTCGCGGACGGCGAGCCGGAAACGGTCGGTGGCGGCCAGCACCACATTGTCACCGGAGATCTCCACGCGGATGCCGGTGAGCATCGGCAGCGTGTCGTCGCGGCCGGCGGCCACCGCGACCTGGCCGATGGCTTCGGCGAACAGGTCAGCGGCCACCACGCCGGTGTCATCCGGCAGGGTCGGCAGGGTCGGGTAGTCCTCGACGGCCATGGTGGGCAGGGAGAAACGTGCGCTACCGCAGGTCAGTGACACACGAGTGCCTTCGACACTGACGTCCACCGGCTTGTTGGGCAGCGCGCGGGTGATGTCCGAGAGCAGCCGGCCTGACACCAAAACGCTTCCTGGAGAAGCGATTTCGGCTGCCACCTGCACCTCGGCCGAGACTTCGTAGTCGAAACCGGAGATGGTCAGGCCCTCATCGGACCCGGTCAGCAGCACACCGGCGAGCACGGGCACCGTCGGCCGGGACGGGAGGTTACGTGCCACCCATGCCACGGCGTCGGCGAAATCATCCCGGACCAGGCGGAACTTCAAATCGGTCAGTCCCACTGTCGTCGTGGCCACGGCCATAGCGTCCCTTCAATCACAAAAATCACGTCCAGCGTTGCTCAGCGTCGACGGCTTCCCGGACGAACCAAGACACCGCCATGACGTCATTGAACCCAGCCCCGCCACAACGACCGTAGCCGCAGTCGAAGAACCACCGTAGAGCTTTCTCCTGGAACTTGAAAGCTAATCGATCGCGCTGACAATTTCGCTCCGGAGCTGGGACGGACTGGGTGTTGAGCAGATCTCCCCAAGCCCCTTCTGTTGAAGAGAAATCTAGAGATATAGATGAGTAACAGTAATAGGGGCTGTGCATGTTGGGGATGACACCGCTTCGCCGCAGTCCAGAGCGGTGACGGGGCTGTGGAGAATCAGTGGATGATTGTCCGCAGGTGCGACCGCGGCTGTGGACACGGTCGGGTTGTGCGGATCGTTCCCAGGTTTGTGGGGGCGCGTAACCAGGTTGTGCACAGCCCCGTCCACAGGACACGACGAGACGCGTGTGGTCACTGTGACGAAATTTTTCGGCAGGATCGTCCGCGGCGACACGCGCACGACACGCGGTACCGACGAACAGAAAGGGTGTGTTTCAGCGCTTGGAGCGCTGACGGATCCGCGCGGTCAATTCCTTGACGTGATCGAAGACCTCTCGGCGGTAAGCCATCTCGTTGAGGATCTTCTTCTGCGCATACATCACGGTGGTGTGGTCGCGGCCGAAAGCCTGACCGATACGCGGCAGGGAGAGGTCGGTGAGCTCGCGGCACAGATACATGGCGATCTGGCGCGACTGAGCCAGGGCGCGGGTCTTACCCGGGCCGCGCAGCTCCTCGACGGTGGTGTCGAAGTACTCCGCGGTGGCCGCCATGATGGTGGCCGCACTGATCTGCATGGTGCCGGCGTCGGCGATCAGGTCACGGAGCACGATCTCCGCCAGTGCCTTGTCGATCTGAGTCTGGTTCAACGACGCGAAGGCCGTCACCCGGATCAGCGCGCCTTCGAGCTCGCGGATGTTGCGCTCGATACTGCTGGCGATGAGCTCGAGCACGTCGGGCGGCACGTCCAGGCGTTCCATCTGCGCCTTCTTGCGCAGGATGGCGATGCGGGTCTCGAGTTCGGGCGGCTGCACATCGGTGATCAGGCCCCATTCGAACCGGGTACGGAGCCGGTCTTCGAGGGTGGCCAGCTGTTTGGGCGGCCGGTCCGAGGAGATGACGATCTGCTTGTTCGCGTTGTGCAGGGTGTTGAAGGTGTGGAAGAACTCTTCCTGGATACCTTCCTTGCCCTCGATGAACTGGATGTCGTCGACCAGCAGGACGTCGATGTCCCGGTAACTGCGCTTGAACGCCACCTTGCGGTCGTCCCGCAGCGAGTTGATGAAGTCGTTGGTGAATTCCTCGGTGGAGACGTACTTCACGCGCATGCCGGGGAAGAGTCGTTGCGCATAGTTGCCCGCGGCGTGCAGCAGATGCGTCTTGCCCAGACCGGACTCACCCCAGATGAACAGGGGGTTGTACGCGCGGGCCGGAGCTTCTGCGATGGCGAGGGCGGCGGCGTGCGCAAACCGGTTGGAGGCGCCGATGACGAACGTGTCGAAGGTGTAGCGACGGTTGAGGCTGGCACCTTCGGACGCGGGCGTGGACTGGGCGTTGCGGTGGCCGTTGAAATACGACGGCCAACTCTCGTGCGCACTGGCCAACGCCTCACTGTCCTCGTCGACCTCGTCGGCGTCGGAGGGTTCAGGTGCACTGGCGGGGGGCGGGGCAGAAGGGGGTGCCGAGGTGTCGTCGGCGGTGTCCTCGGGCGGCGCGATGCGTACGCCGAGTTCGACCCGCTGGCCGAGCCGCCGGCTGAGGGCGTCGGTGATCTGGATACGCAGGTGCCGTTCGATCTCGTTCTGCACGAAACTGCTCGGCACCGACAGCAGGGCGAAGCCTTCGACGATGGTCAGCGGCCGCACCAACTTCAGCCAGGCACGTTGCTGGGGAGTGAGCGGCCGGATGAGACTTTCGCCGTTGCTGCCCGACCCGAAGGAGTGGTCACCGTTGAGTTCGGAAACGACCTCACTCCACATCGTGGCGAAGGCGATACCGGGATCATCGGTCAACGACAGATCCCCCCTGGCTCAAACTTCCCAACTTTCACGCGAAACTCACCTGGCCGACAAAACTGTCCACAAAGTTATCCACAGATGTGGACAGGACGGTTGTCCTCGCCTGGCAGTCTAGCGGCGACAGGACGCGGGTTCGATTCACAGACGGGCCCGGCTGTTGACCAGGGCGGAGACGTCCGCGAGGTAGACGACCCGGGATCCTCGCTTCGTTGTCTGGGGCCGTCCCGGTCGGAAACGGCATTGGCAGAAGCTAACAGTTTTATCTCAGGGTGCCAACCGTTCTACAACATTCCGTAAAGCTTCCGGCAGCGTGCCGGCGCGGGACCGGCGGGGACCGTTGTGAAGGTGGTGTTTTCGGTACTCAGCGGCTCCCTCAGGGCCGGCAGAGGTCCCTGTACGAGCAGGTTTGACCCAGCGCAAACACGTCAGTACCCTCGAACAGTCGCCCGAACGTCGGCGGCACGGCAGCGAACCCGGATTGGTTTGTCGATCCGTGTGAACCGCGCCGGTTACGAGCAAGACGCATGAGCTTACCAACGGCCATCGTGCTTGCCTGCAAACGCAGGTGGAGTGTCGGTGGCCAGACGCAACAAGGAGAGACAGCCGTGGCCAAGGGCAAGCGGACCTTCCAGCCGAACAACCGGCGCCGCGCACGGGTGCATGGATTCCGGCTTCGGATGCGCACGCGCGCCGGTCGCGCGATTGTCACCGGACGGCGCCGCAAGGGGCGTCGTTCGCTGACTGCCTGATCCGATACGGGCAGTCGGGACGTTGCTCCCCGCGCGGTATCGGATGACCCGGTCCACCGACTTCGGCACCACCGTCAAGCGGGGAGTCCGGGCAGTTCAGCCTGACATCGTCGTCCACGTCCGTCGTGACGAGGGCAGCGCCGACGGCCCCCGGATCGGTCTCGTCGTCTCCAAATCGGTCGGTTCGGCGGTGACGCGACATCGCGTCTCACGGCGACTGCGTCACGTGGCCCGGCATGTAATCGACACCCTGGATCCCGGTGAACGGATCGTCATCCGCGCGTTGCCCAGTAGCGCGCATGCTCTTTCGGCTCAACTCGAGCAGCAACTCCGCAACGGCCTGGAGCGGTCCCACAAGGTGATGGGCGCCCGCCGGTGAGCACTCGCACACGACGCGCGACACAGCTCCCGCTCCGCTCGTTGATCTTCCTCATTCAGCTGTACCGGCACACCGTGTCTCCGCTGCGGTTACCGACGTGCCGGTTCACGCCCACCTGTAGCCAATACGCCGTCGACGCGTTGACCGAATTCGGTCTCGTCCGGGGGAGTTGGTTGAGCGCGGTCCGCCTCGCGAAATGCGGTCCGTGGCATCGGGGAGGATGGGACCCGATACCCGAACGCCATCACAGTGCTCCAGACCCAGATGCCGTGACCGGCGGCAGAAACGAGTCGTATGTTTAATTGGTTCAGCCTGGACATCATCTACTACCCGGTGTCCGGGATCATGTGGCTCTGGTACAAAGCGTTCGCGTTCCTGCTGGGGCCGTCCAACTTCTTCGCCTGGGCGCTGGCGGTGATGTTCCTGGTCTTCACCTTGCGTGCCATTCTCTACAAGCCGTTCGTCCGGCAGATCCGCACCACGCGGCAGATGCAGGAGTTGCAGCCACAGATCAAGGCGCTGCAGAAGAAGTACGGCAAGGACCGTCAGCGCATGGCGCTGGAGATGCAGAAGCTGCAGCGCGAACACGGGTTCAACCCGATTCTCGGCTGCCTGCCCATGCTGGCCCAGATCCCGGTGTTCATCGGTCTGTTCCACGTGCTGCGCTCGTTCAACCGCACGCAGGGGGGTTTCGGGCAGCTGCAACTCTCCGTTGCCGAGAACGCCCAGACCGCGAACTACTTCTTCAGTGCGGCCGACGTCCGCAACTTCCTGGACGCCAACCTGTTCGGTGCGCCGCTGGGCGCCACCATGATCCAGACGACGGGTCTGGACGCGTTCACCGAGTTCAACCGGGTGGCCGTGATCCTGGTGGGTGTCCCGGTCATGATCGCCGCCGGTGTGGCCACCTACTTCAACAGCCGTGCCTCCATTGCGCGGCAGAGTCCGGAGGCTGCGGCGAACCCGCAGACCGCGATCATGAACAAGCTCGCGCTGTACGTGTTCCCGCTCGGCGTCACCGTCGGTGGTCCGTTCCTGCCCCTGGCCATCATCTTGTACTGGTTCGCCAACAACATCTGGACCTTCGGGCAGCAGCACATCGTCTTCGGCCGCATCGAGAAGGAAGAAGAGGCCAAGAAGCAGGAGGCGATCGAGCGTCGCGCGGCCAACGCCCCGGCACCGGGTGCGAAGCCGAAGAAGAAGTCGCCGGGCGCCGCTGGAGCGGCCACCGCTTCGGGTGAGGTATCCGACTCGACCACCGCCGAGGGCGCGGCAGAATCGTCGGACAAGCCGGTGAGCGACAACGGCAGCGCTCCCAAGACCAACACCGCTACGGGTAGTGGCGCCGGCCAGAACCGAACGCCGCGGCCGGGAGCCAAACCCAAGAAGCGGAAACGTTGATCATCAGTTGCCGCTGAGGCCAGAGCACGGCCTCCCGGACAGCTTCAAAGACCGACACTGTGGTGCTGTGCAGGATCACCGGCATCGTGTGGAAGCCACAGTGTGACTGAGAGGGATGGAAGACACATGACTGAAGCGGACATCACCGAGCAGCCGACCGACACCGAGACGGATGCGGCGGTGGAAGCGACCGCTGACGGTGAGAGCAAACCGGGTGATCTCGAGGAGCGCCTTGTCGCCGAAGGCGAGATCGCGGGTGACTACCTGGAGGAGCTGCTGGACATCCTGGACTTCGATGGCGATATCGACCTGGATGTGGAAGGTAGCCGGGCTGTGGTGAGCATCGACGGCGGCGACGATCTGGTGAAGCTGGTGGGGCGCAAGGGCGAAGTGCTCGACGCGCTGCAGGAGTTGACCCGGCTCGCTGTGCATCAGAAGACGGGGGAGCGCAGTCGGCTCATGCTCGACATCGCCAGCTGGCGTCGCAAGCGTCGTGAGGAGCTTGCCGCACTGGGCGACAAGGTGGCCCGCCGGGTACTGGAAAGCGGCGAACGCGAGCAGCTGGCTCCGATGACGCCGTTCGAACGCAAGATCGTGCACGACGCAGTGGCCGCCGTCTCGGGTGTGCACAGCGAGAGCGAGGGCGTGGAGCCGTCGCGTCGCGTGGTCATCCTCGTCGACTGACCGTAGTTACATCCATGTAGTTCTCAGATTCAAGCGCGTCGAACCGGGAGGATGTTTCACGTGAAACACGACGGTACGGCGACGGGGCCAGCGGTGGCCGCCGAGGTGTTCGGCGAACGGCTGCCGCTGGCCCAACGCTATGCGGAGATGCTCGCTACCGACGGAGTGGAACGCGGCCTCATCGGCCCCCGCGAGACCGATCGGCTGTGGGACCGTCACCTACTCAACTGCGCGGCGGTCGGCGAGCTGATCGCGCGGGATGCGCGAGGAGCCGATGTCGGCAGTGGTGCCGGGCTGCCCGGGATACCGTTGGCGATAGCGCGGCCCGATCTGGACCTGACGCTCATCGAACCGATGCTCCGGCGGACGGTGTTCCTGGAGGCCGTGATCGACGAGCTCGGGTTGACGACGGTCCAGGTGTCACGGCACCGGGCAGAGGAACCGGCGGTCCGCGCCGCAGCAGACTTCGACTTCGTCACCTCCCGGGCCGTGGCATCCCTGGACAAGCTGACCCGATGGACGGCGCCCTTGCTCAAGGCGGGCGGCATGATGCTCGCGCTGAAAGGGGATCGTGCGGAAGCCGAGATTTCCGAGCACGGTCAGATGATGGCTTCGTTGGGCATTGTCGATGCAGAGGTGATGAGATGTGGCGGGGAGTATCTAGATCCGCCGGCGACCGTGGTCGTCGCGCGGCGGGCAGCAGAGTCCAAGGACCGGCAGCGGAAGCCGTCGGGCAGGAGGGGTCGATGACAGTGTCACACTCGGGGAGCTCGTCCCACACTGATGTTTCACGTGAAACGTGGGGGACAAGTCCGGGCGACTCGGATACCCCTATCGGCGCTGCGGCCGAACGGGCGATGCATGTCCTGCACAAGCAGAAGCACCTACCGCGCCCCCTGCAGCGCCGGGTGTTCACCATCGCCAATCAGAAGGGCGGCGTCGGCAAGACCACGACGGCGGTCAACATGGCCGCCGCGCTGGCGGTGCAGGGACTGAAGGTTCTGGTGATCGACCTCGACCCGCAGGGCAATGCGAGCACCGCCTTGGGGATCGAACGTCGGCAGTCCGGCACACCCTCGTCGTACGAGGTATTGATCGGCGAGATTCCGTTACACGAGGCCCTGCAGCAGAGCCCGAACAATCACCGGCTGTACTGCGTACCGGCCACCATCGATCTTGCCGGCGCGGAGATCGAACTGGTGTCGATGGTGGCGCGCGAGAACCGACTGCGGAACGCGCTCGCCGAGTTGGCAGAGTCGGACTTCGACTACGTGTTCATCGACTGCCCACCGTCTTTGGGACTGCTGACCCTCAACGCGTTGGTGGCCGCTCCCGAGGTGCTGATCCCCATCCAGTGCGAGTACTACGCGCTGGAGGGTGTCTCGCAGTTGATGAACAACATCGAGATGGTGAAGGCGCACCTGAACCCAAGCCTCAACGTCACCACCGTGCTGCTGACGATGTATGACGGGCGCACGAAGCTGGCCGATCAGGTGGCCGATGAGGTACGGCGGTACTTCGGCGAGAAGGTGCTGCGCACCGTGATCCCGCGCAGTGTGAAGGTGTCGGAAGCCCCCGGCTACAGCATGACGATCATCGATTACGACCCGGGTTCGCGCGGGGCAATGAGTTATCTGGACGCCAGCCGCGAGCTCGCTGAACGCGGCGCCGCCTCACCGAAGGGACAAGCATGAGCCAGCCGTCACGACGCAAGGGCGGTCTCGGCCGCGGCCTGGGTGCCCTCATCCCCACGGGCCCGGCCGACGGCGAGCGTGATGCACTGAGCCCGAAGCTGGGCAGCGCCGCGGCTGATGTGTTGATCGGGGGACCGCCGGCTCCCGCCAACGAAGCCGGCGCTGTGTACCGGGAGATCGATCCGGCGGCCATCGAGCCGAACCCTCGGCAGCCGCGCCAGGTCTTCGATGAAGAAGCGCTGTCCGAACTGGTGCACTCCATCAAAGAATTCGGGCTGATGCAGCCCATCGTGGTGCGCGCCCTTCCTGTCGACGGTCCCGGTGCACCCGCGCGGTACCAGTTGGTGATGGGGGAGCGGCGTTGGCGAGCCGCACAGGAAGCGGGCCTGGCCACCATCCCGTCCATCGTGCGCGAGACCACCGACAACGACATGCTGCGCGACGCGCTGCTGGAGAACATCCACCGGGCGCAGTTGAACCCGTTGGAAGAAGCGGCGGCGTACCAGCAGCTGCTCGATGAGTTCGGGGTCACGCACGATGAACTGGCCTCGCGCATCGGACGATCGCGCCCCTTGATCACCAACATGATCAGGCTGCTCCGGTTGCCGATCGCCGTACAGCGCCGGGTGGCCGCGGGTGTCCTGTCCGCCGGCCACGCCCGCGCGCTGCTCGCTCTGGAAGCGGGTGCCGAGGCGCAGGAGGAGCTGGCCGCACGCATCGTCGCCGAGGGATTGTCGGTCCGGGCCACCGAAGAAGCCGTCACGTTGGCGAACCGGGGGGACGGACCGTCCCCGGCGGCTCCGCGCCGCAAGCCGATCCAGATGCCGGGGCTACAAGATGTCGCGGAACGGCTGTCCGGTACCTTCGACACTCGTGTGACCGTCAGCTTGGGGAAGCGCAAAGGCAAGATCGTGGTGGAGTTCGGATCCGTTGACGATCTGCAGCGGATCGTCGACTTGATGGACCAAACGAAGTCGTGACAACGCCGAAAACCCGCGACCGGTCACCCCAGGTAGAAACGTCACTGTGACGACAGCTCTGCGCCGGGCCCGAGAGTTGGGCTGGTACAACGGAAAGCTGTTGCACTGCTTGCGGTTTGGCCAACATGTCCAGCAGAGTCGCGGGATCGGGTCGGCTCCTGGCCGAGGAGTGGTCTTCTCTCCTATCCTGGAAGGGCTCGGTACATGGTCCGACTCGTCGGTCGGCTCGCACGGCCCCACGCAAGGGGGCAGTGACGGCGGTCGCGATGCCGACGTCGTAGGGCGCATGTCCGCACCGCAGAAAGGCCGGGGAAACTAAGTGTCTGCTCGAATATCGCCGCTACGCCTGGAAGCGTTCGAGCAGCTGCCCAAGCACGCGCGGCGGTGCGTGTTCTGGGAGGTGGCCCCGGAGACGGTCGGAGGAGAAGACCACCTGACCGATCCCGAATTCGAAAAAGAAGCGTGGCTGTCGATGGTCATGCTCGAGTGGGGCTCCTGCGGGCAGGTCGCCACCACCGTTCCGGCCGACGAGGACGCCGACAGCGAACTGCCATGTCTGGGATATGTGCTCTATGCCCCGCCGCATGCGGTGCCACGAGCACTGCGCTTTCCCACCGCACCGGTGAGCGCCGACGCGGTGCTACTGACATCGATGGCAGTTGAGCCGGGTTCGGCAAGCGACGGGTTGGCGCACAGTCTGGTGGCGCACGTGGTCACCGAGATGGTCCGCCGCGGCGTGCGGGCCCTCGAGGCGTTCGGCCGCACCGCGGACGCGGCCGAACTGCTGGATCCGGCGACCGCGGATCACACTCTGGACGCCGCGGTGCTCGCGCTGGGGGACTGCGCATTCGATCAGTGCATGATCGAGGCCGACTTCCTGCAGGAGGTCGGCTTTGTGGTGGTGTCCCACCACCGGTATTTTCCGCGCCTGCGTCTGGAACTCGACAAGGGACTCGGTTGGAAGGCCGAAGTCGAAGCGGCGCTGGAGCGACTGCTCGAGAGCTCGCAGTTACAGGCCCCGGTGGGCGCCTCCGCCGGCGCCTGCGTCAGTCAGAAAACGGCGCAGATCACGAACCGCTGAAGCGCCCGGCCGCCTGACCCATCGCGGCTTCGTGTGCCAGCAGCTCGGCGAACGTGAAAGTTCCTGTGGGACGGTCGTTTTTGCCGAGCAGATACAGCCGCTTGACCGCCGCGAGAATACCTTCGGCGATGGCGTCACGGGTCTGGGGAGACACCAGCATCGCCCGGTCGCGGGGGTTGGTGATGTAGCCGATGTCCACCTGCACGGTGGGCATCCTGGTCAGCCGAAGCAGGTCCCAGGTGCGGCCATGCGTCCGGCAATCCCGTAACCCGGTGCGCGCCACCACTTCTCGTTCGATGAAGCTGGCCAGGTTGCGGCCGATGGTCGACACCGAACCGTGCGAGTTGCCGAAGTGGAAGGTGGCCACGCCATTGGCGGCGGGGCTGGCCTGGGTGGCGCAGCGCAGGCTGATCATCAGATCAGCGCCGACGGCGTTCGCGGTGGCCGCACGTTCGGCATCCGAAGGGCTGTGGTTGGCCGGGCGGGACAGGAACGTCTCCATGCCGATGGCCGTCATCCGGCCTTCGAGCCGACTTGCCAAGTCCCACAGCACATCCGCTTCGCTGATCGGTCCGTCCGGGCCCTGGGTGATCAGCCCGTGATCGGCGCCGCCTCGGCCCGGGTCGATGATGATGCGCTTGCCGGACAGCTTCGGGCCGGACCGGCGCACCAGCTCTTCTTCGCGAATGGCGTGCGGTGAGCCGCCGGTGACCCGGGAACCCAGAAAGTACAACGAGCGCAACGTTTCCGGGCCGCAGATACCGTCGGAGGCCAGGCCGTACTCGCGCTGGTAGGAACTGAGCGCATTGTGGGTCTGCAGGCCGAAGTGGCCATCGACCATGCCGGTGTAGAAACCGAGATCCTGCAGGCGGGCCTGGAGGGTGGCGACATCGTCGCCGTACATCGGTGCGCCGAACTGGTGGTGCAGAGTGCGCGCCCCCAACCGGTAGGACGCCTCCTTGAGCGCGCGGTAGGTGGCCTCGCCCACGATCCCGTCGACCAGGAGTCCACGGCGCTGTTGGAAGGCTCGCACGGCGTGGTCGAGATCGGCGTCGAAGACATCGGGGGCGACATGCCGGCCGGTGGTCAGGTCGTCGTCGGGATTCTCGACCAACCCGAGCGCGGAGAGCGCCGCCCGGATTTCGGCCACTGCGACACCACGATCGCCAAGACGCAGAGCGTCACCGGCTTCTGCGCGGCGCGGAGTCGACATGTGTGGGCCCTTCGGTCACGGTGGTTCGACCGCCGATGAGCAGCCGACCAGGCGAGGCAGACTAGCCAGTATTCTCTCAGACCCGCGCCCGATTCCGGAAAACGCCAGGCGGGCGCGCGTGCCGCCTACCTGGGGTCAGCGGGTGAGACCGAAGGCTGTCAGGACACCGCTTCGCCGAGCTCGCGCAGCAACGCGGCCTTGCCTTTGGCGCCGACGATGCGTTTCACGGCCTGGCCGTTCTGGAACAGGATCATGGTGGGAATGGACACCACCTGGAAGTCCCTCGCCGTCTCCGGATTGGCGTCGACGTCGAGCTTGGCGACAGTGAGCTGACCGGCCTTCTCACCGGCGATCTCCTCGAGCACCGGGGCCACCATCTTGCACGGGCCGCACCAGGTGGCCCAGAAGTCGACCAGCACGGGGGTGGTGCTGTTGAGGACATCTTCGGCGAACGAGTCGTCGGAGACGGTCAACGTCTTGCTGTCTGCTGCGCTCACTGGGGTGCTCCAATCATCTGGGTTTCGGGGGTCTCGGAGGGGGCGGGAGTGTCGGTGAGCCAGCGCTCGGCGTCGATGGCGGCCGAACAGCCCATGCCTGCCGCGGTGATGGCCTGTCGGTAGGTGTGGTCCACCAGGTCGCCGGCGGCGAACACGCCCTCCAGCGACGTGGCCGTGGTGCGGCCCTGGGTCAGCACGTATCCCTCGGGGTCCAGGTCGACGAGACCGCGGACCAGTTCCGAGCGGGGATCGTGGCCGATGGCGACGAACACGCCGGTCACGGCCAGGGTGGACTCCTCGCCCGTGATGGCGTCGCGGACGCGCAACCCGGTCACGGTGCCTTCGCCTTCGACCGCGACCACCTGGGTGTTGGTCAGGATCTTGATCTTCTCGTTGGCCTCGGCGCGGTCCAGCATGATCCGCGACGCGCGGAACTCGTCCCGTCGGTGCACGATCGTGACACTGCGGGCGAACTTCGTCAGGAAGGTCGCTTCTTCCATGGCGGAGTCGCCACCGCCGATCACGGCGATGTCCTGGTCCTTGAAGAAGAAGCCGTCGCAGGTGGCACAGGCGCTGACACCGCGCCCCAGCAACTCCTGCTCGCCCGGAACGCCCAGGTACCGCGCGGCGGCACCCATGGCGAGAATCACGGCACGCGCGCGGTACACCTCGCCGCCGCCTGTGGTGACGGTCTTGACGGGCCCGTCCAAGTCGACGGACTCGATGTCTTCCATCTGCAGGTCGGCGCCGAAGCGCAGCGCCTGCTCACGCATCTCGTCCATGAGTTCGGGACCCATGATGCCGTTGCGGAAGCCCGGGAAGTTCTCCACCTCGGTGGTGGTCATCAAGGCACCACCGAACGAGGTGCCTTCGAAGACCACCGGCGACAGGTTTGCCCGAGCCGCGTAGATAGCCGCGGTGTATCCGGCAGGACCGGAGCCGATGATGATGACGTCATGAATCGGCGCCTGGCCGTTCTTCGACGATGTGTCAGTCATGCGGGCCTTTCTCACAGTCGTTCGGCGATCAGATCGCCGCATCTCGTTAACAACAGCGTAGGCGGGGGTGTTCCCGCCTGTGTCACGGCCGGGTGACGGTTGTGTCGGCGAACAGCCCGGTGTGCGCCACGCTGCACTGTGGCGCCACGGCGAGAGCGTTCACCACACCTGGTTGCTCGGACTCCAACAGCAGCACGACGGCCGGGCGGCCGTTGATCTCGACGGGGCGGGCTCCCTGCACCGCCGTGGTGATGGGATACCCCAAACCGCTCAGACATGACGCCAGCCGCGAGGGATCCCGCAGGGACCCCAGGTCAGGCGGCTGGTGCAGGAGTGCGCCGAGTTCGGCGCCCGACAGCGGAATCACCGGACGAGGAACACCGACCGTGAGCGAGCGTGCGGTGGTCAGGGTGCCGGCGGCCGGGGCCGCGTCGCTCAGCAAAGTGGGAACCGACACGCCGATAGCCACCGCGATCGCGGCGATCCCGATGACCACCCCAGCCGGGCGCACGCCATCGCGTGCCGGCCGGGCGGCGTGGGCGGGCTGATCCGCTGAGGTCCCCACCCGGGTAAGTGTCCAACATCACCAGCAGCGGTTCACGCGGCGTCTCGGTGAGCCGGGCGCAGCTCTGCCAACAGCACCGCCAGCCGGGCCCGTCCGCGCGAGCATCTGCTCTTGACGGTGCCCTCGGGCACGCCCAGCAGTCTGGCGGCGTCGCTGCAGGAATAGCCGTGCATGTCGACGGCCACCACGGCGGCGCGCTGCTCCGGCGGCAGCGTGGCCAGGGCCCGGTGCACCAAGACCGCGGTGACGACAGCGGCATCGACGTCCGAGGCGCTCACCCGGTCGGCATCGGTCAAGGCGGTGAGCACGTCCTCGGCGCGGCGGAGCTGATCGATGCACTTGTTCAGGACGATCCGGTGCAGCCAGGTGCTGACGGCGGCGTGTCGGCGGAACCGGGCGGCGCCGTTGTGCACGGCCAGCATCGCCTCCTGCACGGCGTCGGCGGCATCTTCGGGGCTGCGGGTGCGCCGCAGCGCCAGCCGGGCCAGCTGTCGCTGGTACCGGTGGAACAGTTCCTCGAAAGCACGGGGATCCCCGGCGGCGTGCGCGGCGATCAGCTCGACATCGGTGCGCTGAGTTTCTGGCGAGATCGGGGCCACGGACGGCACAGTATGGGCCGGCCCATGGCACGGCACTTCACCGCGGCCACCGTCTGTGCACAGGTCAGGACGCCGCGCGCACCGTGATCTCGTTGATGTCGGTACGGCTCTGCCCGTCGGTGGTGCCCATCTTGGAGATCCACACCAGAAGATTCGAGGTGGGCTCGGCCGCGTTGACCTGGATGGTGTTGTCACCGGTCTGCAGTGTCTGCGGCTGGGTCAGGACCGTGGTGGCATCGAGGCTCGACGGGTTCGCCGACGACGCCGAACGGATCTGGACCTGGGTGCCGGTGCTGGTGACCCCCAGCGAGACCGACGCCACCCGGGTGGCCGACGGCAGCTGCAACAGCAATCCCACGCCGTTCTTGAAGCCCGGGAAGGGATCGGCGTCGGAGTAGGTGTCGGTGGGCCACACGGTGGCGCGGTCACCGTCGATGGCCAGCTCCGCCAGGTCGGGATTGTCGGCGCCGCCCTCCGGTGAGAACACCGTGGCGCTGACCGGCTGCACCACGGTTCCCGGGGTCGTCGACGTCTGCTCGCCGGAACTCTCCTCCGACGGGGGATTGAGGCCCAGTTGCTCGCCGATGCTGGTGCCTCCCACGTCACCGAAGATGCGGCTGAGCACGGTGGCCAGCAGCACCAGGGCGACGATGATGACGACGGCGCCGGCGGCCAGTCCGATCAGCACGCCGCGGCGTCGCCGGTTCTGCGTGTCAGGGTCGTCGCTGGCGGTCAGGCGGGCCGCCAGGCCCCGCGCGGGGGGCACGGGTTGGACCGGTTCCAGCAGGTCGGTCCGATCGGCCTCTGCGGTGGCCTGTTGCAGCAGGTTCAAAAGTGTTGGTGCGGTGCGTATTCCACCACTCGGCTGTACCGAACGGGCCGCGGCGGCCGAGATCTGGAACGGGATGTCGTTGTCCACAGAGCGCGGCTCCACCGGATTCCCCGCTGGATCGAGGTCCGCTGGAGCCAACCCGCTGGGGGTGCCGCTCTCCGGCAGTGGCCAACGATTGACCAGCAGCGCATACAGCGCCGCCCCGATTCCGCGGATGTCGTCTTCGGGGCTCGCATCCTCCATGGTGGCCGGGAAAGCCAGGGCGACATCGCCTTCGATGCTCACCCGGACCCGGCTCGGGTGATCGATCGACAGCGCGACCCCGGCATGGTGTGCCGCTTCGGCAGCCGCGGCCAGCGATTGGATGGCGCGGGCTCCACCGATGGCCGACGGTGCGGTGTCGGCCACCTCCTGCAGGGACCCGCCGCGGATCCATTCCGACACCACCATGCCGCCGGCACCGGTTCGGGCGACGTCGAGAACCCTGGCGACGCCGGGCATTTCGATTCGGCTGAGTTTGAGGGTGCGGGTCAGGATGGCTTCGAGTTCTTCGTCGGGCAGCGTGCCTTCGGGGTCGACGAAGGTCAGCGCCACCTGCCGGTCCAGCGCGGTGTCGAGTGCCTGCCAGAACTGCAGATTGGGCGGGCCGCCGTGGAAGACGAGCAGCCGGTAGCGGCCACCGGCGATGCTCGCCCCGGGAATCAGCTGAACATCGTCTTCGGGAGCGGCGTTGTCCAGCGCCGGCTCGCGCGGAGCGTCGAAGGCGATGGGTTCGCGTGTCGGGTCGCCGGCGAAGTCGGCGTTCGGACGTTTGGGCGGTACGGGAGGGGCGACGGTACCCACGGGCGGATCGCCCGCACCGGGATCGAGATCGGGGTCCAGCCCGGGGTGGAAGTCGGGCTGGAACTCGTCGGCTGACTGTCTGGGCAGCTTGGTCGTCGGGGCCCCGGCATCGGGGTTGCCCGAGGTCTCGTCGCTCACCGTCGGTCCTTTCCCCATCCCTGCGGCAGCCGCTGCCGAAGGCGTGTCCTCGCCGAACCGAGGCCCGGCCGGGGGACGGCCCGGCCGTCCTCCCGATCCGGGCGAAGTCCTGTGCTCAGGGTACGGGACCCGCGCAGTGGCCGATGACGAGTCAGGCAGCGCCGCCGCAGGTACCGGCGCCGCAGGAGCGCGGCCGAGCCGACGTTTGACCGCCGCGGCTGCGGCGACCGCGTCGGGCACCTTCGCCCACAGCAACACGGCCACCACGATCGCCAACATCAACACCGCGAGCACGAACAGCCGTAGCAGCGAACCGGCGCCACCGAAGTTGGTGGTGAGTGCTTCCAGGCCCAGCAACTGGTCGACCGCGTGGGCGAGCAGGCCGGACAGCAGCGAGGCCGCCGTCGTCACCAGGATCGTCCGCACCACCGGCAGTTCCAGCAATCTGCCGCCACGTGGCCTCAGTGCACGGCGCAGCAGCACATGACCCATCACGGCCCCGGCCGTGAATCCCAGGCCGTTGGCCAGGCCGAGGTAACCGGCCACCATGTCCGGGTTGTCGGTCAGGTGCGGCGCAGCGAAGGAGGCCGCGACCTTGACCGTGGTGATCACGATGATGACGGCGATCGGTGTCCACGGTTGTTCCCGCGCGTAGAACACCCGCAGCTGCAGCAGCACCAAGGCATACGGGATCAGGGTGAATGCCGACAATGCGATCGCCAGGCCGAGGTAATTGGCGTCGACCGAACCGAAATTGCCGTAGGCGAACAGCGCGCTGCCGATCGCGGTGCCGCCGACGGTCATCACGGCCACGATCGGGATGAGGGTGATCATCGTCAGCCGGGTGGCCAGCGACAGGTCGGCCAGTACCGCGGAGGTGTCTCCGGAGGCGGCGTTACGCGACAGCCGCGGCATCACCACCGTCAACACGGTGACGCCGATCATGCCGAACGGCAGCATCAGCACCAGCCAGGTGTAGTTGTAGATGGCCGGACCCGAAGCGGCTGCGGTACTGGCGATCTGGTTGCCGATCACCAGGCCGATCTGGCTGATCAGCACGTAGAGCACCATCGCCGAGGCCATGGTGCCGAACTTCTTGAGCCGGTCGTCGATGCCCCACAGCGGGCGAAGGCTGATCTTCTCCTTGCGGATCGCGACGAACAGCACCGCGGTCTGCGCGAAAACGCCCAGGGTGGTGCCGATCCCGAGGACCAGCAGTTTGGCGTTGCCCATCTCCACCGGGTCGATGGACAGCTCGCCCGGTACCAGCACATACAGCCCGAGTGTCGCGATGGCGACGATGTTGTTGACCACCGGCGCCCAGGCCGGCGCGCCGAAGACGTTGCGGGTGTTCAGGATTGCCATGAACACCGACGACAACCCGTAGAAGACCACCTGCGGGAGCAGCAGATAGGCGAACGCGGTGGTCAGCGGCTCGTTGACCTGCGGGTCGTCCCCGAGCATCAATCGGACCAGTTGGGGCGCACCGAGCACCGCCAACACGGTGGTGACCAGCAGCAAGGTGGTTGCCAGTGTCACCAGCCGACGGATGAAGCCGGTGCCGCCGTCGGGGTCATCGCGCTCGGCGCGGGTGAGCACCGGCACGAAGATCGCGGTGAACGTGGCCTCCAGCACCAGCGCCGCAATGAGATTCGGCAGCTGGTTGGCGACGGTGAACGTGCTCGACAACGCGGCACCGAGGATGGTGGCCAGCAGCACGATCCGGATGAAGCCGGTGAGCCGGCTGATCAACGTCGCGAACGCCATTCCCCAGGACCGCGACACCACCGCCGAATCGGACAGTTCGGCGCGCACCGCTTTGGTGCGCTGCCCGGGCTTCACCCACACGGATTGCTGCCGGGTGGTCCGGGGCGGGCGGGAATCGCGCGCAGGAGTGGGTTTGCGCGGGGGTGGGGGAGTGGGCCTGGGTGGACGCGCAGGGATGCGCCTGGGTGGCTGCCGGCCGGACGTGGGACTCATGGGCGACCCGGTTCTGGTCGATCGAGATCGGCACGATCGGGCTGGCCGCGGAACCGGTGCCAGAGCCGGCGGCCGGTCAGCAACGCCAGCACCGCACCGGCGGACAGCGTGATGAAGAACAGCACCTTGCCGTAAGCGTTCGAGTTCACCGAAAGCCGCACGGGTTCGCCCAGCGGCAGTCCGTCCGGGGTGCGCAGTGAGGCGTCGACGGCCACCCGCTGGGTGAAGTGCACCTCGATGGGCACCCGCAGCGGCAGGAATCCCGGGGGCAGCTCCTGCTCGCCGATGTCCTCCACGGTCATGCCCGGAGGCACGGCCAGGTCGAGCCGCACCCGGATCGGTACCGCCAGGTCATTGCGCAGGGCCAGCGGCAGGGGGCTGCGTTCGGTGGCCAGTGTGTAAGCACCGCCGGGGTTGACGATGGTGACCGCGCCGAAGAGATCCTCGATGGTGCCCCCCACCACGCCGAGGCGTTGGCGCGCCAGGTCGTTGCGGGACGGGGCGGGTTCGGACTGACTCAGGGCCCGCAGCATGTCCTCCCGCAGCGGGGCGGTGTAGGCCACGCCGGTGAGCCCGGTCTGCGGGTTGGTGGTCAGCGCGGCCGTGAGACCCCACAGCCGGCGCAGCTGGCCGGACAACTGGCCCACCACGCCGTCGTCGATGCGACCTTGGGCGTTGCCGTCCGCGGCCGCCGACACCGGCTGCAGCGGACCGTGCACCGCGGCGGCTTGGGCCACCACCGCGGGCAGCGGCTGGGGGACCGCCAGCCCGGACCGGATGCTGGTGGCCAGCGTGGTGAGAATCGCCTGCGCGTCATTGGCGCTGAGGTTCCAGGTCAGCGGCGGCATGAGGATCTGGGCGCGCGGCTCGGTCGCCGGATGCAGGCCCCGCCACAGCATCGCCGACAACGCGTCCTGGCGTCGGGACACGCTGTCCTGGTCGAGCGGCACCGACAGTGACGAGTCCAGGTACGACGGCGCCGCCGGCGACTCGCCCAGCCCGGCGAGCGCGGCGCCCACGGTCGGGTCGAACGGCATCGCGACCACCTGGCCGGACAGCCGCCGCGGCGCCAGGTCGGCGGTGGCCGCTTCGCCGGTGGTCTCGTCCTGGGCGAAGCCATCGGCGGCGGCGATGGCCACGGTGGGGCCCTGCGCGGTGAGCAGCTGCACCGTGCGGCTGGTCAGTGGGCCGTCACCCACCAGGGTCACGCCGCGGGTGGAGGTGACACCCAGGATCTGGTCCACCAGATCGAAGACGGTGGTGGTGGCGAACATGCTCAGGTTGGGGTCGCCCACCCGGTCCACCGCGTCGAGATTGGCCTGCGCGTACGGGGTGGCGGTGACACACATCCGCTGGGCCAGCTCCCGTAGCCGGTCCAGCCACGCGGTGGCGGCGGCCTGACCGGCGCCGGGTTGACCCGGTGGCGCCAGTGGGTCCGCGGAGTTGCCCACCACGTAGCCGCCCGTCATCGCGTTGACGGTGACCAGCAGGTCGGGGTCGACGGCCAGGCACAGCGCCCGGGTGACCTCGCCGCCGGGATCGACGGTGGGCCCGGTGGCGAACTCCGCGGCGGCCAGCAGGGTGTCGAGGCGTCCGCCTGGGGCCAGCGACGTGGCCAGCGAGTCGTCGGTCAGCCGCACCGGTGTGGTGCCGCCGGGCACCCCGGGTGCCAGCTGAGGCCGGTCCGCGATCGGCCACAGCATCGTCACCGGTACGGGGCGGGAGGTGTCGGGGGCTACGACGTCGTCGACATCAGCGCCGACGCCCTCGGGACCGCTGTCGGGGTTGTCGGCCGCCCGCGGCACCCCGAGCACCGGCAGCAGGAACCGCGCGTCGTCCAGGCGGGCGGGCTCGCCGTAGTCGGGGGTGCCGTTGACATTGACCAGCAGCGGATACACGCCGGGGGTGTCGATGTTCAGCGCGGGTTCGGTGGCCGAGCGCAGGGGATAGGACAGTGTGAACGGAGCCCGCTGACCCTGCTGCAGTTCTTCGGAGACGTCGATGAACTCGGCGACCGCGCTGTACTGGTCGTTCTCCCCGCCGAGATCGGTGCGCAACTGGCTGGAGTCCTCCACCATCGGGGCCCGTTCCAGGCGCGCGACGATATCCCGGACCGGCCGGTCGCCGACGTTGTCCACGGTTCCCGACACCGTGACCACCGGCGCGCCGGTGGTGGTGACGGTCTCCGGGGTCACCCGGTCGACGTTGATCACCAGGAAGGGTGCCGAGCCCGGTTCCCCGGCAGCGGCCTGCGGCAGCGCCGCGGGCAGTGCGAGGAGGGCGAGCAGGATCGCGATGGTGACGAACCGGGGCGCCGTGAGAGAGAACTTCTCCAGCCATCGACGCCGGCGCGTCACGGGCTCGGCCCGCAACCGCCCGCCCGGCCGGGTGCGGATTCGTCGGGCCGGCGGCGGCGGGTACGCGAATGCGTCTGTGGCCGCCGGCGTGGAGTGCTGCGCGGCAGCGGCGGCAGCGCGTTGGGCCCGTCGGTCTGCAGCTTGTGGATGAGCTCGCCGGCGACCTCGGCCAGCTTGCGCTCGTCCGCGTAGGCCAGCCGGTTGGGCAGTTCATTGACCGGCACCCAGGCCACTTCGGTGACCTCGACGTCCTCGTCGGAGAGCTCACCGCCGGAGAACCGCATCAGATAGTGGTGCACGGTCTTGTGCACGCGCCGCCCCTCGGTGACGAACCAGTAGTCGATGCTCCCGAGCGCGGCCAGCACACTGCCCTGGATCCCGGTCTCCTCCGCGACCTCGCGGATCGCGGTCTGCTCCGCGGTCTCGCCCTGCTCGATGTGGCCCTTCGGCAGCGACCACAGCATGCGGCCGCGGCGGTCGATCCGGCCGATGAGTGCGGCCACCTGTTCTTCCAGGGGTCCGTCCAGGCCGTCGATCACCAGGCCGCCCGCCGACGTCTCGTGCACCGTGCGCAGGCGGGCCGCGTTCTTGTGGGCCTGCCGCGGCCGGCGCGGTTTGGCCGGCGCGGCCTCGGGCTCAGGAGATGGCGTCGCGGGAGGTGAGGGCGTGGGGGCCGCGCTGTTCTCGGCCGCGGCTTGGGGTGGACCGGCGGCACGACGACCCCGGCGGCGACCGCGGCGCCGTCGTGGTTTGGCCTGTTCGCCGTCCGACACCCAAGCGATAGTAGCTGGCGCCAGGTCAGCCTCTTGCCTCACTCGCCGGTCGGTGGCGGACGGACCGGCCGAGCCCTCTAGGCTCATTGAACGTGCCTGACGTCGCAACCGATGCCGAACTGCTGGCCCGTGCAGCGGTCACGCTGAACGGGCATGCCCAGGTGTTGGAGTCCCTCGGCGAGCTGTTCGACGGAGCCGGACGTCAACTCTTCCTGGTGGGTGGGCCGGTGCGGGACGCGCTGTTGGGGCGGCTCCCGCAGCCCGGGGACGGCGTCGCCTACGACCTCGACTTCACCACCGACGCCCGCCCCGATGAGATCCAGAAGATCCTGCGGCCGTGGGCCGGATCCGATCGGGCCATCTGGACCACCGGAATCGAGTTCGGCACCATCGGCGCGGCGCGCGCCGGCGTCCGCGTGGAGATCACCACGTTCCGGGCCGACAGTTATGACCAGGTGTCGCGCAACCCCGAGGTCCGGTTCGGGGACCGTCTCGAAGACGATCTGGTGCGCCGCGACTTCACCGTCAACGCCATGGCGGTCCGGATCACCGGTGCGGGCCCGGGGGAGTT
Source organism: Mycobacterium sp. Soil_C_30 (assembly GCF_057656995.1). Lineage (NCBI taxonomy): Bacteria > Bacillati > Actinomycetota > Actinomycetes > Mycobacteriales > Mycobacteriaceae > Mycobacterium > Mycobacterium sp. Soil_C_30. The sequence goes on along the minus strand of NZ_JBDGJH010000006.1, from coordinate 97,665 downwards.
CCTGGACCCGCTGGGTGGGCTGGACGCGCTGCGGGCCCGGACGCTGGACACCCCGTCGGCGCCGGAGACGTCGTTCGGGGACGATCCGCTGCGGATGCTGCGGGCCGCCCGGTTCGTCTCGCAGCTGCGGTTCGAGGTGGCGCCGCGGGTGCGCACCGCCATCGTGGAGATGGCCACGCAGATGGCCCGGATCACCCCGGAACGCATCGCCGCGGAACTCGACAAGCTGATGCTCGGCGCCGACCCGGTGGCGGGCATCGAGCTGTTGGTCGACACCGGTCTGGGGGAGCAGGTGCTGCCCGAGGTCGGCGCCATGCGGATGGCCATCGACGAGCACCACCAGCACAAGGACGTCTACCAGCACTCGCTCACCGTGTTGCGGCAGGCCATGGATCTGGAAGGGCCCGCCGGTTCTGACGGTGGCGGCCCGGACCTGGTGTTGCGATGGGCGGCCCTGCTGCATGACATCGGCAAACCCGCGACCCGCAGGCATGAGTCCGACGGCGGGGTGAGCTTCCACCATCACGAGGTGGTGGGCGCCAAGATGGCCCGCAAGCGCATGCGGGCGCTGAAGTACTCCAAGCAGATGGTCGACGACGTCTCCCAGCTGGTGTATCTGCATCTGCGGTTCCACGGCTACGCGGATTCCAAAGGGACGGGCAAGTGGACCGATGCGGCGGTGCGCCGGTATGTCACCGACGCCGGGCCGCTGCTGGGCCGCCTGCACAAGCTGGTGCGCGCCGACTGCACCACCCGCAACAAGCGCCGGGCGGCGCGGCTGCAGGCCAATTACGACGATCTCGAGCAGCGCATCGCCGAGTTGGCGGCCAAGGAAGACCTGGCCCGGGTGCGGCCGGACCTCGACGGTAACGCGATCATGGAGCTGCTCGGCATCCCGGCGGGTCCGCAGGTGGGGCAGGCCTGGCGGTATCTCAAGGAGCTGCGCATGGAACGCGGCCCGCTCGAACACGACGACGCCGTCGCCGAACTCCTGCGGTGGTGGGAGGCCGACGGGAACCCGCAGAGGTCGCAGCCCGACTAACGGGTATGGATTACTGCCTGGGTGCCGATGACGGCACCGCCACCGTGTGGTCGGCCCTGCCGGACGTGGACACCGACGGCGACGGTGTGTTCGACGCGGTGGCGCTGGATTTCGACCGCGACGGCCTCGAAGACGACGCTCTTGCCGATCTCGACGGCGACGGGGTCGCCGATCACGCTGTGCTGGACCTCGACGGGCAGCCGTCGTGGTTCACCGACGACGGCACCGGAACCTGGGCGGTGCCCGCCGACCCGGCCGGCCGCAGCGGGCCGTTGCGCTGGCTGAGCCTCGACGGCCTGGAGAGCTCCGGAGGTCCAATGGTGGATTTCGACGGTGACGGGGCCGTCGATGATCTGCTGCTGGACAGCGACGGCGACGGCCTGGCCGACCGGGTGCTCGGCGACGACCACCGCACCGGCTATGTCGACCATGACGGCGACGGTCGCTGGGACGTCAAGCTCGTCGACGCCGACGGTGACGGCGCCGCGGACGCCGCCGCCGCCCCCCTGTGACCTACGGCCGAGCGCGCGTGTCTGTACAGCGACGCGCCGCCTCAGGCGTACAAATGCGTGCGCTCATCGGCCCGGGCCGGGAGGCCCCGCGAAGGCCTGCGCAATCGTCAGCCAGGTCTGCGCATCCGCGCCCACGGCCGTCACATCCAAGGCCGCACGGGGCCGTCGCTGGGTCACCAGAAAACAGAAGTCCTCGGCCGTCCCGGTGACCCGCTGAGCCGCATCCTCGGGACCCCACACCCAGGTCTCACCGGCCGGCCCGCGAAGTTCCACGTGAAACGTTTCCGTCGGCGGAGTCAAGCCATGAACGGTAAAGGCGAAGTCACGAGTTCGTATACCGAGGTGGGCGATGGACCGCAGCCGCGCCGTCGGCGCCCGCACCACCCCCAGCGCGTCCGCCACATCCAGGCCATGCGCCCAGGTCTCCATCAACCGCGCGGTCGCCATCGACGCGGCACTCATCGGCGGCCCGAACCAGGGCAGCTTGCGTCCGGCGGGCACGGTACGCAACGACGCGTGCAGCGCTGCACGGGTGGACCGCCACGCGCTCACCAACTCCGCCGGAGCCGTCGCCGCCAGCTCCTCGGCCCCGGCATCGACGAAGCCCGCCGGATTGGTGGCAGCGGCTGCGAGCACGTCGGCGAACGCCGGCTCGTCGCTGACCGACAGCAGCGCCACCCGGTCGGTCCACAGCAGATGAGCGATCTGATGGGCGATGGTCCAGCCCGGCGCCGGGGTAGGGGTGTGCCAGCGCTCGTCGGGAAGGTCGGCCACCAGCGCGTCCAGCTCGTCGGATTCGGCTTCCAGCTCGGCGATCAGGGGACTCGCGTCGGCCATGCCGTCACCTTAACCGGCCGTGGATCGCCGGCCGATGACCATGTGGGCGGCCAGGCCCAGCAGGTAGACCGCCGAGCCCGCCACCACCAGACCGGGGGAGTACCCGTCGGCCGGGATCACCGCGGCCGCCAGTGTGGTCGCCACGATGAACGACACCCAGAACAGTGAATCCTGGACCGCGAACACGTGTCCGCGCAGGGCGTCGTCGACGTCGATCTGCATCGCGGAGTCAGCGCACAGTTTGACGATCTGGCCGGCCGCGCCGAGCAGGAAACCGCAGGCGAACATCATGGGCAGGTACAGCGCGATGCCGGCCAGCTGGATCACCGCCGCGCACAGCAGGGCGCCGTTGGTGGTCGTGAACCGTCCCCAGCGCTTCACCGCCATCGGGGTGATCAGGTTCGCCAGGAAAGAGCCGGACCCGGTGGCCGCCACGAAGGTGGCCGCACTGCCCAGCCCGGCCACCTCCACGCTGGGGATGTCGGTGTGACGCACGATGACGAGCACCAGCAGCGTGTTGATGCCGAAGACCATGCGGTGTGCGGCCAGCGCGGTCAGTGTGGCCGCCACCGACGGCACCCCCGCGACCGTGCGGAAACCGTGCAACCAGCCCGTCGACACCGCGTAGAGCACCGACCCGTGGATGGCGCGCAGGGTGTCGTCGGGCCCGAGGATGTACGGCGGGAACCGCAGGGCCAGCAGCAGCGCCAACCCCACCGGTAGGGCCACCAGGAACTGGATCACCGAGGCGCCGATGTCGTCGGCACCGATCAACCACCGGGGGACCAGCATGAAGATGGCGCCGAAGAAGGTCGCTGCGGCCCCCGCGGCGGTGGCCACGGAGTTCATCGTCACCACCTGGCCCCGGGGCACCACGTGCGGTAGGGCCGCCGACAGCCCGGACGCCACGAACCGGGTGAACCCGTTGACCAACAACGCGCCGCACAGGATGGGGATGTCTCCGGCGCCGACGGCGAGCAGCACCCCGACCAACACGATGAGCAACAGCCGGCCCAGGTTGGCACCTACCAGCACCGAGCGCCGGTCCCAGCGGTCTAGCAGGGCACCGGCGAACGGCCCGAGCAGTGAGTACGGCAGGAACAACACCGCGAAGGCACCGGCCACCGCCCAGGGAGTGGCCGCCCGGTCGGGATTGAACAGCAGGGCGCCGGCCAGGCCCGCCTGGAACAGCCCGTCACCGAACTGGCTGGCCAGCCGCAACTCCAGCAGCCGCCAGAACTGCGGGAGGCCTCGCACCGAACGCCACACGGCCACGGCGGCACGCGCGTCAACCACTGAACCTTCTTCCCCTGCACGTTGCGGCGCACGGTTGCCTGATGGGACCAGCCTACAAATATGCGTCATGCCGACCTCGGTTCGCCACGACGGCGGCACGCTGGTGCCATGATGGACGGGTGGCCCAGTCGGAAGACCCCGAGGATTTTGTCGCACCCGCGGCTCACCGGGTGCGCGCCGGTACGTTGTTGCTGGCCAACACGGATCTGTTGGAGCCCACGTTCCGGCGCAGCGTCATCTACGTCGTCGAGCACAACGACGGCGGCACTCTGGGCGTGGTGCTGAACCGGCCCAGTGAGACCGCGGTCTACAACGTCTTGCCGCAGTGGGCGAAGCTGGCCGCCAAACCGAAGACCATGTTCATCGGCGGGCCGGTCAAGCGTGACGCCGCGCTGTGCCTGGGCACGTTGCGGGTCGGGATGGATCCCCAGGGTGTCCCGGGGCTGCGCCATGTGGCGGGCCGGATGGTGATGGTGGACCTGGACGCCGAGCCCGAGACGGTGGCTCCGGTGGTCGAGGGTGTGCGGATCTTCGCCGGCTATTCGGGTTGGACCATCGGTCAGCTGGAAGGCGAGATCGAGCGCAACGACTGGATCGTGTTGTCCGCGTTGCCTTCTGACGTTCTGGTGGAGCAGCGGGTGGATCTCTGGGCGCGGGTGCTGCGGCGCCAGCCGATGCCGATGTCACTGCTGGCCACGCACCCCATCGACGTCAGCCGCAACTAGCCCTTGTTGGCCAGCGGCGATCCGCTGGCGCACGACAGCGTGCAGGACGCGCAGCTGCTGCCGCAGTCGGCTTTGGGCTGCGGGCGGGTGGCGAACCGCGCGCCCTGCCACGAGCCGGCGATGACGGTGCCCAGCGCGCCGAGCACACACACGATCAGCACCACGAGCCCGGTCGACGCGGGCGCCAGGAGCGCCACCGCACCGCCGGCGGCGAGCATCACCCCGGCGGCCAGCTGGACCGGCGCCACGGTGCGTAGGACCTGCTGGGTGAAGTCGGCGGTCCGCGGTCGCGTCAACGTCCACACTCCCGAGCCTGCGGCAGCAATCGCGGCGCACAGGCACACCACACCGGCAATGAGCATGCGCTCACCTTACGAGGTGACGCCGCTGCCCGGAAAATTCAGGGCGCGGGCGCGGGCGCGGGCGCGGGTACCGGGGCCGGCGGTGCCGGCGGTGCTGCCGGCGCAGGACCGGTGATCCGGAATCCGTTGACGATCGCGTCGGTGGCGTCGGCGGCGGCCACCACCTGGCTGACGGCGGTGGTCACCGACAGGGTCACCAGGTACTTGTCCGCGCCGGAGCTGGCCAGCACATGACGGCGTGAGGTGTTGAGCGTCATGTCGTTCTGCCGGTAGGTGCCTTCGATCAGCGAGGACGGGAATCCGCCGAACGGCGCCAGAGACGCGTCGGTGGACTGCCAGTTCGGCAGTTGCTGGCTGTCGATGAAGCCGTGGGTGATCGCCTCGTTGCCGTCGAACGCACCGCCGGCCAGCCGGTAGATCACCACCTGCGCATTGGAGGTGTAGAGGCCGTCGCCGCCCACCCGGTCGGCGATCACCGCGAAGGCGTCGGGCACGTTCGGGTCCGGTACCTGCGACCACCCCGGCGGCATGGGCAAGGTGATGTGCAGCGCAGTGAAGGTTCGCGGGTTCTGCGGCTCCAGGACGACGCCTTTGCCGGCGAGGAACTCCTTGATGGTGCCGGAGGTGGCGGGCACCAGGGCCGGTGCCGACGGAACGTTACGCGGAGCACCGAGCGTGGGCTGGGCGACCTGCTGGATCTGCGGGGCGTACTGCGCCTGTGGGGCGACGTTGGCGGTGGCCGGCTGGGTGGGCACGCCGGCCGGGACGGGTGAGACGCCGGCTTGCTCGATCATCGTCGCCGGTGTCGGAAGCGGTGGCAGCGGCAGTGTCGGCTCGGCGGTTGCGGTGCCTCCGGCGAGGCTCACGGCGATACCTGCGGCGACACCCCCCGCGAGCACCCGCTTGCCGGCGGCGCGGGCGGTGACTCTGTCGAACATGGCCACTCGATCCTTTCGGGTCCGTCTGTGTGGGTATGGCCCCCGCCATCCCAGGTCAGGCGCCGACTGTATCCATCACCGTGACGGGTTTGCCAGAGCTGGAATCGAGCTGGAATCAAGCGCTGATGTGTCCGCAATGGAACCGATACGTTGCCGTGACCGGCGGCACCGGCCCGCCACGCGCTTTTGGCCCCCGGACTTGGCCTTATTACCCTGTCAGCGTGGCGCACCCCCCTGTTTCCGAGACCTCCGGTCCTACCGACGACACCCCTGCGTTCCGCTACTCGGCGGACCTCGCGGGCCGGATCGAGCAGAACTGGCAGGAGACCTGGGAGCGGGAAGGCACCTTCTACGTTCCCAACCCGGTGGGCTCCCTGGCGCCCGCGGACGGCAGTTCGGTGCCCGCGGACAAGATGTTCGTCCAGGACATGTTCCCGTACCCGTCCGGTGACGGCCTGCATGTCGGGCATCCGCTCGGCTACATCGCCACCGATGTGTACGCGCGGTACTACCGGATGCAGGGCCGCAACGTGCTGCACGCGCTCGGGTTCGACTCCTTCGGCCTGCCCGCCGAGCAGTACGCCGTGCAGACCGGTACCCATCCGCGCACCCGCACCGAAGCCAACATCGTCAACTTCAAGCGCCAGCTGGGCCGGTTGGGTCTGGGGCACGACGCCCGGCGCAGCTTCTCCACCACCGATGTCGACTTCTACAAGTGGACCCAGTGGATCTTCCTGCAGATCTACAACGCCTGGTTCGACACCGAGCTGGGCCGCGCCCGCCGCATCGACGAGCTGATTGCCGAATTCGACTCCGGCACAAGGACACTTGATGACGGAAGATCCTGGCAGGAGCTTTCGCGGGGCGAGCGCGCCGACGTGATCGACGGTTACCGCTTGGTGTACCGGGCGGACTCGATGGTCAACTGGTGCCCCGGCCTGGGCACGGTGCTGGCCAACGAAGAGGTGACCTCCGACGGCCGCAGTGACCGTGGCAACTTCCCGGTGTTCCGGAAGCGGTTGCGGCAGTGGATGATGCGCATCACCGCCTACTCAGATCGGCTGCTCGACGACCTCGAGAACCTGGACTGGCCCGAGAAGGTCAAGACCATGCAACGCAATTGGATCGGCCGCTCCGTCGGTGCGTCGGTGCAGTTCGATTCACCCGCCGGGGACATCGGCGTGTTCACCACCCGCCCGGACACCTTGTTCGGCGCAACGTATCTGGTGCTGGCACCCGAACACGACCTGGTCGACACCCTGGTCTCCGAGACGTGGCCCGACGGGGTGGACCAGCGCTGGACCTACGGTGGCGCCACTCCCGCCGAGGCCGTGGCGGCCTACCGCGCCGCGATCGCCGCGAAGTCCGACCTGGAGCGCCAGGAGAACAAGACCAAGACCGGTGTGTTCCTGGGTGCGTACGCGGTCAATCCGGTCAATGGAGCGCAGGTTCCGATCTTCATCGCCGACTATGTGCTGGCCGGCTACGGCACGGGCGCCATCATGGCGGTGCCCGGCGGCGATCAGCGGGACTGGGACTTCGCCACCGAGTTCGGCCTGCCCATCGTGGAAGTGGTGTCCGGCGGGGACATCTCGCAGGCGGCCTACTCCGGTGACGGGACGCTGGTGAACTCCGGCTACCTCGACGGCCTGGACGTCGCCACCGCCAAGGCGAAGGTGACCGAGCACCTCGAGGCCGACGGGCGCGGTCAGGGCCGCGTCGAATTCAAGCTGCGCGACTGGCTTTTCGCCCGTCAGCGGTACTGGGGCGAACCGTTCCCCATCGTCTACGACGCCGACGGGCGCGCGCACGGGATCCAGGAGTCGTCACTGCCGGTGGAGCTTCCGGACGTGCCGGACTACTCGCCGGTGCTGTTCGACCCCGACGACGCCGACAGTGAGCCGTCCCCGCCGCTGGCCAAGGCCACCGACTGGGTGAACGTCGAACTCGATCTGGGTGACGGGCTGCAGCCCTACACCCGTGACACCAACGTCATGCCGCAGTGGGCGGGCAGCTCCTGGTACGAGCTGCGCTACACGGACCCGCAAAACCCGGATGAGTTGTGCGCCAAGGAGAATGAGGCGTACTGGATGGGCCCGCGGCCCGCCGAGCACGGACCGGGTGACCCGGGTGGTGTGGACCTCTACGTCGGCGGCGTCGAGCATGCCGTACTGCACCTGCTGTACTCGCGGTTCTGGCACAAGGTGCTCTTCGACCTGGGCCACGTGTCCTCCAGCGAGCCGTACCGCAGGCTGGTGAACCAGGGCTACATCCAGGCGTTCGCCTACACCGACTCGCGCGGCTCGTATGTGCCGGCGGCCGAGGTGATCGAGCGCGACGGCAAGTTCTTCTATCAGGATCAGCAGGTCAACCAGGAGTTCGGCAAGATCGGCAAGAGTCTGAAGAACTCGGTCTCGCCGGACGAGATCTGCGACAACTACGGCGCCGACACCCTGCGCGTCTACGAGATGTCCATGGGTCCGCTGGAAGCGTCGCGGCCCTGGGCCACCAAGGACGTGGTCGGCGCGCATCGCTTCCTGCAGCGGGTGTGGCGACTGGTGGTCGACGAGGCCACCGGCGAAATCCGGGTCAGCGACGCCGATCTCGACGATGCCACGCTGCGGATCCTGCACCGGACCATCGAAGGGGTGTCCGACGATTATGTGCACCTGCGCAACAACACCGCGGCCGCCAAGCTGATCGAGTACACCAACCACCTCACCAAGGAGGCGGTCACCGCGCGCGCGGCCTTGGAGCCGCTGGTGCTGATGGTGGCGCCGCTGGCACCACATCTGGCCGAGGAATTGTGGCGGCGGCTGGGCCACGACACGTCGCTGGCGCACGGTCCGTTCCCGGTGGCCGATCCCGCCTACCTCGTCGAGGACACCGTCGAGTACCCGGTCCAGGTCAACGGCAAGGTGCGCGGCCGGATCTCGGTGCCCGCCGACGCGGACAAGAACGCGGTGGAGGCGCTGGCGCGCGCCGACGAGAAGGTGCTGGCGTTCCTGGCGGGTGCGGAACCCAAGAAGGTGATCGTGGTTCCGGGCCGGATGGTGAACCTGGTGGTGTGATTCGGCTGGGTACCGCTTCCGACGACGGATCGAATAGAGTATCCAATGTCGAAAGGGGGGCCCATGTCACCGCGATCCTCCACCACCCCGCCGCGCGCCCACACCAGGTCGGAGCGCAACGCCGGGCCGCGGGCGGACTTCGTCCGGCCGAAGACGGCTCAGCAGGCGGTGGCCGAAGCGCTGCGACAGGACATCACCACCGGCAAATTGCCCCCGGGGAGCTGGATCGTCCAGGAGTCGGTGGCCGAGCAGTTCGGTGTCTCGCGTATCCCCATCCGGGAAGCGCTGAAGACACTCGAGGCCGAGGAGTACATCACCTACGTTCCGCACAGTGGGTACCGCGTCACCAAGCTGAGCCTCGCGGAGCTCACCGAGGTGTTCCGGTTGCGGGACATCCTGGAAGAAGAACTGATTCGTGATGCCATGCCGGCCATGACGGATGCCGTGATCGACGAGATGCGCAGCTGCATGGCCGCGATGGATCGGGCCGCCGAGAACGAGGACCTGGTGGCCGTCGGTATCGCGAACCGCCGATTCCACTACCTGACCTTCGAGACCAGCCAGATGGCGCGCACCAAGCGAATCGTCAATCAGCTGTGGAACACCGCGGACGCGTACCGGCCGCTGTATGCGCACCTGATGGATCTGAGCCGGGTGAACGTCGAGCACCACCTCATGGTGGACGCCCTGGACGCCCGCGATGTCGAGCGCGCGGTCGAGATCAACAACGCCCACCGCGCGCATTCCGTGCAGCACCTCACCGTGGCGTTGAGCCAGGATTCGGAGCAGGCTTCGTAGTGGCGCGCGATGCCGCAGTGGGCGCCCCGCACCACCGTCTGGCGCAACGGGGCCTCGAGCTGCCCCCGCCCGCGGCGCCCAAAGGTGCGTACTTTCCCAGCCGGCGCTGTGGTGACCAGCTCTGGGTGTCCGGCACCACGGGCCGGGTGGGGTCCGCGCCCGCGCTGCGGGGTGTGGTCGGCGCCGACGTCACCCTCGAACAGGCCCAGGATCAGGCGCGCACGGCCGCGCTGAACCTGTTGGCCGCCATCGACGCCGCGGTGGGACTCGACGCCGTCACCGCTCTGGTTCATCTACGTGGATATGTCCGGGCCACAACGGAATTCGACGCCCACCCCGCGGTGGTGGACGGGGCGTCGAAACTGCTTCTCGAGGTCTTCGGGGAGCAGGTCGGAGCACATGCGCGCACCGCCATCGGCGTGGCCTCGTTGCCCGGCGGAGCTTGTGTGGAGTTGGAACTCGTTGTGACGCTGAGCTAGCGGACGCGTTGGGCCAGCCGGCCGAAGGCCAACCCCAGTGCTACCCCGGCGACGAAGGTGGCCAGCAGCGGCTGCAGCGCCGGGGGCACGGTGTCGGCCCGGCGCGCGGCAGCGGCCGCCGGGGTCTGCGAATCCTGTTGCGGCGCAGCGACCATGGTGTTGAGGCGTTTGGCGAACTGGCCCAGGATGCGATTGCTGACCTGCGAGATGACGCCACTGCCGAACTGCGCGATGCGCCCGCCCAGCTCGAGGTCGGTGGACACGGTGACGTCGGAGGTGCTGCCGTTGCCCTCGGCCACCATCGTGACCGTGGCCTCGGCGGTGCCGTTGCCCTTGCGATCGCTGGCGCGGCCCCGCACCACCATCTGATGGCCGATGTCGTCGCGCTCCACCACGGTGGCGGTACCGGACAGGGTCAGGCCCACCGGGCCGACCTTGACCGCCACCTGGGCGCGGTACTCCTGGCCGTCCTGTCCTTCCAGGGTGGCTCCCGGAATGCAGCTGGCGACGCGGGGGATGTCGGTGAGGGTGTCCCAGGCGACGGACAGCGGAGCGTCGACTGTGAAGGTGTTGACCAATCGCACGAAATTCACCTTTTCTTCGCGTTCCGGTTGTGAGCCTGCCGACCCAACCTTACGATTGGATACACTATCCAACCAGGTGTGAGTCGAGGCCGCGAGGTACGAGCGGCCGAAGAGCTCACACCCGATTGATCAACAGAGTGCGAGTCGAGGCCGCGAGGTACGAGCGGCCGAAGAGCTCACACCCGATTGATCAAGAGAGGCACTGCCGATGTTGAGCAAGGGAGTCGGGCTCTTCCCGACGGAGCCCGCCGGCACAATGCGTGAATATGTCCAGCTCAGCGAGTCGCTGGGCTACGAACACGCGTGGTTCGGCGATTCGCAGAACATCTGGCGGGAGTCGTCGACCGTCATGGGTGCCGCCGCCGTGGGCACCGAGAAGATCATATTGGGCACCGGTGTCACCAACGCCGTGACGCGCCACCCGTCCCTGTTGGCCTCGACGTGGGCCACCCTGTCGGAGTTCACCGGCGGACGGGTCGCCCTGGGCATCGGCACGGGGGATTCGTCGCTGCGCACCATGGGTCTCAAACCGCTCAAGCTCGCCGAACTCGAGGAGTCCATCTCCCAACTGCGCACGCTGTTCCGGGGTGAGAAGGTGCGCGAGGCCACCAGCGGCGCGGAGTACCACCTCAACTATCTGAGCGCGCCGTTGGACATCCCGATCTACATCGCGGCGTCCGCACCGAAGATTCTGAAGATGTCGGGCCGCATCGCCGACGGGGTGATCGTCCTGGTGGGTACCGCCCCCAACTTCATCGAGGGCGCGCTGCGCACCATCGAGGCGGGTGCCAAGGAGGCCGGCAAGACCCTCGACGACATCCACATCGTGTTGTGGACGCCCACCGCCATCGATGAAGACCGGACCAAGGCGCGAGACCTGGTGCGCGCGCACGTGTCCCGAGTGGTGATCCGGCCGCTGCCGGCCAAGGTGGAGCCGGCCCTGGAGCGCGCGATCGAGCGGATCCGGGAGCAGTACAACTACTACGAGCACATGAATCCCGAAGCGGCCCATGCCGATCTGGTGCCCGACGACCTGGTCGACCTGTTCGCGCTCGCGGGAACTCCGGACGAGTGCGCGCAACGGCTCAAGGAGATCGAGGCACTCGGTGTCGATCAGGTGTCCATCGTGCCGTTCGTGCGCCCGGGCGAGAGCCGGGCACCGACCATCCGGACCTTCGCCGAGATCGTCGACCGCGCATCGTGACCTCCTCGCCGGCGGGACCCAGTGCACGGAGTCATCCGGCGCCGGGCAGCGCGGTGCCCGGCGCACCGCCCCCACTGAAGCGGGCGCTGACGCCCGCCGACGGCGAACTGACCACCCCCGACAAGGCGCACCACGAACACCCGGTGTCGCCGGTCCCAATCCGAGAGCATCGCGGCAGCGGCGGATACACCGCAGCGGTGGCGATGTTGGGAATTGCTGTGGGGCTTGAACTCTCGAATGTGATGACAATGCGCCGACAAAGCGGTCGGCGCACGTGACCTACGCGCTACTGTCGCCTGACATTGACGCAGATCACACCCAACCGTATGTTGTATCCAATATTCAGTACCGATCCGGGAGGCCCCCGATGTCCTCGTTTCTGAAAATCCTCACCACCATGTTCGCGGTGATCGCGCTCTGTCTGGGCCTGTCCGCCTGTGCCGACGAATCCCAGGCACCGCAGTCCGGCGGCGGCGAATCCGCCGAAGGTGGTTCTGCCACCAAAGAACTGAGTATCTCCGCCACCGGCGTCGACAGCCTGCCGTTCATGGCGATCCTGCAGGCCGGCATCAACAAGGGCTGGTTCGAGGAGGAAGGCCTCACGGTCGACCTCTACTCCGGCGGCGGCGGCGGCAACACCCTGCGCGTGGTCACCAGCGGCGACGCCGACATGGCGATCGCGGGTAACAGCTCGGTGCTTCTGGCGGCCCAGCAGCCGAACTCGAACCTCAAAGTGATCGCACCGTGGTTCCAGGTCAACGACTTCTCCTGGATCAGCCCTCCCGGCCGCAGCATCGAGGGTGCCACCCTGGGCTTCAGCTCCGCCGGTTCGTCCACCGAGCTGATCGTCAAGGGCCTCGAAGAGAAGCTGGGCGTCAAGGCGCAGGCCGTCGGCGGTATGGGCGACAACTGGACCGCCGCCAAGGCCGACCAGATCACCGCCGGCTGGGCGATGCAGCCGTTCATCGCCGACAAGGTGCAAAGTGAAGGCGCCCAGGTCCTGGTGAACTCCCGCGACGAGCTCGGTGACCTGCCCGCCGACCTGGTGGCCGTCAACGCCGAGTACGCCAACGCCAACCCCGACAACATCAAGGCGTTCTTCACGGTGGCGCAGCGGCTCAACGAATGGGTGATCAGCAACCCCGACGAGGCCGCTGCCGAGATCGGCCCGCTGGTGGGCGTCAGCCCCGAGGTCATGAAGGCCGCGTACGAGGCCACCCCGGACATGGAGAAGGCCTACTCGCTCAAGGTCGACGCCGACGGTCTGAACAACCTGTCCGATCTGATGGTCAAGGCCGGCCAGATCGAGCAGCCGGTCGACTGGTCCACCATGCTGGATCAGCAGTACCTGCCCGAAGACGCCCGCGCGACGTTCTGACGTCGCGGACCCGCCATCGAAGAGAGACTCACGACATGGAACCCCAAGGCATCGAACTGGACGACGTATCGGTCGTCTTCGACACCCCCGGTGGCAAGGTCACCGCGGTCGCCAGCGTGAATCAGCAAGTGCCGCATGCCAGTTTCGTGTCGATCGTGGGGCCGAGCGGCTGTGGGAAGTCGACGCTGCTGGCGGTCATCTCCGGGCTGCAGAAGGCCACCTCCGGAAAGGCCAGCGTGGCCGGGGTCCCGGTCACCGGCCCCGACCCGAAGATCGGCGTGGTCTTCCAGGAGGATTCGACCCTGCCGTGGCGCACGGTCGAAGAGAACGTCGGTTTCGCGATGGAGATGATCGGCGTCCCGAAGGCCCAGCGTCACAAGCGCGTCAAGGACGCGGTGGAACTGGTGGGCCTCGGCGGGTTCGAGAAGGCCTACCCGTCGATGCTCTCCGGCGGTATGCGCCAGCGGGTGGCCCTGGCCCGCACGCTGGCGGTGCAGCCGGAGGTGGTGCTCATGGACGAGCCGTTCGCCGCGCTGGATCAGCAGACCCGGTTGTTCCTCGGCGCCGAGGTGCGTCAGATCTGGGCGCGCACCAAGCAGACCATCGTGTTCGTCACCCATGACATCTCCGAGGCGATCCTGCTGTCACAGCAGGTGTGGGTGATGTCCTACCGCCCCGGCACCATCATCGATGTGGTCGACATCGACCTGCCCGACAGCCGCGATGCCGGGGTGGTCTCGACGCCGAGGTTCAACGAACTGCACAACCGGATCTGGACCTCGTTGCAGGCGGAATCGATGCGCGGATTCAAGCAGCAGGAAAGCGTCACATCGTGACCACGTCCTTTGTGGCGCAGGATGACCTGCCCGCCGAAACCGCGCCCACGCCGACCGGTCCGCCGGAACCCGGCCGGCGTCCACGATGGCGCAGTCGCGGCCTGGTCAGCGCGTTCTCCACCATCGTGATCCTGGTGGTGTTCGTGGCCATCGCCGAACTCGGTGTCGCCACGGGCATGTGGAACGCCAGTGTGCTGCCGGCGCCGTCGACCATCTTCGCCGAGCTGGGACCGTTGCTCACCGAAGGTCAGTTCTGGACCGACGCGGGACGCACGGGCCTGGAGGTCGCGGTGTCCATCGTCGCCGGAAGCCTGTTGGGTTTCCTGGCCGGACTCCTGTTCTGGAAGCTGCCGACGGTGGGCCGGGTGTTCGAGCCGTACCTGGTGTCGTTCTACGCCGTACCGTTGGTGCTGTTCTACCCGGTGATGATCGTGCTGGTGGGTATCAACGCCACCTCGGTGATCATCCTGGCCTCCATCATGGCCGCCATCCCGATGGCACTGAACACCGCGGTGGGCCTGAAATCGATGCCGCCGGTGTACATGAAGCTGGCACGGTCGCTGAAAGCCTCGCCGCGCCAGACACTGTTCGCCATCGCCATTCCCGCCGCGGGACCGTTCATCGTCGCCGGGTTACGCCTGGCGGTGGTGTACGCCCTGATCGGCAGTATCGCCATGGAGTTCACCACGGCTCAGGCCGGTCTCGGCTACCGCATCCGCTATCTGTACGAGATCTTCGACAACGAGCTGATGTTCGCCTACATCGTTGTCGTGGTGGTGCTCTCGGGTCTGCTCACCGTCCTGCTGACGTTGATCGAACGAGTCCTACTCCGCGGGAGGAACCTGTGACCGCAACACTGCCGCGCGCAAGCGCCGGCGCGCCGGCCCGGCCGAAGCGGCTGCGCTCGATCCTGCAGAGCCAGTTCGTCGGCTCGGCACTGCTGGCACTGCTGGTGGTCCTCATCTGGGAGGTCGTCTCCGGGATGACGTTCGTCATCCCGTCCCCGGCCGCCACCGTCACCGTGCTGTTCGAGAACCTCTCGGATCCCAGCTATCTGTTCGACATGCGCGTCACCGCGCAGTCGGTGTTCCTGGCGTTTGTCATCGGCACCGCCATCGGCGGATCGCTGGGCCTGGCGCTGGGCCTGTTCAGTTGGTTGCGCACCGCGCTGGAGCCGCTGATCATCATCCTCAACGGCATCCCGAAGATCGTGCTCTACCCGGTGCTGCTGCCGATCTTCAGCCTGTCGGGCTCCAAGGTCGTCATGGGTGTGCTGTTCGCCTTGTTCCCGGTGTTGATCAACGTCTCCACCGGTGTGCAGGAGATTCCCCGGGTCTACTGGAAGCTCGCCCGGTCGGTCCGGGCCAACTCCTGGCAGACCCTGGTGCACATCATTCTGCCCGCCATCAGGCGGCCGCTGCTGACCGGTATCCGACTGGCCGTCAGCCTGGCCGTGGTGGGTGTGGTGCTCTCGGAGTTCTTCGCCACCCGAAGGGGTTTGGGCCGCGTGGTGCTGCAGTCGTACAGCCACGGTGACTATCCGTCCATGGTGGCCACCATCATGCTGCTCATCACGGTGTCGTTCGCCATCTCGATCGCGCTCTGGCAGTGGGAGAAGCGGCTCCATTGAGTGCACAGCAGTCAGCCGGGAGTTATGTCGGCAACTCGGTTCCGCGCCGTGAGGACACCCGTCTGCTGCACGGCCAGGGCCGGTTCCTGGCCGACCACGCCGCCGGTGCCGCGCACGTCGCGTTCGTCCGCAGCACGCGGGCCCACGCGCGTATCACGGGCATCGATCGCGCCGCGGCCGAGCAGATGCCGGGGGTGCTCGGCATCTACCTCGCCGGCGATCTGGATCTGGCCGGTGTGCCCATCCCGTCCCTGACCACACCGGATCCGGACTTCACCGCCGCCACGTCCTGCGTGCTGGCACCGCAGTGCCTTCCGATCCTGGCGCACGACCGGGTGCACTATGTCGGTCAGCCGCTGGCGGTGGTCATCGCCGACGACCGCTACCGCGCCGAGGACGCGGTGGAGAACGTTGTGGTCGGCTACGACGAACTGCCTGCGGTCACGGAGGCGACGGACGCGCTGGCGCCGGACGCACCGGTGCTGTTCGACCACCTGGACTCCAACGAAGTTGCCCGGCTGGAGTTCTCGTTCGGCGAAGCCGCCGCCGACGCCCACACCGTGGTCACCGGCACGTACCGGATGAACCGGCACGGGGCGGTACCGCTGGAGTGCCGCGGCGCGCGCGCCGAGTACGACCCCCGGCGCGGTCAGGTGGAGCTGATGACCTCCACGCAGGTGCCGCACATGGTGCGCAACGCCGTCTGCGGGGTCACCGGTTGGTCACGCCAGGAGATCAAGGTCGTGGTGCCCGATGTCGGTGGCGGTTTCGGCACCAAGGCCAACGTCTACGGCGAAGAGATCGTCGTGGCCATCCTCGCCCGCCGCACCGAAGGCCGGCTGATCTGGGTGGAGGACCGCCAGGAACATCTGGTGGCCAGCGCCCAGGCGCGCGATCAGCTGCACCACACCCGGCTCGCGGTGGACGCCGACGGCCGGATCCTGTGCTGGGAGGACGATTTTGTGGTCGACGTCGGCGCGGGCAGCCTGTGGGTGGCGGGTATCGTGGCGAACACGGCGATCCACCTGCTGGGCCCGTACCGGATCCCGGCCGCCCGGATCCGGGGCCGCGCCGCGGTGACCAACAAGACGCTGGTGGCGCAGTACCGCGGGGCCGGCCGGCCGGAGGCCACCTTCGCCCTGGAACGCGCACTGGATGCGGCTGCCGTGGCGCTGGGGCTGACCGGCGAACAGATTCGCCGCCGAAACCTGTTGATCGCCAACGACATGCCGTATCCGCGGCCCATCCCATACCGGGACGGGGTGCCCATCGCCTATGACGGCGCCGAC
Organism: Mycobacterium sp. Soil_C_30; assembly: GCF_057656995.1. Taxonomy (NCBI): domain Bacteria; kingdom Bacillati; phylum Actinomycetota; class Actinomycetes; order Mycobacteriales; family Mycobacteriaceae; genus Mycobacterium; species Mycobacterium sp. Soil_C_30. The sequence goes on along the minus strand of NZ_JBDGJH010000006.1, from coordinate 80,684 downwards.
TACCGCGCCTGCCTGGACTCGGTGGTCGAAGCCTTGCCGCGCAGTGAGGTGCACGCCTGCGAGTCGCAGTATCCGGACCACCGCATCGGCTACGGCGTGGCCTCCTACCTGGAGGCGACCGGCCGCGGCCCCCACGAGACCGCGCGGATCCGCGTCCTGCCCGACGGTGGCTTCGAGGTCACCGCCGGTGCCGCGGCGGCGGGTCAGGGGCACGAGACAGTGTTCGCCCAGGTGGCCGCCGACGCGCTCGGTGTCCCGATGGACCGGGTGCTGTACCTGCCGTCGGACACCGAGCGCCTGCCCGACGGGATCGGCACGTTCGCCAGCCGGTCCGCGGTTCTTGCCGGTTCGGCAGTCCACCAGGCCGCCCAAGCGCTGACCGAGCTGGCCAGGGAGCGTGCCGCGACGCTGCTGGGCACGTCGTCGACCGAGTACCGGGACGGCGCGTTCCACGGTGGCGGCCGTGCACTGTCCTGGATGGAGCTGGCGGCTTCCGGCGCGGACGAGGGCAGCGGCGCGTTGGACGTCACCACCGTCTACCGCACCAAGACCGTCACGTGGACCATGGGCGTGCACGCGGTGATCGTCGGCGTACACCGCCGCACCGGCATCGTGAAAGTGTTGCGCTACGCCGTCTCTCATGAGGGTGGCCGTGAGATCAACCCGAAGATCGTCGAGGGACAGGTCATCGGTGGGGTGGCCCAGGGCATCGGCGGCGCGCTCTTCGAGCACTGGGGCTACAGCGGCAAAGGAGAGCCGCTGTCGACGACGTTCGCCGCCTACCATCTGCCGCTGACCACTGACGTGCCGGCCGTGAGGGTCAACCACCTGCACGCCGACACCCCGGCCAACCCGATCGGGGTGCGCGGTGCCGGCGAGAGCGGCACCATCGCGGTGTACGCGGCGCTGGCGGGCGCGGTCGACGACGCGCTGGGCAACACGGTGCACACCGCCACCACACCCATCTCCACCGGTGACCTGTGCCGTGCGCTGGCGGGAGTGGCGTCGTGAAACCCGCCGAATTCGACTACATACGGCCAGCTTCCGTGTCCGAGACGCTCGAGCTGCTGCGGGATCACCCGGAGGCGAAACTGCTCGCCGGTGGCCAGTCGTTGCTGACCTTGATGAACCTGCGCCTGGCGCGGCCCACGCTGGTGATCGACATCGGCCGGTTGACCGAGCTGGCCCGAGTCTTCGATGACGAGGACACGCTGGTGGTCGGCACGCTGGTGACTCACCGCACCGTCGAGACTGATCCGCTGATCGCCGCCCGGGCGCCGCTGCTGGCCGACGCCGCGGGATACATCGGCCACATCGGGATCCGCAACCGTGGCACCATCGGCGGTTCGATCGCCCATGCCGATCCCGCCGCCGAGATGCCCCTGGCCACACTGGTGCTGGATGCCACGTTCCACGTCGAGTCGGCGGTCACCGGCCGGCGGCAGGTGCCGGCCGAGGACATGTTCGTGTCGTTCTACGAGAACGCCCTCGAGCCGCACGAGATGCTGACCTGGATCTCCGTTCCCGCCATCCGGCCCGAGCAGGGCTGGGGATTTGTCGAATATGCCCATCAGCACGGTGATTACGGCCTCGCCGGTGCCGGCGTGGTGGTGACCTTGGACGCCGACGGCCGGGTGCAGCACGTCCGTGCGGCCGTGCTGTCTGCCGCCGACCGGCCGTTGCTGTTCACCGAGACACCTGCCGCGCGTCCCAGTACCGCACTGTGGGAGGAGCTCGCGCACACCTGGGCGGCCCAGACCGACCCCGCCGCCGACGACCGCGACTACGCCCAGAGGTTGTGCGCCGCCGCCCTGGCGGAAGCGCTGACCGCTGCCGAGGGCCGGGCGCGACAGGAGGAGCTCACCGATGTCCGACACTGAGGGACCCACCATCTCGGTGACTGTCAACGGCCGTTTGTTCCGTCGCTCGGTACCGCCGCGGATGACGCTCGCCGATTTCCTGCGCGACGAGTTGGGTTTGACCGGAACACATCTGGGCTGTGAGCACGGGGTGTGCGGCGCGTGCTCGGTGTTCATCGAGGAGCGCAGCGCCCGCGCCTGTCTGACGCTGGCCGTACAGGTCGACGGGATGTCGGTGCGCACCGTGGAGGGGCTCGACCACTTCGAGGAGACACCGCGGCTGCGCGCGTGCATGCGCGACAACGGGGGCCTGCAGTGCGGGTTCTGCACGCCGGGGTTCCTGGTCACGTCGCTGGAACTACTGCGCGACACCGACGCCGAGAAGCCGCTCACCGAGGAATCGGTGCGAGAGGCGTTGTCCGGCAACATCTGCCGGTGCACCGGCTACCAGGGCATCGTAGCTGCGGTGTTGGACGCGGCGACACCACCGGACGAGTGAGCCGCTGGGCGCCCTACCGGCCCGCCGAGCTGTTGCGCCCGGTGGGCCGGAGCCGCTGGGGGATGGCCGCCGCCCTCGGGGCGGCGCTGGGGGCCGGGCTGGCGCTGCCCGCGTGGGCCGGACACGCTGAGTTCGGGTCGGCCATCGGACTGGGATTCGTGCTGACCGCGGTGCCCACACTGCCGGAGTCGTTGCGCGCCATGGCCGCGACGGTGTGTGCGCGGGCACTCTGTGTATCGGGCGGGGCCGTGGCGGTGGTACTCACGGGCGGCCACCAGACGGCGCTGGCCGTCGCCACGGTGGCCGCCGCGGTCATCGGGGCGTTCCTGCGGTTGGTCGGTCCCACCGCGGCGCTGGCCGTGGTGCTGATCGCCGTCGACACCGGGGGGTTCCACGGCGCGCCCGCCGGCTGGGCCGAGGTGCCGGCCTATCTGGTGGGCGCCGTCGCGGTGCCGCTGGCCTGGAGTGTGTGGGTGGTGTTGCGTCGCCGGCTGCCGGCCGGCATCGACAGTCCGGCCGCCGCCGATGGGCGGCGCCATGCGCACGCCGCGCGGGTCGGCGCCGCGGTGGCCGTCGCCATCACCGGCGCCTTCGCGCTGGCGGCCGTGCTGCCCACCGGGGCTGTCGGCGCGCACTGGTTGGTCACATGTGTCGTGCTCACCATTCAGCCGGGCGCGGAGCAGACGGGAGTTCGCCTGGCGCAGCGTCTTTCGGGTAACACCGTGGGTGCTGTCATCGCCGCGGTGCTGTTGGGGACGCATCTGCCGGTGGCCGTGGTGCTGGCCGCCACGGTCGTGCTGTTCACCACGGCCATGGCGCTGCGGCCGGTCAACTACACCTGGTGGGCGGTCACCGGGCCCCCGGTGCTGTTGGTCATCAGCGAGTTCCCGCACGTGTTCCCGTGGTACGAGGGCGGCGTGCGGTTGGGGATGAATCTGCTGGGCGCCGCGGTGGTGGTGCTGGTGGTGTTCGCGGTCCCTGCGGTGTGGAACCGGGTTCACCCCACCGCCACCGGGTGAGTGCGTTACTGTATATCGGATCCAATTTTGGGAGGCCGGCTTGACGACTCTGCTGATCGAAGACATCGGACTGTTGGTGCATGGCGATGCCGCTGTCGCACCCGTCCGCGACACCACACTCGTGATCCAGGACGGGGTGATCGCCGGTATCGGCGCAGACCATCCGGCTCCGGACCAGGTGCTCTCCGCGGGCGGGCTGACGGTCATGCCCGGACTCGTCGACGGGCACGTCCATCCCACGTTCGGGGAGTGGACGCCGGCGCAGGACTCCATCGGCTGGATCGGCAACTATCTGCAGGGTGGCACCACCTCGATGGTGTCGGCGGGCGAATTGCACATCCCCGGACTGGCTTTCGACGAGCTGACCCCCGAGCTGGTGCTCAGCATCGCCATCACCTCCAAGCACACCACCGGGCGGATGCGTCCCTCCGGTGTCAAGGTCAACGCCGGCACCGTGCTGCTGGTGCCGGGCATGACCGAAGAGCATTTCGACCGGGCGGCACGTGAAGGCATCGACCAGCTGAAGTTCATCTTCTACAACTGGAACCTGTTGGGCGACGGCGAAGCTCAGCGCTACGTCACCTGGGCCCACGAACGCGGGATGACGGTCAAGATGCACTCCGGCGGGGTGTCCCGCTCGGGCTCGAGCCGGCCCGCCGGCCGGGAGGTGGTGCTTGCCGTGCGTCCCGACATCGTGGGCCACATCTCCGGCGGCCCCATCCCCGCCCCGGACGACGACATCATCGCGATCATCGACGGACTGGACACCGCGCACTTCGAGATCTGCGCCTCGATGAACTACCGCGTGACGAAGCTGGTGGCCGAGGAACTGCAGCGACGCGGGCGCCTCGACCGGCTGACCCTGGGCACCGACACCCCCGGTGGCACCGGGGTGATCCCGCGCGGGATGCTGCGCACCATCTGCCTGCTGGCCTCGGTCTGCGGAGTGGACCCGGTGGCGGCCGTGGCCGCGGCCACCGGTCAGACCGCCGCCGCCCACGGACTGAACACCGGGCGCGTCGCCGTGGGCATGCCCGCCGATCTGCTTGTGCTGGGCCCGATCACGGGCTCCGGCGCCCGCGACGGGCTGGAGTGTTTTGCCACCGGTGACCTGCCGGGCATCGCCACCGTGCTGGTCGACGGCGAACCGCTGGTCAAGACCCGCAGCCAGCAGACCCCGCCACCCAGCCAGGGCGTCACCTGGCGCCACCTGCCCTCATCCGCCACCCAGCCGCAAGCACCGGCCACCGGCTGCTGCTGACACCTAGGAGATCCCGTTATGTCCCGCCTTCCCGAACCCGCCGCCCCCGACACCCTCTTCGGGATCGACGGCCTCCTCGACGAGGAGGAGCGTCAGATCCGCGAGGCGGTGCGCACCATGGTCAAACAGCGCATCGCCCCTGATATCGCCACCTGGTACGAAGACGGCGAACTGCCGGTGCGCGACCTCGCCGTCGAACTCGGCGAGCTGGGGCTGCTCGGCATGCACCTGCAGGGGTACGGCTGCGCCGGCACGTCGGCCACCGCGTACGGCCTGGCCTGCCTGGAACTGGAAGCCGGTGATTCCGGGCTGCGTTCACTGGTCAGTGTGCAGGGCTCGCTGGCCATGTTCGCCATCCACCGGTACGGCAGTGAGGAACAGAAGCAGCGCTGGCTGCCGGACATGGCCGCCGGGCGTGCGATCGGCTGTTTCGGGCTCACCGAACCCGACCACGGTTCCGACCCCGCCGGAATGCGCACCCGCGCAACACGGTCCGGCGACGACTGGATCCTCAGCGGCACCAAGATGTGGATCACCAACGGGTCGGTGGCCGACGTGGCCGTGGTGTGGGCCCGCACCGACGACGGGGTCCGCGGTTTCGCGGTACCCACCGACACCCCCGGTTTCAGCGCGCACACCATCAAGAAGAAGATGTCGTTGCGTGCCTCGGTCACCAGCGAACTGGTGCTCGACAACGTCCGTCTCCCGGAGTCCGCCCGCCTGCCCGGGGCCACCAGCCTCGGCGCCCCGCTGAGCTGCCTCAACGAGGCCCGCTTCGGCATCGTGTTCGGCGCACTCGGCGCCGCCAGGGACTGCCTGGAGACGGCACTGGACTACTCGCGCTCACGCAAACAGTTCGGCAAGTCGATCGCCGAATTCCAGCTCACCCAGGCCAAACTCGCGAACATGACCCTGGAGTACGGCAAGGGCCTGTTGCTGGCCCTGCACCTGGGCCGGATGAAGGACGGCGGGGGGCTGGCCAGCCAGCAGGTCAGCCTCGGCAAGCTCAACAACGTCCGGGAGGCGCTGGCCATCGCGCGGGAGGCGCGCACCATCCTGGGTGCCAGCGGTATCACCTCGGAATATCCGGTGATGCGGCACGCCAACAACCTGGAATCGGTATTGACCTACGAAGGCACCTCCGAGATGCATACCTTGGTCATCGGGCAGGCGCTCACCGGCAGTCCCGCGTTCCGCTGAGCCCACGCCCGGACAGACAAGCCGAGGAGGACCGATGGCACTGCCCGTCGACGAGTACTTCACCACCACGGTCCCCGGGTGGCACAGCACCGCACCGCGGCCGGCCGGCTCGGATCCGGTCCGGCCCGGGTCGGCGCTCACGGTGCACCAGGCGACGGCGCTGTACGACGCCCAGCTGGCCAGCCGGCACCTCGACCTGGCGGCGCGCTGGTTACGTGGCCGGGACAGGGGCTTCTACACCATCGGGTCGTCGGGTCACGAGGGCAATGCCGCGGTGGCGGCGGCGCTGCGGCCCACGGATCCGGCTCTGCTGCACTACCGTTCGGGTGGTTTCTACGTGGCGCGCGCACAACAGGTCGACGGCAGCGACCCGGTCCGCGACGTGCTGCTCGGTCTGGTCGCGGCCACCGAGGAGCCGATCTCCGGTGGCCGTCACAAGGTCTTCGGCCGTCACGACCTGAACATCATCCCGCAGACCTCCACCATCAGCTCCCACCTGCCGCGGGCGGTGGGCGTGGCGTTCTCCATCGCCCGCGCCCGCAAGCTGGGCGTGGACAGCCCGTGGCCGGCCGATGCCGTGGCGGTGTGCAGCTTCGGTGATGCCTCGGCCAATCACTCGACGGCCGTGGGAGCCATCAACACCGCACTGCAGGCGGCCTATCAAGGTCTGCCGATGCCGTTGCTGTTCGTCTGCGAGGACAACGGGATCGGTATCAGCGTCAAGACACCGCGTGGCTGGATCGCCAACACCTACGCCCACCGCCCCGGGCTGCAGTACTTCCACGGTGACGGTTGTGATCTCCCGTCGGCGTTCGACGCGGCGACCCAGGCGGCGGCGTGGGTGCGGGCCAATCGCAAGCCCGCGTTCCTGCACCTGCGCACCGTCCGGTTGATGGGCCACGCCGGCACCGATTACGAACAGGCCTACCGCAGGCCCGAGGAGATCACCGCCGACTACGCCGCGGACCCGGTGCTGACCACCGCTCGACTGCTCGTGGATGCCGGTGTGTTCACTCCCGAGCAGGCACTGCAGCGGTACGAGGCCACGCGCACCGAGGTCATCGAGATCGCCACGCAGGTCAGCGAACTCGCCACCCTGGATTCGGCCAAGGCGGTGATGGAACCGCTGGAGGCCATGGTCGACGAGGCGGTCCGCAGCACCGCCTCCCAGCCTGTCGCGGCACCCGCCGACGACACCCCCCTGACTGTCGCGCTGGCGATCAACCGCGCCCTGCAGGACGTGCTGGCCACACATCCGCAGGCGTTGATCTTCGGCGAGGACGTGGCGAACAAGGGCGGGGTGTACGGCGTCACGCGGGGACTGCGGGCCAAGGCCGGGCCCGCGCGGGTGTTCGACACCCTGCTCGACGAGCAGGCCATCCTCGGATTGGCGCTCGGCGCGGGGGTTTCCGGACTGTTACCCATCCCGGAGATCCAGTACCTGGCCTATTTGCACAACGCCGCCGACCAGATCCGCGGCGAAGGAGCGAGCCTACAGTTCTTCTCGAACCGGCAGTACCGCAACCCGATGGTGGTGCGCATCGCCGGTTACGCCTACCAGAAGGGCTTCGGCGGCCACTTCCACAACGACAACTCCATCGCTGCGATCCGTGACATCCCCGGGGTCCTGGTGGCGTCGCCGGCGCGTCCGGATGACGCCGCGGCCATGATGCACGCATGTGTGACCGCAGCCGAACAGTCCGGTGCCGTGTGCCTGTACCTCGAGCCGATCGCGTTGTATCACACCAAGGATCTGTACGACGACGGTGATGGCGAGTGGCTGGCTCCCTGCGACGGGGTCACCGCTGCGGTGGGCCGGGCCCGCACCTATGGCGATGGCGCAGACCTGACCATCCTCACCTTCGGCAACGGGCTGCGGATGAGTCTGCGGGTAGCGCGCCGGCTCGAGCAGTCCGGCATCCGTGCGCGCGTCGTGGACCTGCGCTGGCTGGTGCCACTGCCGGTGGCGGACATGCGTCGGGAAGCCGATGCGACCGGCCGGGTGTTGGTGGTCGACGAGACACGGGCCTCCGGCGGCGTGGGCGAAGGCGTACTGGCGGCGTTGGTGGGCGACGGCTTCACCGGATCGATGGCCCGTGTGGCGAGTGCGGACAGCTTCATTCCGCTCGGTGACGCCGCACTCGAAGTGTTGCTGTCCGAGGGGGAGATCGAGACTGCGGCGCGCGCGTTGATGGCCTACTAATCCGATGTCGAGATGCGCGCGCAGGGTGGTTCGTCGGCGCAGGTAGCAGCACGTCCTGGCGGTGTCAGTCTGCGGACCTGCGCGAGGTGAGGGCACGTGACTCTACGTTGGCGCCCGGCTCGAGGTCCGTGAACACCCGGGACGCGACCAGGATGGTCGCGACGACGAGCCAGATGGCGACGACGGCGAGTCCCGCCGCGATGGGTGAACCGAAACAGGCGACGACTCCGGCGAGGCCGATGCCGGCGGGCCCGGCGACCTGGAGGCAGGCATTCTGCACGCTGAGCACCCGGCCGCGGACCGGATCCGGTATGCGTTCGGCCTGCAATACGCCCACCACGGCTCCCAGGATGGCGTTGGCCACACCGAAGAGGGCCGCACCTGCGAACACCACTGCCGGTGAGATCAGCGTGGCGATCAGCAGGAATCCCACCGTCGTCCCGAGCAAGGCGGAGGTCATCCAGAGTCGACGCGGGAGCCGCGCCCCGATGGCGGCGAAAATCCCGGTGCCGCAAAGCATTCCGATCGCCAGCGAGGTCAGGACGAATCCAAGGAGGTCTGGTCGGGCGAGCAGGCTGAAGTGCAGCGGTAACACCAGGCCCTGCAGCCCGCCGATGACGACCACCAGGCCGACGGTGAGAGCTACCGTGCCGGTGAGGAATCGGCTCTGGCGCAGGGCCGCGACGCCTGCCGTCAACTGTCTCCGCAGCGGCTCTCGCTGTTCGGGCGCGTTGTCGATTGCACCGAGGCGACGCGGCATGACGATGGTCAGCGCGGCAGCGGCAGCCGAGGTTGCTGCAGTAGCGAACAGGACGGTGCTGCCGTCGAACAACGCCAGCAGCGTGCCGGCAGTCGCGGGTCCGATCACGAGTGCCATCGAGGTCATCGACTGGCGTAGACCTACCAGCCGCTCCAGTGACACGCCGGTGTGTCGGGCCACCGCCGGCACCAATACCTGCCGGGCGGTCATTCCCGGCACGTCGCCGAACGATCCGGCGATTGCGAGAGCGATGAACCACGCCATGTTGAGCCCCCAGAACACGTCGACCAGCGGGATGGCGGCGATGCCGCCGGCCGAGACGGCATCGGCGAGTATGGAGCACGCGCGACGGTTGACCCGGTCGAGCACGATTCCGGCGCACAACCCGACGAGCAGCGCTGGAACGGCGGTCGCGGCCGATACGGCTCCGACGCTGAGCGGACTGCCGGTGGTCTGGAGCACGATCAGAGGAAGAGCAACGGCGGCGATTCCGTTTCCGAGCACGCTCAGGAAATGTGAGCCGAGGTAGGCCACGGCGACGAACGGCATGCAGGCAGCAGAAACCGTGACGCTACGGCGGAGTCAAACGCTGAGGGGGAATTGACCATGCCCCTGCGTCCGGGTGTTGTATCGGGCCGTGATGCGGAACGACACGACCCAGACCAGAGTGCAATTGACAGATTCCGACTATGCGCGGGCCGAGCAGATGCTTGCCCCGTACCGGTTGCGACGGATGCCCGGCAGCGCGGTGAAACCCGCCTGGCTCTCCGACGGCAGGAGGTTTTGGTACCGGGCGGGGGGCCGCTTCCTCGTGGTGGACCCAGCCGAGGGCAGCCGTCGCGATGCGTTCGACCACGACCGGTTGTCCGCGGCGCTGTCCGTGGCCTCTGGCCACGCAGTGACGGCGGAGGACCTGCCGATCACGGCGGTCGAGTTCGACGATGTGATGCGTTTCAGCGCATTCGGGTCTCGATGGGAGTGGTCGGACAGCGCAGGAACCTGCGTGCGGGTCGAAGGTGACGATCCGGTGGGTGTCGATGAGGTGCTGTCCCCGGACGAGTCGTGGGTGGCGTTCCGCCGCGGCGGCAACATCTGGGTTCGACGGGCAGGAGCGAAGCGACCCGGGGAAATGAACCGCGCTCGCACGGGTGAGGAGGAGTTCCCGCTCACCGATGACGCCGAGCCACAGTTCGATTACGGCGGGCTGCCCGAGGCCACCGGCGCTCGATCGCTGATGCGGATTCTGGGGTTGCCGCAGCCGCTCGTCGTCTCGTGGTCGCCGGATTCGACCCGAATCCTGGTTCATCGCCTCGACCAGCGCGACCTACCCGAACTCGTCCTCGTCGAATCCGCACCGCACGACGGCGGGCGTCCGGTCGAGCACCGCTCGCGCTACCCGATGCCAGGGGAGGAGGCGCAGGCGACGATGTCGTGGACGGTCCTCGACGTCACCGAGCGCACGATCGTCCGCCAGCAGGGCGATCCGGTGACGGTTACTCACCCGAGCGCCATCGTGTACCCGTGGTGGACGGGAAAGTCCGGAGACGCGGTGCACTACCTGCAGCAATCGCGTGATGCCCGAACGCTGGAATTGCGACGCCTCGACCCGACCAGCGGAGAGACCACCACGTTGATCCGCGAGACCGGTGAAACTCGCGTGGATCCGACTCCGCAGCTGGGTGAGCCGCCGATGGCGCGGGTGCTGGATTCCGGAGAGGTGCTGTGGTGGTCGCAGCGCGACGGGTGGGGTCACCTCTACCTCTACTCGGCTGACGGGCAGCAGGTCACCCAGGTCACTATGGGGCAGTGGCTGGTTCGCAACGTGCTATGGGTCGACGAAGGCCGTCGCCAGGTGTGGTTCGTCGCCGGTGGTCTCCTGGAGCACGACCCCTACGTCCGGCAGATCTGCCGAATCAACCTCGACGGGTCAGGGTTCATCCGACTCACGGACGACCATCTCGACCACGACGCGGTGAGCCCACCAGAGGGTGGGTACCTCGTCGACCGCGCGTCCACGTCGAGTCAACCGCCTCGCTCGGTCGTATTGGACGGCGAGGGGCAGGTATTGGTGGAACTCGAAGCCCCGGGCACGGCCGAGCTCGAGGTGCTCGGCTGGAGCGCGCCTGAACGGTTCCGCGCGACTGCGGCCGACGGGAAGACGCCGATCTACGGCCTGCTGTGGCGACCACATAATTTCGACCCGCAGCGGCGCTATCCGGTGATCGAACACATCTACCCCGGCCCGCAGAACTTCCGGGCAGGACCCTCGTTCAACGAGATTCACTACGGCGAACCGGAGGCCTATGCGGCGCTCGGATTTGCGGCGGTGGCGATCGATGGACGGGGTACCGCTGGACGTAGCAAGGCCTTTCACGACCACTCCTACGGGGACCTGGGCAACGCCGGGGCCCTGGACGACCACGTGGCCGCGATCCGCGAACTCGGCCATCGGTATCCGTGGCTGGACACCCGGCGGGTCGGGATCACCGGCCAATCAGCTGGCGGTTTCGCCGCAGCCCGCGCCCTGCTGATGTACCCCGACTTCTACCGGGTTGCCGTTGCGGTGTCCGGCAACCACGACAACGCGGTGAACCTGACCATGTGGGCCGAGCACTACCACGGTGACGTCAGCGATGAGGGGAAGCAGGCGATCTCCAACGTGCCTCTGGCCGCGAACCTGCAGGGCAAGCTCCTGCTCATCCACGGGGAACTCGACGACAACGCACACCCTTATCACACGATGCGCCTCGCGGACGCACTCATCACCGCGGACAAGGACTTCGACATGGTGCTGATCCCAGGAGTCGAACACGCCCTGATCGGCCGCATGCATTACCTCTATCGCCGCACCTGGGATTACTTCGTCCGGCACCTGCACGGCACCGAACCACCGTCGCATCGCCTCGCACCGTTGCCGATGCCCGCACTAGGGGGCTGAGTTGTGCGCCGCCTCGCCGGCCCGCATCATCTTCCGGGCGCGGCGCAGCACGTCGAGTTGCGCCGCGTTGTACAGCTCCGACATGGCTTCCGCGATGGTCTCTTCGACGAAGCGCGCACCTCTGGGGGCATCCGCTCGAGATTCGAGCAGACCGGGGTGCGCCGCATGCAGTCCCCGGATGTAGGGAATGAGGCGTTCGGCGATGTCCTGACGAGTCGCCTCATCGGCGTCGGCCGGCAGGTCGTCGAATGCGATTACCAACGGCCCGGTCGGGGCGTTCTCCAGGAGGTCGGCGTAGGCCTGAAGGCCTCGTGGACCGAGCACGCGCGTCAGGACGATGACGAGTGAGCGGTCGGCGTCGGACAACTTGGCCACCGCGTCCGGTTCGATGAAATCGGCCGGCAGGTCCGTGGGGGCTGACTTCTCGAGAATCAGCCCCAGTTCGACGCGCGCACGCTGCAGGCGTTCGATGGTGGCCGCGAGTTCGGCATCGAGCGCCCGTAAGTCCTCTGCCGGATGGTCGTCGGTGCCGTCTATGTCGGCGATCTGACGGAGTGAGAAGCCCAGATCGCTGAGTCGTTTGATCCGGACCAGTCGAACGAGGTGGGCGACGCCGTACTCCTTGTAGCCGTTGTTGCGACGTTCGGGCTCCGCGAGCAGGCCGACCTGGTGATAGTGCCGTACTGCCCGCAGGCTGGTGCCTGCCAGTTCGGCGATTTCACGCGTACTCCATGCCACATCTCAATTGTGATTCACGAACTGGCTTGACTGTGCCGCAGCGTCCTGGTGTGTCCTCGACGTCATGGCAACACACGATCCAACCCCCGCAGGAGACTGCTTCCGGCCGCCCACGCGGACCGCGGCGACCGAGGTACACGATAAGGAACAGCAGCTGACACTCCTGCATCGCATGGGCGGAGTGTCGGGTCTCGTGGTCGGCGCCGTGCCTACCATCGCCTACGTGGTCGCGAATGCGATCGCGGGATTGGACGTGGCCGTTGTGGTGGCCGTCGGTGTCAGTGTCGTCCTGATCGTGATGAGAAGAGTCCGTAGGGAGTCGATCCAGCCGGCGGTCTCCGGACTGCTCGGCGTTGTCGTCGCAGCGTTGATCGCCTTTTACAGCGGGTCGGCGGAAGGCTACTTCTTGCCGGGCATCTGGGTGAGTCTCGTCTTGGCCGTGGTCTTCACCGTCTCGATACTGGTGCGGCGTCCGCTGGTGGGGGTGGTCTGGAACCTGCTGACGAGTGTGGGTCCGCGACAGTCGTGGCATAGCGACAAGGGCGTTCTGCATGCGTTCGACGTGGCGACGCTGGCGTTCACGGCGGTCTTCGCCGCGAGGTTCGTAGTACAGGACTGGCTCTACGACGCCGGTTCGACCGGCTGGCTGGCAGTCGCACGGATCGCGATGGGGTATCCGCTACTGGCTCTCGCGCTCCTGGTGACTTACTGGGCGGTCCGCCGCACACGTGGCCGACTCCAAGCCGAGGCAGACGAACGTCTCCAGGCGCCCGCGACGTGACCGACAGCGGAGCCGTGGAATGCTCGTGGTGGCCAGGCAGCTCGAGTTCGCCCACGTTCGTGTTCGGGAAGGGGCATCGATTGCGGAACCTCACCAAAGTCGGCATGCGATTGCTTGTGGTGGCCGTCCTGCCGTGGGTGCTTTTCAGCGGGAGCCCCGCAGCAGGACGCACCGACACTGTCGGTGCCGCCGTTGACGAGGCGTTTCGGCCGTTGCTGGCCCAGCACGACATACCGGGTATGGCCATATCGGTAACGGTCGACGGCCGGCAGCACTTTTTCGACTACGGTGTTGCCTCGAAGGAGAGCGACACCCCCGTCACGCGAGACACGATTTTCGAGATCGGTTCGCTCAGCAAGACTTTCACTGCGACCGCGGCGACCTACGCAGACGCGATCGGCCGAATTTCACTGTACGATCACCCCGGTGCCCACCTGCAGCAGTTGGCGGGCACCGCCGTCGACGGGGCGACCCTGCTCGATCTCGGTACCTATACGGCCGGCGGTCTACCGCTGCAGTTCCCGCCCGACGTCACGAACGATGCGCAGGCCCAGAGCTATTTCCAACAGTGGGTCCCCGATGCCGCCCCTGGCGAACAACGGCGGTATTCCAACCCCAGCATCGGTCTGCTCGGACACCTCACCGCGTTGGCGATGAACGTCGGTTTCACCGACCTGCTCCAGGTGCAGGTCTTCCCGAAGCTCGGAATGTCACGTAGCTACATCGATGTCCCGCTGGCTGAAATGGGCGGCTATGCCTGGGGTTACGACACCCACGACGCACCGACCCGGGTAAGCCCCGGCCCAGTTGACGCCGAGGCTTACGGCGTCAAGTCCACCGCAGCGGACATGATCCGCTTCGTGGAGAACAACATCGCGCCTGGCCACCTCGAAGGCCCCATGCGGGCCGCGGTAGAGCAGACGCACGTCGGGTACTTCGAGGTCGCCGGCATGGTCCAGGGGCTCGGCTGGGAACAGTATCCCTACCCCGTCTCCAGGGAGCACTTGTTGTCTGGAAACTCCGCCACCATTGCCATGCAGCCGAATCCGGTCACTCCCGTCGCCGGGGAGGCCCGGTCCGGATCGAGGCTGTTCAACAAGACCGGCTCGACCAACGGGTTCGGTGCCTACGCCGCTTTCGTTCCCGACGAGCGGATCGGCATCGTGATGCTCGCCAACAAGAACTTCCCAATCGCCGCTCGTGTCACCGCGGCCCATACGTTTCTAGAACGACTTTCGGCGGAAACGCCGTAGCTCGCCGTCCCGCGGCGGTGGAACTCGGTTGCTGGGGAGGGTATGACCGGGCGGCTACCGAGGCCTGAGCACCACTTCGTGCATGTGCCCGTCGGGCGGGGTGGCCACCACCTGCGCCACCACCTGCGCCACGGTCTCCGGTCGCAGGAATCTCGAAGGGTCGTACTCGCCGCCCTGGTAGCCGACCAGGTCGCGCTGCATGTCGGTGTCCACCCGGCCGGGGTGGATCGAGGTCACCCGCAGTCCGGGTTCGTCGGCACGCAACGAATCGGCGAACGCCCGCAACGCGAACTTGCTCGCCGAGTAGGACGCCATACCCGCAGAGACATTGCGCCCGGATCCGGAGTTGATGAAGATCACCTGGCCGCCGGCGGCCCGCAGCGCGGGTAGCAGCGCCAGCGTCAGGCCAACGGCGCCAACCACATTCACCTCGAAGGTGGCCCGCCACTCGTCGACGGTGGTTTCGCCGACCCGCCCCGGGTACATCACGCCCGCGTTGTGCACCAGCACGTCCAGCTCGGTCAGCACCTCACTGCTGGCTTCGAGGGACTCCTCGTCGGTGAGGTCCAGCGGCCAGGTGGTGGCGCCGTGCCGGGCGGCCACGGCGTCCAGCTCGGCGGAGGGGCGCCCGGCCAGCAGCAGGGTGTGCGTGGGCGCGAGGGCGTCGGCGATCGCGGCGCCCAGGCCGCGGGAGGCGCCGGTGATGAGCGCAGAAGGCATGAGGCCCACCTTAACGAGCGCCCTCGGCGCGGGGGTCGCAGAATGGACCCGTGGCACCCGACCCCAGCTTCGCGCCGACGCAGCTCGCGGCCCGCGCCGCCTATCTGCTGCGCGGCAATGACCTCGGGGTGATGACGACGGCGGCCCCTCTGCTGTATCCGCACATGTGGAGCTGGGACGCGGCGTTCGTCGCCGTCGGTCTGGCGCCGTTGTCGGTGGAGCGGGCGGTGGTGGAACTGGACACACTGCTGTCGGCGCAGTGGACCAACGGCATGATCCCGCACATCGTCTTCGCCAATGGGGTCGACGGATACTTTCCCGGCCCGGCCCGGTGGGCGTGCTCGGCGTTGGCCACCACCGCCCCACGCAGCCGGCACACCTCCGGGATCACCCAGCCACCCGTGCACGCGATCGCGGTGCAACGCATCCTCGATCACGCCAGGACCCGCGGCCGCTCGACCCGCGCGGTGGCCGAGGCATTCCTGGACCGCCGGTGGTCGGACCTGGTGCGCTGGCACCGGTGGCTGGCCGAGGCACGCGATCAGGACGAGCACGGCCGCATCACCCTGTACCACGGTTGGGAATCGGGGATGGACAACTCGCCGCGGTGGGATGCGGCCTACGCCAACGTCATTCCCGGCGCGGTGCCGGAGTACCAACGTGAAGACAACAAGATCAACACCGACGCCACCCAGCGGCCGTCCGACACCGAGTACGACCGCTATCTGTGGCTGCTCGAGGAGATGAAGGCCGCGCGCTACGACGACGCGCTGTTACCGAAGGTGATGAGCTTCGCCGTGGAGGACGTGTTCGTCTCCGCCATCTTCTCGGTCGCGTGCACCGTGCTCGCCGAGATCGGCGAGGACTACAAACGTCCCCACGCCGACGTCCGTGATCTGTACGCGTGGGCCGAGCGGTTCCGCGCCGGCGTCATCGAGACGGCAGACCAGAGAACCGGTGCGGCAAGGGATTACGATGTGCGCGCGCAGCGGTGGATCGCCACCGAGACCGCGGCGCAGTTCGCGCCGTTGCTGTGCGGCGGGCTGCCGCACGACAAGGAGCGGTCGCTGTTGCGGTTGCTCGAGGGTCCCCGGTTCCGGGGCCATCCGGACCTGAAGTACGCCCTCATCCCGTCGACGTCACCGGTGTCGCGCGACTTCCGGCCCAGGGAGTACTGGCGGGGCCCGGTGTGGCCGGTGCTGACGTGGTTGTTCGCGTGGTGCTTCGCCAGGAGGGGTTGGGCTGAACGCTCGAACAGCTTGCGCCGCGAGGGTTTACGTCAAGCCAGCGACGGCACGTTCGCCGAGTACTACGAACCGTTCACCGGCGAACCGCTGGGCAGTATGCAGCAGTCGTGGACGGCGGCCGCGGTGCTGGACTGGCTCGGTTAGCGAAGCCGGTTGGTCTCGGTGACGGTCTTGTTGGTGGCCAGCTTCTCCAGCGGTTCCAGAGCCCGGTGCAGCACGCCCAGTTCGTCGGGGCTGAGGCCCCGCAGCATCGCGGCCAGCGCGGCATACCGATTGGTGAGCGCCTCGCGGTGTTCGGCGTGACCCTTCGGGGTGATCTCCACCAGCACCGCGCGCAGATCCGAGGGGTCGCGGGTGCGTTTCACCAGCCCCAATTTCTCCAGGCGACGGATGGCCACGGTGGTGGTGGGGGTGCGGACCTTCTCGTGAGCGGCGAGTTCGGTCATGCGCATCGGCCCCTGGTCCAGGAGCGTCACGAGAATCGACAGTTGGGCCAGAGTCAGGTCGTCGGCCGGGGTGGCCGCGGTCTTGTCGCCGCGCCGGAGCACGGTGAACAGCTTGGACAACGCGCGGTGCAGACCCTCGGCAAGGTCGGCCACCTCAGCGACGCTGACTTCGCTCTCTGTCATAGTTCGCTAGTCTAACCTGTCAGCGGCTGTCATTCTGCGCGGGAACTCGAAATTCGGCAAAAATTTGACGCGTCACAGCACCTGGGACAGGAATCGCTGCAGTCGGTCGGTCTCGGCGGCGTCGAACAGCTTCTCGGGTGGCCCCGCTTCCACCACCTTGCCGTGGTCCATGAACACCACGGCGTCGGCAGCCGAGCGGGCGAAGCCCATCTCATGGGTGACCACCACCATCGTCATACCGTCCGCCCCGAGGTCGGCGATCAACGCCAGGATGCCTTTGACCAGTTCGGGATCCAGCGCCGAGGTGGCCTCGTCGAAGAACATCACCTGCGGTGCCATCGCCAGAGCGCGGGCGATCGCGACCCGCTGCTGCTGGCCACCTGACAGCGTGCCCGGCCGGACGTCGGCCTTGTGCCGCAACCCCACCCGGTCCAACTGTTGCAGCGCCAGCTCCCGGGCGGCCTCGGCGGGCAGCTTCTTGAGCTTGCGCGGTGCCAGCATCACGTTGTCCAGCACGCTGCGGTGCGGGAACAGGTTGAACTGCTGGAACACCATGCCGATCCGCTGGCGCAACGCGTCGGGATCATCGGCGAGCACCGACCTGCCGTCGAGCAGGATGTCACCGCGGTCGGGTTCGTAGAGCCGGTTCAGCGTGCGCAGCAACGTCGACTTACCGGAGCCCGATGGCCCGATCACGGCGGTGGTGGTTCCCGCGGGCACGTCGATGTCGACACCGCGCAGCACCTTGTTGGGTCCGAAGGCGAGGTGAATGTTGTTGGCGGCCAGAGAGACCGGCGCGGGTTCTGCCATCACACCATCTCCTGGGTGGTCGTCACGGGGTTCAGCGGGTCCTCGGTCTCGCCGGTGGTGCGCCCGCGGCGCAGCCGGGCGTCGATGTAGTTCACCAGGTGGGTCAACGGGATGGTCAACGCCAGATAGAACAGGCCGGCGGCCACCAAGGGTGACAGGTTGCCGGTCTGGGCGTTGAGGTCCCGGCCCACCTGGAACAGTTCACGCTGGCTGGCGATCAGTCCCAGGAAGTAGACCAGCGACGACGCTTTCAACAGTGAGATGAACTGATTGACCAACGCCGGCAACACCCGCCGGATACCTTGCGGCACCACCACCAGCCGCATCGACGACGAATAGCTGAACCCGAGCGCGCGAGAGGCCTCCAGCTGGCCGGCTTCGACGCTCTGAATACCGGAACGCAGGATCTCACCGACGTAGGCGGCGGCCATCAGGCCCAGCGCCGCGATACCGAGCGGATACGGGTTGTTACCGGTGAGCCCACCGACCACCGGGCCGAAACCCAGCCCGATGATCAAGATGATCACCACTTCGGGCAGGCCCCGGAAGATGTCGGTGTAAACCCGTGCCGGCCAACGCAACCATCGCGACCGGGAGATACCGGCGACGGCGAGCGCCAGGCCGAGAGCCAGACCGATGATGCTGGCGCTGATGGTCAGGATCAATGTGTTGGGCAGGCCCGTCTTGAACAGATCGGGGATCGCCTGTTTGTAGAGCTCCCAGGTGAAGAACGCGTCGCCCAACTGGGCCAGTGTCGACTTCGGCGCCGATGCTGCCGGTTGGTCGGCGCCTTGCTGATTCTCCGCCGCCACGGCGGCGAAGTCGGGAAGTTGAGGTAGCGGTGCGGCTTTGGAGCCGGGTTTCCACCCCGGCGGCAGGGCCCTGGGCACCCAGTCGGTGTAGAGCCGCGACCAGGTGCCGTCGGCGATCACGGCGTCCAGACCGGAGTTCAACGCATCGATCAGCGGCCGGTTCTCCTTGGCCACCGCGTAGGCGACGAAGTTGTCCAGGCTGAAGGTGTTTTCGATGATGGTGGCCGGGTCACCTGCCTGCACGGTGCCCACCGCCTGCTGCGACGGTGCCACCCAGGCGTCGATCTGCCGGGTCTTGAGGCTGCTGTAGACGGTGTTGTAGTCGGGGAACTTCACCGGGTCCAGGCCAAGGCTGTCCACGACGTAGGCCTCCTGCACGGTGCCCTGCACCACGCCGATGCGCTGCCCGGCGGCCAGGTCGGAGAACCCGGTGATCGGCGACCCGGTGGGCACCACCAGTGAGAAGTACCCGAAGTCGTAGCCGTTGGTGAACCCGACGGTCTGCCGGCGGGCGTCGGTGGTGGTGATCGAGGACGAACCGACGTCGAATCGGCGTGAGGCCACCTGCGCGAGCAGCCCGGAGAAGTCGGTGCCGACGAAGCTGATCTGCAGGCCCAGCTTGTCGGCGATGGCACGCAGCAACTCGTTGTCGAATCCGGTGAACTGGCCCGCGGAGTTGATGCAGATACTCGGCGGCGCGTCCGACAGGGTGCCGACCGTCAGCGTGCCGGGCGTGCCGAGGCCCAGCGCGGCGACGTCGATCGAGTCCAACGGCGCCGACGTCTCCGTCGTGTATTTGTCCTCGGCGGGACCGGCGGCCGCCGCGGCGAGATTGGTCGGCAGCGCGCTGGCGCTGGCGATACCCGGGGGCGCGCATTGATCGGCGGCCGACGCCGGCGGTGCCAGCGCCAGCCCGGACACGATCAGGACGGTGGCAACGATGGCCAGGAGGCGGCCGGCGTAAGACCTCACCGTGAGCAACCTACGCCGCCCCTGGCGCAGACGGCGGCTTCGGCTGGATCAGACCGCGAGAATCGCCGCGCTGCCCAACACTCCGCGGCGGCGCAGTTCGTCCAGCATCACCTTCGCCATGAGGTTGGCCCGGTCGATGTTGGCGGTCCGTGCCCCTTCGATGTCGTGGTTGCGGATGGCCTCGGTTTCGCGCTCGTACAGCGGCAGCATCTCCGAGGAGGAGTTGAGGTAGGCACCCCAGAACTCCCGGGGGATGAAGGACTGGGAGGCGCGGATGTTGGCCAGCAGCCGCGGCCCGGCGTACTCGTCGTAGATGGTGCGCCGGTACTCCCAGCCCGCGTCGTTGAAGGTCTGTCCCGCAAAAGTGCTTCGCAGCACCGGCATCATCGCATCGAGTTTGGGGACCACGCGGGCTTCGGGGTCGGCAGCGGCGCGTGCCGAGGCGATCCCGTTGAGCATCCCGTAGATCTCGTGGTACTCGAGTACCACCGCTTCATCGAACCGCTCGACGAACGCGCCCCGGTGGTACCGGGTGCTGAGGATGCCGTCGTGCTCGAGTTGCACCACTGCTTCCTGGATCGGCACCCGGCTCAGGCCCAGTGCATGAGCGATCTCGTTGCGATCGATCCGATCGCCTGAACGTAATTTGCCCGTCAAGATCAGGTTGACCACGTGGGCCACCACCAGATCTTTTTCCTTGACCCCGTACTTCTTCGGCATCTGCATCTCCCCGAACCCCGGTGCTCAGATGAGCACATGTGAATTCTGCCGTGATTTCGACAGACACGCCCATGCTTTATCCGGAATTGCCGGGCCAAGACTAACTGTCTTGTATTCGTCTCAGCACGTGAACGGGTAGATGGGACGGAAGTTCACAGGAAACTCACGGTAAAATGACCGTGGCTGTCAACTGTTAACCCGTGTGAACTCACCCTTCGACACGCCGGTCGCGCCACGCCACCAGCGCCTCGGCCGCGGCCAAGTCGTAGTCGGGTCCATTGACGCCGATCGTCAATAGTGTCACTCCCAGATCCACCAGCGCGTCGGCTTCGGCGAGCATCTCGTCGACACTTCGCTCAGGGACTCCAGACGATCGTTCGATGGCCTGCGGCGCGCGGTCGACGTCGGCGCAATGCCGGTCCAGCACCTCGGCCTTACCGGGGTAGGTGTGGCGATCGGTGAACCCGTGCCAGATGTCGGCGTACTCGGCGACCAGGCGCAGTGTCTTCTTCTCGCCCTGCCCGCCGATCAGGATCGGGATGTCGCGCGTCGGCGCCGGGTTGAGCTTGCCGAGCCGGGAGCGGATCCGCGGCAGGGCGGCGGCCAGGTCGTTGAGCCGGCTGCCCGCGGTGCCGAAGTCGTAGCCGTACTCGTCGTAGTCCTTCTGTTTCCAACCCGAGCCGATGCCCAGGATCAGCCGGCCGTCGCTGATGTGGTCGACGGTGCGCGCCATATCGGCCAGCAGGTCGGGATTGCGGTAGGAGTTGCAGCTCACCAGTGCGCCGAATTCGATGCGTGAGGTCTGCTCGGCCCATGCGGCGAGCATCGTCCAGCATTCGTAGTGGGCGCCGTCGGGATCACCGTAGAGCGGGTAGAAGTGGTCCCAGTTGAAGGCGATGTCGACGCCGAGGTCTTCGCAACGTCGGACCGCGTCGCGGATGTGGCCGTAGTTGGGGGAGTGTTGCGGCTGTAGCTGGACACCGATGCGAATGGGTTGGCTCATGTCCCCCAACGTAGTGATTTCGGCGCGCTCATAACCGCTCAGCGGTTATGAGCGCGCCGAAATCGCAGTTAGACGCCGATGTTGCCGCCGTCGCGCCAGACCGCCACCACCGACGGCTTGGCGGTGCCGTTGCCGCCTTCGGGCCAGCGCGACAGCGGATCGTCGATGCTGTTGTCGTCGTTCTCGCCCGGGTGCTGCACGCAGACGGTCACCAGGTCGTCCATCACGATCGGCCCGCAGGTCTCGGCGCCGATCGGCACCGTCAGGAACTGCTTGGTCTCACCGCGGTTCGGGCCCTCCAGCGCCACGGCGAACAGGCCGTCGTTGGAGTCCAGCGCGTTGCCGTCGGTGGAGATCCACAGGTTGCCGTGACTGTCGAAGGCCAGGTTGTCCGGGCAGGAGATCGGGCTGACCTTGGTCTTGTCGAACCCGCCGAAGTAGGTGTCGGCCGCGGCCGGATCGCCGCAGACCAGCAACAGATCCCAGGTGAAATCGGTGCCGGCGTGGTTGTCGGTGATCTCGAGGACCTGGCCGTTCTTGTTGTCGTTGCGCGGGTTGGCCGCATCGGGGCCGGGCTCGCCGTCGGCGCCGCGGTCGTCGTTGTTGGTCAAGGCGACGTACACCTTGCCCGAGACGGGATTGGCCTCGAAGTCCTCGGGGCGGTCCATCTTGGTGGCGCCCACCTTGTCGGCGGCGAAGCGGGTGAACACGGCGACTTCCTGCGGGCTGATCCCGTCGACCAGAGACTCCGCCTGCCCGCCTGCGCCGGAGCGCAGCAGCGGGATCCAGGTGCCCGAGCCGGCGAAGGAGCCGGACGACGGCAGGTTGCCCGAGCCGTCGATCTCGGCAGCGGGGATGTCGCTGGTCAGCTTCGCGACATAGAGCGTGCCCTCGTCCAGGATGGTCATGTTGGCCGCGCGTGCCTCGGGCGTATTGCCGGGCTGGATCTTCTTCGACGAGATGAACTTGTACATGTAGTCGAAGCGCTCGTCGTCACCCGAGTAGGCGACGACGGTGCCGTCGTCGGTGACGTAGATGTTGGCGGCTTCGTGTTTGAACCGGCCCAGCGCCGAATGTTTGACCGGGTTGGATTCCGGGTCCCACGGGTTGAGTTCGACGACGTAGCCGAACCGGTTGACCTCGTTGGCCGCCTTGGTGACGTCCCAGCGCGGGTCGAAGTTCTCCCACTTGCGTTCGGTGGGTTCGAGTTTGACGCCGTAGCGGTCCAGCCGGTCGGCCTCGACGGGACCGGGGGCGGGTGCGCCCTCGGGCGCACCGAAGTAGCTGTTGAAATTCTCTTCACCGGAAAGCACCGTGCCCCAGGGGGTTACACCTCCGGAGCAGTTGTTGACGGTACCCAGCACGGTGCGTCCGGTCGGGTCGGCGGCGGTCTTGACGAAATCGGTGCCTGCGGCCGGGCCGGTCAGCGTGAAGGGGCTGTCGGCGGTGATGCGGCGGTTGTAGCGTCCCATCACCGGCTTGAGGCCGTCGGGGGTGCGCTCCACCTCGACGACGGTCAAACCGTGGGCCGCGACCCCGATGTCGAACTGCTCGCGGGTGGGTGCGTCGGCGTCGTAACCGGGGTGCATGAACTGCTCGGTGGTGTACTCGTGGTTGACCACCAGCAGGAAGCGGTTCGGCTGCCCCTCGATGGGCAGCAGCCCGGCGAAGTCGTTGTTGAACCCGAACTGTCCCCGCTGGGCGGCGGCGGTCTGGTTGTTGACGTCGAAGGCGGGGGCGTCGGGCAGCACCGGGTCACCCCAGCTGATCACCACACCCTGGCGGTAGCCCTCCGGGATCACCACCGCGTCCTCGCTGTTGGGGGCCACGGCGGCGAAGTTCATGCCCGGCAGCGGCTCCAGTTCGGCCGGCGCTGCGCTACTGGATGTGGTTGCCGCGGTGGGGGATTCGTCCGTCGAGCAGGCGGCCAGCAACGACCCTCCACCGACGGCCAGCACCGCGACACCGCCGGCCTGCAGCACCGAGCGCCGTGACATCGCCTGGCGCACCACATCGCCGAAGTACTCGTTCTCGGTCTTGTTCGGCGCGGGGTGGGCGCACTGATCACCGCACTTGTAGCGGCACGTGATGCGCTGCCGCGACGACTTCCCATCATGAGCGACGAACAGGTTCAACGGCACGATTGCCATGGCTGCGGATCCTCCCGAGGAAACATCGGCCGGGGCTGGCGGCCGGAACTCGGGTGAAGTTACGTGCGCTGGGCAATCAGCGGGCAATCAAACGGTGAACAGCGGGCAACGAGGTCGGCGAAAAGATCACAGCACGATGTCCTCGTCGCGCAGGATCTCCCGCGGCAGCGGCAGGGCCTCCAGCCGCGCCAGCGGATCGGCAGAGATGTAGTCGGTGAGCACCAACCCGGTCAGCGTCGCGATCGTGGCGACCGGCACCTGGAAGGTGCGGTAGGCGCCGAACGAGAACGCTTCATGGCTCACCACACCGTCCAGCAGCGCCGCCTGACTGAGCAGGTATCCCGTCGCGGAGAGCGTCCCGTCGGTCTTCACCATCGACACCACCTTCCAGTATTGGCGGGGCAGTTGCACCCCGCGGTAGTGCGGGTCGTCGTCGGCGAGCACCGGCCCGGTGAGCACGCTGACCGCCAGGCGGTGGTTGTCGGCGTTGGTCAGGATGTAGTCCTCCAGGCCCAGCCATTTCGTCTGGCCGGCGTTGAAGTCGTGGTGTTGCGGCGCGCAGTTGGTGAAGTGGAAGGTGTCGTCGTTGGCGGCTTTGGCATTCGGGCCCCACGCCGGGTCGAGACGACGCACCAGGTGCCCGCGGTCCAGATCGTTGTTGCGGTAGACGTCTTCCCCGGTCTGCTGATCCTCGGGTAGCCGCGGGTCCAGGGTCCAGCGATCGCGTTCACGGCCGATCGGGGTGATCGGGCCGGCGATGTTCACGGCGGTGAACATCGCCAGTCGTCGGGCGGTGTGCACGCGCACGCTGAAGTGGTGGTACCGCAGTTCGGGCGACAGCGGCGCCGTCGACTCCGGCAGCGGCAACGGCACGCCCAGGAAGCCGGCGTCGTAACCGTCGCGACTGGAGTAGTCCGGGTCGATGTCGATCGCTTCGTGATCCGGTTCCACCACGCCGACGGCACGGACCACACTCCCGTTGAACTGCACCGTGATTCGCACCGGCTCGGTGGCCGGGGGTGCCGACACCTCGACCCCGGCGGCCACCGGACCGGCGATCGGCGTTTTCGGAAGGTCTTCGGTCAGCAGTGCGCGTTGACCCTCCGGAAGCGCAAGGCCGTCGAGGAAGCGCAGGATGCGGCTGATCCGGATGCCCTCGTTGAGGAACGCGAACTGTTCGTTGCCGGGGGTCGGGACGCTGGCGTGATGCAGGGCGATCACTTCCCACTGGTCGTTGAACACCGGTGAGCCCGACGAGCCCGGTTCGGTGTCGGCGGAGTAGGTGACCGCGATCTCGGGGATGTCGATCACCTTGTTCTCCCGCAGCACGATCTGCTTCTTGCGGCCGCCGGGATGCTGGATGATCGTCACGTACTCGCCGATGAGAACCGTGCCCTGGGCGGCGGTCAGCCGGTTGAACCCGAACGGCGCCAACACTTCTGGGGTTGCGTCCACGGCCACCAGGGCGAAGTCCAGGTCACGGTCGGCGACGAAGAAGACATCGGGTGCGAACCCGAGCCGGGTGGGTTTGACCGCTGTCCCGCCCGGGCCGTCCTGGAAGCCGAACTCGATGGCGCTGTGCCGGGCGATGTCGGCACTGCCCAGCACGTGGTGATTGGTCAGCAGCAGCCGCGGTGACACCAGGAACCCGGTGCCGAAGCCGGCCGGTCCGGCGGCGTCGACCACGTGTACCCGACCGACCGAGCGGGCGGCGGCCACCCCTTCGTCGAGGTAGCGCACCTCGAGGAAATCGGGGGTGTTGATGATCTTCTCGAGCTGGGCTTCGGCGGCGCCGGCGCTGGCGGAGGCCAGTTCGGGTGCGGCACCGGACGGTGTGGTGTTGTCCCGGTAGGCATTGACCCGATCCATCCGCTTTGCCACGCGGTCGAGTTCGTTGACCTTCACCAATCCGTCGGGCCCGGCCAGGGCGGTGGTGTTGGTGATCCGGGTGGTGCTCCTGGCGTGCATCCGGGCGCGGGCGGCGTCCTGCTGGCGGCGCAGTTCGCGCGCGTACTCGGACTGCCCGGCGTCGGGACGCGGGATGTCGATCGTGGTCATGGCGGTTCCCCCTTGGTCGCATCGAGCGTCGCGCTGATGCGGCGGGGGATCACGCGTAGTGCGCTACGCGAGTACCTCGCGCAGGATCTCGATCAGGCGCCGCGGCTGATCGCTCTGCACGGAGTGGCCGGAATCGGCGACCACGATGGTGCGCTGGAACCCCGGTGCCTCCACGGCGAACTGAGCGGCGTCGTCGTCGTTGACGAAGAACGAGTTGGCCCCGCGCACCAGCGTCGTCGGCATGGAGATCGAGGCGACGTCATCCCAGAGTCCCTCGAACCCCTCACCCTTGCGGAACGAGTCGTACCGCCAGGTCCAGGTGCCGTCGTCGAGGCGCTTCGAATTGTGGAACACGCCGCGCCGCAAGGAGTTCCGGTCCCGGTGCGGGGCGGCGGCCACGGTGACCTCGAGCATGGCGGCGAAGCTGGGGAAGGTCCGGTCGCCCTGCACCAGTGCGACGGTGCCCTTCTGCGCCTCGGTCATCTGGGTGTGCCGTTCCGGCGCCGACGGGGTGACGTCGACCAGCAGCAGGCGCGGCACCAGCTCGGGCGCGGTGGCGGCGATCCGCAGTGCCGTGAGCCCGCCCAGGGACATGCCGACCACCAGCGCGGGTGCGGGGGCGTGCTCGCGCAGCACCGGAATGATCTTCTCGGCGGCCAGTTTCGGTCCGTAGTCACCGTCCTCGCGCCAGGCGGAACGGCCGTGACCGGGCAGGTCCACCGCCAAGGCGGGCTCGCCGAGGCCGACGATCACGGTGTCCCAGGTGTGGGCGTTCTGCCCGCCGCCGTGCAGGAACACCACCGTCGGCGGTTCGGCGCCGAACTTCAGTGCGCTGATCTCGCCGGCGTCGATGCGCTGCACCGGAGGCACGTGTGACACCCCGGCCTGCTCGGCGTTCTCCGGCAGCAGGGCGAACTCGTCGAGACCCGGCAACTCGTCATCAGAGACCACGCTCTGACTGTACAAACACGCCGAGACTGCACACAGTGCGGGATTCCCGGGGAATTCCCGCAGCGTGCGCAGTCTCGGCGCAGAAGACTCAGCCCTCGATGAAGGTTTCGAGCTGGGTGCGGGCGATATCGTCAGCCAGCTGCTTCGGCGGGCTCTTCATCAGATACGCCGAGGCCGCCTCGACGGGGCCACCGATACCGCGGTCCTTGGCGATCTTCGCCGCGCGCACCGCGTCGATGATGACGCCGGCCGAGTTCGGCGAGTCCCACACCTCGAGCTTGTACTCCAGGTTCAGCGGCACGTCACCGAAGGCGCGGCCTTCCAGGCGGACGTAGGCCCACTTGCGGTCGTCGAGCCAGCCGACGTGATCGGACGGGCCGATGTGCACGTCCTTGGTGTTGAACTCACGCTGCAGGTTGGACGTGACGGCCTGGGTCTTGGAGATCTTCTTCGACTCCAGCCGCGAACGCTCCAGCATGTTGAGGAAGTCCATGTTGCCGCCGACGTTGAGCTGCATGGTGCGGTCCAGCTGCACGCCGCGGTCTTCGAACAGCTTGGCCATCACGCGGTGGGTGATGGTGGCGCCCACCTGGCTCTTGATGTCGTCGCCGACGATCGGCACACCGGCGGCGCGGAACTTTTCGGCCCACACCGGGTCGGAGGCGATGAAGACGGGCAGCGCGTTGACGAAGGCCACGCCGGCGTCGATGGCGCACTGGGCGTAGAACTTGTCGGCCTCTTCGGAGCCGACGGGCAGGTAGGAGACCAGCACGTCGACCTTGGCGTCTTTGAGCGCCTTGACCACGTCGACGGCCTCGGTGTCGGAGATCTCGATGGTTTCGGCGTAGTACTTGCCGATGCCGTCGAGCGTCGGTCCGCGCTGCACCGTCACGTTGGTCGGCGGCACGTCGGCGATCTTGATGGTGTTGTTCTCCGAGGCGAAGATGGCCTCGGACAGGTCGAAGCCGACCTTCTTGGCGTCCACGTCGAAGGCGGCGACGAACTTGACGTCCCGGACGTGGTAGCGGCCGAACTTCACGTGCATCAGGCCGGGGACGCTGGCGTTCTCGTCGGCGTCCTTGTAGTACTGCACACCCTGCACCAGCGAGGACGCGCAGTTTCCGACGCCGACGATGGCGACCCGGATGTCCTGGTCAGTCATGGACGTTTCCCTTCATCTTTCAACTTGCGTATTGCGTCCGTCTTCACGAACCACTCTTGCCGTGGGTTTTCAGGGTTGATCGGTGCGCCCGTTGGCGACGCGTTCGGCGGCGATCAGCTCGTTGAGCCACTTCACCTCACGCTCGCTGGACTCCAGCCCGAGTTGGTGCAGCTGGCGGGTGTACCGATCGAACGAACTACTGGCCCGCGCAACGGCTTCACGGAGACCTTCCCGGCGTTCCTCGACCTGGCGACGACGACCCTCCAGGATTCGCATCCGGGCTTCGGCCGGGGTGCGGTTGAAGAACGCCAGATGCACACCGAACCCGTCGTCGGTGTAGTTCTGCGGACCGGTGTCGGCCACCAACTCGCTGAAGCGCTGCCGTCCGGCATCGGTGAGCTGGTAGACGCGACGGGCCCGCCGGACCTTCAAGGTTCCCTCCGGGGCAGCGTCTTCGACGATGAGCCCGTCGGTCTGCATCCGGCGCAGTGCCGGGTACAGCGAACCGTAGGAGAAGGCGCGGAATGCGCCCAGGAGTCCAGTCAGCCGCTTGCGGAGTTCATAGCCGTGCATGGGCGATTCGAGAAGAAGGCCCAAGATGGCGAGTTCCAGCATCGCCAACACCTCCTTGCTCGTCCGTTACGGCGGTTCGACACCTCGCGCAATAGTATCGCGCCGATATATACGCCGCTACATCAGAGCAACATCCGAGTGAAGATCGGCCTACTCGCTGGGGTAGGACACCCGCTTGATCACACCGTCGCCGCCCAGCTCGAGGTAGCCGCTGTTACCGAATTCCGGCGTCACGTAGATGCTCACCTCGATCGTGCCCGGCGGCGCGGTGATGTCGTCGGTGGCCTCGATGCTGACGTGTGTGCTCTCGACCTCCGCGGGATCGATACCCAGCGTCTCCGGGGCGCCGCGGATGATGCCCACCATCGCGGGGATGTCGAAGGCACCGAGGTCCACGACGCGCTCGTCGGAACCCACCGTGGTCTCCGACGGGTCATCCCAGCCGCCTCGGTAGGAGTAGCTCAGCGCGCGCCGCGGTTCCGTGGGGTCCTGACGGGTCAGCGACGCGTAGTCCTCGAAGATCGTGATGTCGTAGCCGGTGGTGTCGCCGAACTTCGAGCGCATCTGCTCGAACAGCCCGGTCAGCCCGCCCAGGGAGAACAACTGCCGCGGCGGGGTCAGCACCTTGGCGGGAATGCCGTCGGATTTGGCGCCCGGATCGGTCTCGAAACTCAACGGCGAGCTGGTGTTGCCGTACAACCCCCAGCCGATCCCGATGCCCAGTACCACCAGCACCGCCGCCACCGCGGCCCGCAGACCCCAGCCGGCGCCTGGAGTCTGCAGGGGAGACGGCTTCTTCAGGTCGGGCAGTTTGACGGGTGCGTTCTCGATCTGCAGATCGGCCACCAGCGCCTGTAGATCACCGAGGGTCGCGGCGGCAGTGGCCGCCGCCACCCGCTGGCGGTGTTCCTCCATTGACAACTGGCCGTCGGCCAGCGCACTGTCCAGAACCGCGCAGGTGTCGTTCCTGTTGCTGTCCTTGGCCCGTGTACCTGCTGTTTGACGCGTCGCCACGCGATGATCGTAAGAGTTCGTCCCCCCGGATGCTTACAACTGCGGTGATGAGCGTCATGGCATGCGGCAGCGCTGGGCGGATGCACGGTTTCGTGCACAGGGCAGGCCCGTCGCGGCTCTGTGCTCAGAAGGCCGACGTACTCTTGTGATCGTGCGATTGCAGCGACAGGTGGTGGACTACGCGCTTCGGCGGCGTTCCCTGCTGGCCGAGGTGTACTCCGGCCGCACGGGCGTCTCCGAGGTCTGCGACGCCAACCCCTACCTGTTGCGCGCCGCGAAGTTCCACGGAAAACCCAGTTCCGTCATGTGCCCGATCTGCCGGAAGGAACAGCTGACGCTGGTGTCCTGGGTGTTCGGTGACCATCTGGGCCCGGTGTCGGGATCGGCTCGTACCGCCGAGGAGCTGGTACTACTGGCGACCAAGCACGAAGAGTTCTCGGTACATGTGGTGGAGGTATGCCGAACCTGCAGTTGGAATCATCTGGTCAAGTCCTACGTGCTGGGCGCGCCGAAGTCTCCGAAGGCGCCCCGCACTCGAACTGCGCGCAAGGGCGCGCGGACGGCCAGTGAGTAACCCGGGGCGGCACGACCGGTCGGCTTCTGATGATCAGCGCGGGTCAGCGGCCAACGGTGCGCACGCCAGACGACCCGAGCCCGAAACCAGCCGCCTCCCGGCGCAGCCGGAGCCACACCGCAGAAGTGCCGTGCGGCCCGACCAGCGGCCCACCTCGGTCATCCCGCCGGTGCGCGAAGTACCCGATCCCCGCCTGCGCGACCCGATCGACGTGGTCAAGGCCGCCCTCGACGGGACGCCGCCGCCGAAGCTGCCGCCCGGCGGGCCGCATCCGCCCGGCGGCGGTGGCGGCGGGCCGAAGAAGCCCTCGCAGATCAACTGGAAGTGGGTTCGGCGCGGCCTGGCCGCCGCCGCCGCGGTCCTGATCCTGCTACCGCTCATCACGTTCGGGATGGCGTATTTCATCGTCGAGGTGCCCAAGCCCGGCGACATCCGCACCAACCAGGTCTCGACCATCCTGGCCAGCGACGGCTCGGAGATCGCGCGGATCGTTCCGCCGGAAGGCAACCGGGTCGACGTCAACATCGACCAGATCCCGGTGTCGGTGCGGGATGCGGTGATGGCCGCCGAGGACCGTGACTTCTACTCCAATCCCGGCTTCTCCTTCACCGGCTTCCTGCGCGCCACGAAGAACAACCTGTTCGGCGGCGATCTGCAGGGCGGGTCGACGATCACGCAGCAGTACGTGAAGAACGCGCTGGTCGGCGACGCCCGCTCCGGTGTGGGCGGGGTGATCCGCAAGGCCAAGGAGCTGGTCATCTCGACGAAGATGTCCAGCGAATGGTCCAAAGACCAGGTGATGCAGTCGTACCTGAACATCATCTACTTCGGCCGCGGCGCCTACGGTGTCTCGGCGGCCGCCCAGGCTTACTTCAACAAACCCGTCGAGCAGCTCACCGTGGCCGAGGGTGCGCTGCTGGCGGCGCTGATCCAGCGGCCGTCGGGACTGGACCCTGCCGTCGACCTGGAAGGCGCCACCACCCGCTGGAACTGGGTGCTCGACGGCATGGTCGAAATCGGCGCACTGTCCGCCGAGGACCGCGCCGCACAGGTGTTCCCCCCGACCATCCCGCCGGAGCAGGCCGGTTCGGCCAACCAGACCACGGGCCCCAACGGTTTGATCGAGCGGCAGGTCATCCGCGAGCTGCTGGACCTGTTCGACATCGACGAGCAGCAACTCAACACCGAGGGCCTGCAGATCACCACCACCATCGACCCCAAGGCGCAGGCGGCCGCGGAGGAGGCGGTGACCGAGACCCTCGAGGGTCAGGACCCGGACATGCGGTCGGCCGTGGTGTCGGTCGATCCGAAGACCGGCGCGGTCAAGGCCTACTACGGCGGCTCGGATGCGAACGGTTTCGACTTCGCGCAGGCCGGGCTGCCCACCGGCTCGTCGTTCAAGGTGTTCGCACTCGTCGCGGCCCTGGAGCAGGGCAAGGGGCTGGGCTATCAGGTGGACTCGTCACCACTGACGGTCAACGGCATCGAGATCGGCAATGTCGAAGGCAACAGCTGCGGCACCTGCAACATCGCCGAGGCGTTGAAGCGGTCGCTCAACACCAGCTACTACCGCCTGATGCTCGAGCTGGAGAACGGCCCGTCCGACGTCGCCGACGCCGCGCACCGGGCCGGTATCGCCGAGAGCTTCCCCGGTGTCGAGCACACCTTGAGCGAGGACGGCCAGGGCGGGCCGCCGAACAACGGCGTGGTGCTGGGGCAGTACCAGTCCCGGGTCATCGACATGGCCTCGGCGTACGCGACGCTGGCTGACTCCGGCGTCTACCACCGGCCGCACTTCGTGCAGAAGGTGGTCAACGCGCAGGGCCAGGTCCTGTTCGACGCCAGCACCCAGGACACCGAGGGTGAGCAGCGCATCGACAAGGCCGTCGCCGACAACGTCACCGCCGCCATGCAACCCATCGCCGGCTATTCCAACGGCCATAACCTGGCCGGCGGCCGCCCGTCGGCCGCGAAGACGGGCACCAATCAGCTCGGCGACACCGGCGCCAACCGCGACGCCTGGATGGTCGGGTTCACCCCGTCCTTGTCGACCGCCGTCTGGGTGGGCACCGTCGACGGCACCAAGCCGCTGGAGAACCAGTGGGGCTCGCCGGTGTACGGCTCGGGCCTGCCGTCGGACATCTGGAAGGCGACGATGGACGGCGCCCTCGAGGGCACCGACGACGAGGAATTCCCGAAGCCGACCGAGATCGGCGGGTACGCCGGGGTGCCTGCCGCTCCGCCACCGCGGCCGACGCAGACCGCGCCGCCGACACCGCAGCCGGGCACGGTGATCCAGCCCAGTATCGAGATCGCGCCGGGTATCACCATCCCGCTGGGTCCGCCGACGACGGTGCCGGCTCCGGTTCCGGGTGGCGCTCCGCCCGTACCGGCCGCGCCGGGCGCTCCGGTGCCCCCGCCGGTCGACCCCAACGCACCGATCGTGCCCCCGCCGCCCCCGTGACGGAACCGGGGGGAGTGTCACCGCAGCGGTTGGCCACCGATACCCGCAGTGCCGACGATCGGGACCTGCCCAGCCGCAACGATGTGATGGTGTCGGCCATGTCCGACGTGGTCGGGGGACCGGTCGGACGGCATGCACTCATCGGCAGGCAGCGGTTGTTCACCCCGCTGCGGGTCATCTTCGTCATCGCCCTGGTGTTCCTCGCGCTCGGGTGGACCACCAAATCGCCGTGTCTGCAGACCGTGGGCACCGGCACCGCCGATCAACGCGTGGCCAACTGGGAGAACCAGCGGGCCTACTACTCGCTCTGTTATTCCGACACCGTGCCGCTCTACACCGCGGAGTTGTTGAGCCAGGGCAAGTTCCCGTACAAATCGAGCTGGCTGGAGACCGACGAGAACGGTCAGCCCCGCACCCAGTACGACGGCACCCAGGCCATCCGTTACATGGAGTATCCGGTGCTCACCGGCGTCTACCAGTACGTGTCGATGGCGCTGGCCAAGACCTATTCGGCGCTGACGCGGGCGGTCACCTGGCCGGTGCTCTCCGGTGTCGCCGAGGTGGTGATGTTCTTCAACATCGCCGCGTTCGGCCTGGCGCTGGCCTGGTTGGCGACGGTGTGGGCCACCGCGATGCTGGCCGGACGCCGCATCTGGGACGCCGCCCTGGTGGCCGGCTCGCCTCTGCTGATCTTCCAGATCTTCACCAATTTCGACGCGCTGGCAACGGCTTTCGCCATGGGTGGGCTGCTGGCGTGGGCGCGCCGAAGACCGGTGCTGGCCGGTGTGCTGATCGGCCTCGGGGTGGCGGCCAAGCTGTATCCGGCACTGTTGCTCCTGCCGATCGTGCTGCTGGCGGTGCGGTCGGGCCGTCTCGTCGAGGCCGGTAAGACGGTGGCGGCGGCGCTGGCCGCCTGGCTGGTGGTCAACCTGCCGATCATGGTGCTGTTCCCGCAGGGGTGGGCGGAGTTCTTCCGGCTCAACAGCCGCCGCGGTGAGGACATGGACTCGCTGTACAACGTGTTCGGCAGCTTCACCGGCTGGCGGGGTTTCGACACCGAGCTCGGCTTCTGGGAGCCGCCGGCGATTCTCAACAGTGTGGTTGCGCTGTTGTTCGTGTTGTGTTGTGCCGCAATCGCCTACATCGCGCTCACCGCACCTACCCGGCCCCGGCTGGCGCAGTTGGCGTTCCTGGTGGTGGCGGCGTTCCTGCTGACCAACAAGGTGTGGAGCCCGCAGTTCTCGCTGTGGCTGGTTCCGTTGGCGGTGCTCGCGCTCCCGCACCGCAGGATCCTGCTGGCCTGGATGACCATCGACGCCCTGGTGTGGGTGCCGCGCATGCTGTTCCTGTTCGGCGAGCAGAACAAGGGGTTGCCCGAGCAGGCGCTGACCACCACCGTCCTGCTGCGTGACATCGCCGTCATCGGGCTCTGTGTCCTGGTGATCCGGCAGATCTACCGCCCCGCCGACGACCTGGTGCGCTGGCGTGGCCGTATCGACGACCCGTCGGGCGGGGTCTTCGACCGGGCTCCGGACAACCCACCCTCGTGGTTGCCGGCCTTCCTCTCAGCTAAAGTCGGTAGCGCCGGTCAACCGATCGGCTCCGATGGACAAGCAGGAAGCCGGTGTGAATCCGGCGCGGTCCCGCCACGGTGACCGGGTAGCGAACCCGGAAGTCCGATACTGCCTCCACCGGATGAGCCTGCCCTGGGACGAGGACATCCCGGATGGAGTCACGCATGACCGTTCGCACACTCTGTGCCACCCTCACCGTTGTAGCGCTTCTCGCCGGCTGCAGTTCGGCAGCTTCGGACACCAAAGTCGAAGCGGCAGAGGGCTTCCCGCTCACCATCGACAACTGCGATGAGGCCGTCACCGTCGACGCGCCGCCGGCCCGGGCGGTCGGCTATTTCCAGCAGTCCACCGAGATCATGCTGGCGCTCGGATTACAGGACTCTGTGGTGGGCAATGTCTACCCGGACAATCCGCCGCTGCCGCAGTACCAGCAGGCCTACGACGACATCCCGTTGATCTCGGACAAGGACGCTTCCTTCGAACAATTGCTGGCGGCGGGCCCGGATTTCGTCTACGGCGGCTACCGCAGCGCGTTCGCCGAGTCGGAGGGCCGCGCCCGCGCGGCGTTCGCCGATGCCGGGATCACCACGTATCTCAGCCCGGAGGCCTGCGCGACGGGCCCGGTCCGGATGGATGACGTCTACGCCGAGATCGAGCGGGTCGCCACGATCTTCGGTGTGCCGGAACGCGCGGAGAGCCTGACGACCGAGATGAAACGCAGCGTCGACGACGCGCGCGCCGGCCTCGAGGGCGTGCCACCGCTGAAGGTGTTCGTCTACGACAGTGGCGAGGACTCGGCATTCACCGCCGGCGGCAAGGGAATCGGAACCCAGCTCATCGAATTGGCCGGGGGAACCAACATTTTCGCCGATCTCGACGAGGTGTTCGGCGACGTCTCGTGGGAACAGGTCATCGAACGCAACCCCGATGTCATCGTCATCTATGACTACTTCGGCGCGCCGGGGGTGGAGAACAAGAAGGAGTTCCTGCGGTCGCGGCCGGAGCTGGCCGACGTACCGGCGATCAAGAACAACAGGTTCGCCGACCTGACCCTGCAGGACACGGTGATGGGGGTTCGGGCGCCGTACGCGGTGGGCAAGCTGGCAGCGCAGTTGCATCCGGACCGCTTCCAATGACGTTGGCGGCTGCGCTCACCCGCGCCGCCCGGTTCGGCGGGTACTTCGAAGTCGGACTGGACGGGGCCGTTCCGGAGTTCGACCTCGACAGGACGCTGACGGCGGTGGCCGCCCGGCTCGGTACCGCCGAGTCACGGGTGGCGGCGTCCTCTCTGCAGTACGAGTTCGCCGAACGAGTGTGGGCGGTGTCGCTGGGGGCGTGGGCTTTCGGCCGCATCGTGCCGGACCTGACCGGGCTGCGGTACGGCGCCGGCGCAGACGGCAGGCTGGTCCTGGGTTTCGCGGACCTGCGCGGCACCGATTGTCTGGGTGCGACCACGGAGCAGGTGGCAGAGTTGTTGGGGCACAACGTCATCAGCCAACTCGAAGTCTTCCACGAGACCGTGCGGACCGCCACCAAGATGACCGATGGTCTGCTGTGGGGCAACGCCGCCACGGCATTGGTGCTCTCGGCGCGGTCAGCCAGCCGGGGCCGGTCCTGCTATGCCGTCGCGTCGGCGTTGTTGGCACAGCCGCCCCTGCTCGGCCGGGTCATCGGACCGATCACCACCCCCAAGCGGCGGAGCTGTTGCCTGTTCTACCGCACGGCCGCCGGACGCAAGTGTGGGGACTGTCCGCTGTGAACCCGCGGGCTTCCTACCCCATGGTCATGCTGGGCCTGGCCGCCCTTCTGGTCGCCAGCATGGTGCTGGGTCTGGCGATCGGCTCCATCAACGTCCCGCCGGCCGATGTCGCCAAAGCGATTCTGCAACAACCTGTTCCCACGCATCACGCGACCATCGTGCTGCAGGTGCGGGGGCCGCGGGTGCTGCTGGGCGCGGTGGTGGGTGCCGGCCTGGGTGTGGTCGGGATGACCTTGCAGGCGCTGGTACGCAACCCGCTGGCCGATCCGTTCCTGCTCGGGGTCTCCTCCGGTGCTTCGGTGGGCGCGGTGGCGGTCATCCTGACCGGGGTGACGGTGTTCGGGTTCGCCTCGACGTCCGTCGCCGCCTTCCTGGGTGCTCTTGCGGCACTGGGGTTGGTGTACCTGCTGTCCCGCGCCGGTGGCCAGATCACCACCACCCGCCTGGTCCTCGCCGGTGTCGCGGTCGCCTACGTGCTGTCGGCGGTGACCAGCTTGATGCTGATCATGTCGAGCAGCGGCGACCAGGCCCGCCAGGTGTTGACCTGGCTGCTGGGCGGTCTGGGTGGGGCGAACTGGGATTCCCTGTGGCTGCCGCTGTCGGTGGTGCTGATCGGGCTGGCGGTGCTGCTGGCGCAGTCCCGCACCCTCAACGTCCTGCTGGCCGGTGATGAGGCAGCGATGACAATGGGGGTGGACGCCAACCGGTTTCGCGTGCAGTTGTTCGTGGTGACCTCACTGGTCACCGGTGTGCTGGTGGCCGTCAGCGGGCCCATCGGGTTCGTCGGGCTGATCCTGCCCCACGCGGTGCGACTGCTCGTGGGCAGCGACCACCGGCGGGCGCTGCCGGCCACCGCGCTGGCGGGCGCCTCCTTCCTGGTGATCGCCGATATGGCGGCCCGGACGTTGGCGTCACCGCAGGAGATCCCGGTGGGTGTGCTCACCGCGTTGTGCGGTGGGCCGTTCTTCCTCTGGCTCATCCGCCGGGATGCCCGCCGGACGGTGGCCGCGTGAGCGCCGCGCGATTGCGGGCCGACGCGGTGTCGGTGCGCCTCTCCGGCCGCATGGTGGTCGAATCGGTGTCGCTGTCGGCTGAACCGGGCCAGGTCATCGGAGTG
This sequence comes from Mycobacterium sp. Soil_C_30, assembly GCF_057656995.1. Classification (NCBI taxonomy): domain Bacteria; kingdom Bacillati; phylum Actinomycetota; class Actinomycetes; order Mycobacteriales; family Mycobacteriaceae; genus Mycobacterium; species Mycobacterium sp. Soil_C_30. The sequence continues at coordinate 43,864 of NZ_JBDGJH010000006.1, read as the reverse complement.
GTGGGCCCCAACGGGTGCGGAAAATCCACCCTGTTGCGCGCGCTGGTGGGCATCCTGAAACCCGCCGCCGGGCAGGTGTACGTCGACGGGGTGAAGATCGGTCAGCTGTCCACCAGGGAGCTCGCCCGCCGGGTGGCCACCGTATTACAAGATGCGGCAGGTGATTTCGATCTGCGCGCCCACGATGTGGTGGCGATGGGCCGCGCCCCGTTCAAGCGGATGTTCCAGCGTGACGACGCAACGGACGCCGCGATCGTCACGCAGGCGCTCGACCTGGTGGGTGCCGCGCATCTGACGTGGCAGCCGTTCGCGCTGATGTCCGGCGGCGAGCGCCAGCGGGTGCTCATCGCGCGGGCCCTGGCGCAGCAGCCGCGTCTGCTGGTGCTCGACGAGCCCACCAACCACCTCGATATCCGGCATCAGTTCGACGCCCTGGCGTTGCCACGCCGGCTGGGGGTGACGGCCGTCGTCGCACTGCATGATCTGAACCTGGCCGCGCACTATTGCGATGTCATCCACGTGCTCGATCGCGGGCGTTCGGTGTGTGCGGGCCCACCGGCGGAGGTTCTGACCCCGGAGCTGTTGGCGCAGGTCTACGGTGTCGTCGGCACCGTCGGCCCGCATCCCGTCACCGGTCGGTCCCAGGTGAGTTTCGATCCGGGAGGGTCGGTGGCCGCGACCGGTCAGGCGGTCTCGCGCGCGACAATGCGATAGCCGACGTCGACGGCGGTGGCGTCGACGGCTTCACCGTTGATCCGGGCCAGGAGAAGATCCGCTGCGCGCGAACCGATTTCGTTGACGTCCACACTGACGGTGGTGAGCGCGGGGATGAGGTGGCGGGCTATCTCGAAGTCACCGAAACCGGTGATCGCCAGCTGGTCCGGCACCACCAGGCCCCGTCGCTGGGCAGCCAGCACCGCGGCCGCCGCGAAGACGTCGGAGGCGAACACCACCGCGGAGGTTTCGGGATGGCGTTGCAGCACGGTGTCGAGCAACTCCACCCCGGTGTCCATGGACACCTCCCGGCCGGGCAGGTCCACCACACGCAGGGGTTCATCGGGGAGCAGGGCGCGCATCCCGGCGGTGAATCCTTCGAGCCGCCGGCTGGCCCGGGCGTCACCGGGTCGCAGGATGCCGGCGAATGTCAGTCTGCGATGGCCGTTGTCGACGAGGTAGCGCACCACGTCGATCATCGCGTCGCGGTTGGAGAAGCCGACCAGGGTGTCCAGCGGTTCGGTGTTCCAGTCCCACGTCTCGACCACCGGGGCGCCGTAGTCCCGGAGCAGTCGGGTGGTGAGGTCGGTGTGCAGCGTGCCGACGATCAGGAAACCGTCCGGGCGCCGGGAGATGGCGCCGCGAATCAGGTCCTCCTCGCGCTCCTCCTCGTAATCGGTGTAGCCCACGGTCATCTGGTAACCCGCCGGACCCAGACGCGCCGCCGCCGCGCGCAGGGTGTCGGAGAAGATCGACGCCGAGATCACCGGGACGATGGCCGCGATGGTGCGGCTGCGATTCGAGGCCAGGTGGCTGGCGGCCAGATTGGGGACGTAGCCGGTCTCTTCGATGGCCCGGTGCACCCGCTGCCGGGTCTCCTCGGATACCCGGTCCGGGCGGCTGAGCACCCGGGACACCGTTTGGGCGGACACGCCCGCGGCTTCACCGACCTCCTGCATCGTGACGGATCGGGTCGAGGAGGCGCCACGAGTGCGCCGCTGGGTGGACCCAGCCACACGGCCCCCTTCGATCGATCGGTCGGCATCCGGTGCTGCCGATGCGATCGTATCGGTGGGGGCCGTGGCCGGTTGCAGTGAGATCAGCGAGCGCTCACGGTGCTGTCCGTGGCGGTCTCGCCGCCCGCACCCGACGGCGGCGCCGGATCTGCTTCGTAGCCGCTGATGTCGTGATTGGTCTCCGGGGCCTTCCACATCGAGAACGCGGACACCCCGGCCAGGATCGCCACCAGTCCCGCGACCAGCCACGGGCTGCCACCGCTGGCGGCCACCAGCGCGGTGGCGATCAGCGGCAGGGGCCCACCGACCAGCGCCGAGGTGGACTCGCGGGCAGCGGCGATGCCGGAGAAGCGCACCTCGGCGGGGAAGTACTCGGCGTAGAAGGAGGCTTGGACGCCGAAGATCGCACGGTCGGCGATGTGCGCGACGATCACCGCGAGGTAGAGCAGCGCGATGTTGCCGAGGTTGATGATCAGGAAGAACGGTACGACGAACGCGATCAGGAACAGTGCGCCGCCGATCACCACCGGCCGTCGCCCCACCCGGTCGGAGAGGCGGCCCCAGAACACGGTGGCGATGGAGCCGATCAGGCCGCTGAGCATGATGCCCACCAGGGAGGCGACCGTCGGATACCCCAGGGTGTTGATGGCGTACGACAGGGCGAAGGTCTGGAAGATGTAGGTCAGCGAGCCGCCGAAGTTCACCCCCGCGGCGATGAGGACCATCTTCGGGTGCTGGGTGAGCAGTCGGCGCATCGGGGATTCGTCGCGGTTGCGCACCTTCTTCTCGATGCGCTTGTAATCCTCGGTTTCCTCCATCCGCACCCGGATGAACAGAGCGATGATCAGACCAACTGCGCTGAACAGGAACGGGATTCGCCATCCCCAGGACTGGAAGGCGTCCTCGGGGAGCAGGGCGAACAGCGCGAACATGCCGGTGGCGAGCATCATGGCCACGTCCACGCCGGCGGCCGGGATGGAGGTGAAGAAGCCGCGGCTGCTGCGGCCGCTCTCACCGGCCACCACCACCGCGCCGCCGTATTCGGCACCGGCGCCGAAGCCCTGGATCATGCGCAGCAGGATCAGCAGCGCGGGTGCCCAGTACCCGATCGCGTCGAAGTTCGGCAGCAGGCCGATCAGGATGGTGCTGACGCCCATGATGGTGACCGTCAGCAGCAGCACCGGTTTGCGGCCGATCCGGTCTCCGAGGTTGCCCAGCACCAGGCCACCCAGCGGCCGGACCACGAAGCCGATCGCGTACGTGGCGAAGGCGATCATGGTGCCCACCGTCGGGCTCACGTCGCCGAAGAACTGTTTATTGAAGATCAGTACAGCGGCCGAGGAGTACAGGAAGAAGTCGTACCACTCGATCACCGTCCCGGCGGCACTCGCGGAGACGGGGACCCACCGCTTCTTGTCGATCACGCGTCGATTCATCGTTCTGACTTTCTCCGTACGACGGGATGGTTAGCGCTAACTTGTGTGAGCGATGACTCGGGACAGTAGTGGTCTGACTCACAGGAGTCAACAGTGGGGGTATCGGATCTCAGGCAACATGCCAGCCGGCGGCGTGCGTGCGGCTCGACTTGAAAGTGAGTGGCATGTCCTTGCTTTCGTGCGTGATCAGCAGGTTCGGGGCAGAAGGAACGACGTATCAAGCCCTGCGGCCACCGTCGCGAGGCGGCACCTTGCGCCATCACCGTTGCGACAACCCTGATGGCAGCGCTAACATCAGCCACATCCGAATGTGGCGGCAGCCACACGAGCCGAGTCGATGGAGAGCATCACCATGAAAGTGCTGGAGGGCATTCGCGTCCTGGACCTGTCCATTGCCATGGCAGGGCCTCTGGCGGCGCAGAAGCTCGCCGACCTCGGCGCCGACGTCATCAAGGTCGAACCCTTGACGGGGGAGTGGCAGCGGCATGTGGCAGCGGGCGGCGCGCGGGGCAGTCAGATCAACGCCTCCTTCCTGTCGCTGAACCGCAACAAGCGCTCATTGTCGTTGAACCTCAAGAGCGATGCCGGTCGGGAGGTGCTCTACGAGCTCGTCAAGAGCGCCGACGTTTTTCTGCAGAATTACCGCCCCGGCGTGGCGGCCCGTCTCGGTGTCGACTACCCCACCCTGCGCGAACTCAAGTCGGACCTGGTGTACATCTCGATGTCCGGGTACGGCGAGTCCGGGCCCTATACCGCCCGGCCGGGCCAGGACGTGTTGCTGCAGGCCATGAGCGGCGGGCTGGCGAGCGGCCGCCGGCACGGTGAACCGCCCCGGCCCGCGCCCTTCTTCATGGCCGACGCGTTCACGGGATACTCGGCGTTCGAAGGTGCCATGGCCGCGCTGTTTCACCGCGAGCGCACCGGCGAGGGCCAGCTGGTCGAAGTCAACATGCTCGACGCGGTGATCGCGGCCCAGATGCAGGAGCTGAGCATCTCGACCGTCGGGCACATCCGGCAAGAGCCGAGTACACAGATCCACGCGCACTCCTACATCCGTGCGCCCTACGGGATCTTCCCCACCGCGGACGATTTCGTGGCACTGGCCTTCGCCGAGATGAACACCCTCGCCAAGGTGTTCGGCGACGACCGGTTCCTGGCGTTCGAGGCCGAACGGGACGGATTCACCCACCGCGACGAGATCTCGGCGCTGGTCACCGAGAACCTGCTGACCAACACCGCCGAGCATTGGATCGGCGCCCTGGGCGCCGAAGGGGTGTGGGTGGGGCCGGTCTACGACTACCAGCAACTGCTCGACGATCCCCAGGTGCAGCACAACAAGTCCTTCGTCACCTACGACCATCCCACCGAAGGAACGGTCACCACACCGGGGTTCGCGTTCCGGCTCGCCGCGCAGGCGCAGGAGGTGTATCGCCCCGCTCCGCTCAACGGCCAGCACACCGCGGAGATCCTCGACGAACTCGGGCTCAGCCCGACGCAGATTCGCGAACTGGAATCGGCGAACGCCGTGCACTGCCTGGATTCGGTGACCCGGTGAGCGCCGATGAGGTGGAGGTGGTCCTGGCCGCCGCCGAGCGCGCGCGTACAGGTGCTTTCCGCGCGTCCGCCAAACGCAGGGCGGCGTGGCTGACCGCGATCGCGGACGGACTGGACGCCCATGCCGACGACCTGGTGACCCTCGCCGGTCACGAGACGCGACTCCCCGAAGGACGTCTCCGGAACGAACTGCGGCGCACCACGTTCCAGGCGCGGCTGTTTGCCGACGAGCTGGCAGCGGGGACGTTGCTGCAGACCAGGGTGGACGTCGCGGACCCCGACTGGCCGATGGGTCCGCGACCGGATATCCGGCGCACCCACGTGCCCATCGGTCCGGTTCTGGTGTTCGCGGCCAGTAACTTTCCCTTCGCATTCTCGGTGGCCGGTGGCGACACCGTCAGCGCGCTGGCGGCCGGGTGCCCGGTGGTGGTCAAGGCCCATGAGGGGCACCCCGATCTGTCCCGCCTGACCGCCCGCATCGTCACCGAACAGCTGGCGGCCGCGGGTGCGCCCGCGGGTCTCTTCGGACTCATCGAAGGACAGCAGGCCGGGGTTCTTGCTGTGCAGGACAGCCGCATCCGCGCCGTCGGATTCACCGGCTCCGAGGCCGGCGGCCGCGCTCTGTTCGACCTCGCGGTCTCCCGACCGGATCCGATCCCGTTCTACGGTGAGCTCGGCAGCACCAACCCCGTGTTGGTCACCGAGGCCGGATGGCGGGAACGCGCCGACGAGATCGTCTCCGGTTTTGTCACCTCCTTCACCTTGGGCAGCGGTCAGTTCTGCACCCAGCCGGGTGTGGTTCTGGTGCCCGACACCAACGAGTTCCTGGCCCGCGTGCAGCTTCCCGCGGTGGGCCCGATGCTCAACAAGCGCATCGCCGCGGGTTTCGAGTCCAGTTCGGCCGCGCTGGCCGGTCGCGACGACGTAGCGGTGGCGTTGGTGGGCCCGAAGGCGGCAGACGCGCCCGCCGCGCAGCTGCTGACCACCACGGCAGAACGGGTGCTGGCCGACCCGGCTCTGGTCACCACCGAGATGTTCGGGCCCGCATCGATTCTGGTGCAGTACGGGAGCCCGGCCCAGGCGCTGGGCGTCCTGGAACTGTTCGACGGCACCCTCACCGCCACGCTCCAGGGCGGTGCTGAAGTGGACGGGCAGGCGCTGGACGCCCTCGAGGTCCTGAGCCTGCGTGCTGGGCGCATCATCTGGAACGACTGGCCCACCGGGGTCACCGTCAGCGACGCCCAGCAGCACGGCGGGCCGTGGCCGGCCACCACGGCGCCATGGAGCACCTCGGTGGGTACGGCCGCGGCGGCCCGGTTCGCGCGTCCGGTCGCTTTCCAGAACATGCCCGCGGACGGTCTGCCTGTCGAGTTGCGCTCGTGACCGGTTTTCTGGGCCTGACCTGGGACCATCCCCGCGGTTACCAGGCGCTGCGGGCCGCGGCCGACGCCGGCGACGTCCGAATCCGTTGGGACGTGCAACCTCTGGAGGGCTTCGAGGCGGCCCCCATCGGGGCGACCGCCCAGCGCTACGACCTGATCGTGCTCGACCATCCACACCTGGGTGAAGCGTTGGCCCAGGGCGCACTGCAGCCGGTCGATCAGTTGTTCACCGCAGCCGAGGTGGCGGCCTGGCGCGCCACCAGCGCCGGCCCGTCGGCGCAGTCCTACATCATGGACGACACCCTGTGGGCTTTGCCGTTGGACGCCGCCACCCAGGTGTCGGTACGCGCCGACACCGGCATCCCTCTGCCGGACACCTGGGATGAGGCAGTGGAACTGTCCCGCGACGTCCGCGCAGTCGTGCCCACCACCGGTCCGCACCTGTTCCTGACGTTGTGCGCCATTGCCGTCGGCGACGGCGCCCGGCCCGGCACCGGTGCGCAGTTCCTCGATGAGGACCAGGTGGGCGCCGCCCTGGAAACGTTGCGGCACTTCGTTCCCGCGCATCCGGGCAGCGCAACGCACAACCCGATCACCGTGCTGGAGCAGATGACCGGCTCCGACGGCCCCCGGTACTGCCCGCATGTCTACGGTTATGTGAACTACGCCGGCGCCCTGCGGTTCGGGGACGCGCCGCGCGGTCGCAGCGGCCGGCGCGGCTCTGTCCTGGGCGGCACCGGTATCGCCTTCACCGCGCGCTGCCGGCCCGACGCCGCTCTGCTCGAGCACCTGAAGTGGCTGCTGCGGCCTGAGGTGCAGCGCGGATTCCTGGTCGCCAACGCGGGCCAGCCCGGTTCTGTTGCCGCCTGGGATGATCCGGGTGTCGACGCCGCGGCCCACGGCTTCTACTCCGGTACCCGCGCCACGTTGGACGACGCCTGGATCCGCCCCCGCCACGACGGTGCCATCGCCTTCCAGCAGCGCAGCGCGGACGCGGTGCGCGACTGCGTGTTCGGTCACCGTGACGGCACCCGCCTGGCCGTCACCATCAACGATCTGTACGACGCCTCGCTGGAGGCCCGAGCAAAGGAGCCGGCGTGACCGATTGCCCGTCCTCAGAGGAGATCCTGGTCGAACACGACGGATTCGTGGTGATCCTCACCATCAACCGGCCGCAGAAACTCAACGCCATGACACCGGAGATGGCGGGCGTCCTGGTCGAGGCCATCTCGTGGTGCAACAGCAGTGATTCGGTGCGGGCCATCGTGTTGACCGGTGCGGGACAGCGCGCCTTCAGTGCCGGATCGGACATCCGCGCGCTCGACGGCTATGCCACCCCGTGGGATTTCCGCAACCGGGTCGACTACTGCGACGCGTTGCGCCGCGCGCAGAAGCCCACCATCGCCGCCGTCAACGGGTACGCATTGGGCGGGGGATTGGAGACCGCGCTCAGCTGTGACATCCGATTGGCCTCGGCCACCGCACAATTCGGGGCTCCGGAGATCAAGCTCGGCTGGATCGGTGGCGGCGGCATGTCGGCGTTCCTGAGCCGTGCCGCGGGCCCGTCCAACGCGGCGCTGATGTTGATGACCGGCGACCCCATCGACGCCAGCCGCGCGCTGGACTGGCACCTGGTCAGCGAGGTCGTCGAACCCGAGGCCCTGGTGCCGCGGGCGCGTGAGCTGGCCACCACCATCGCCTCGCGCGCGCCGGTGGCTGCCGAGACCGCCAAGCTGAACCTGCGCGCGGCCGCCGGGATGTCCGAGGACCAGGCCCTGATCTACGAGCGGGATCTGCAGACCATCTGCTTTGCCACCGAGGACGCCGCCGAAGGGCGAAAAGCCTTCGCCGAGAAGCGCTCTCCGGTATTCCACCGACGATGAAAGGTTCCGCGATGACCGTCCAGTGGCCGCCCACGGCCGAGCAACTGCTGCCCGTCGACCATGAACAGGCCGTTCTGGTGGGGCGGGTGTTCACCGAGGACGGCCCCTGTGTGGTGACGGTGCGGGGTGGCCGCGTCCTGGATCTCACCCCACTGGTACCCACCATGAGTGCGCTCGCCGAGCTGGACGACCCGGCGGCGTTCGTGCGCCACAGCGGTGGAACCGACTTGGGTTCGCTGGCGGAGGTGATCGCCCACACCCCGGTGGAGCGGCGCCAGAAAGGGGTGCCGCGACTGCTGAGCCCCATCGATCTGCAGGCCGTCAAGGCCGCGGGTGTGACGTTCGCGGTCTCCATGGTGGAGCGGGTCATCGAGGAGCGCTGCCGCGGGGACGCCTCGGCCGCAGCACAGTTCCGCGAACAGCTCGTCGGGCGGGTCGGCAGCGATCTGTCCGCGCTCACGCCCGGGTCCGCCGAGACCGACCGGCTCAAGGACGCGCTCGTCGCCGAGAACGCCTGGAGTCAGTACCTCGAGGTCGGATTGGGTCCGGATGCGGAGATCTTCACCAAGACCGCGCCCATGGCGTCGGTCGGCGCCGGCGTCGACATCGGCGTACACCCCGGTTCCACGTGGAACAACCCGGAACCCGAAGTGGTGCTGCTCATTTCGTCGACATCCACGGTGGTGGGCGCCTGCCTGGGAAATGACGTCAACCTGCGCGATTTCGAGGGGCGCTCGGCGCTGCTGTTGACCAAGGCCAAGGACAACAACGCCTCCGCTGCCATCGGCCCGTTCATCAGGTTGTTCGACCGACACTTCACCATGGAGGACGTGCGCTCCACCCGCGTCACGCTGCGCGTCGAGGGCACCGACGGGTTCGTTCTGAACGGTGAGTCATCCATGACCGAGATCAGCCGCGACCCCTTGGACCTCGTGAGCCAGTTGATGGGCGCTTATCATCAATACCCCGATGGCGCAGTGCTTTTCCTCGGCACCATGTTCGCCCCGGTCGAGGATCGTGATGCGCCGGGCCAGGGTTTCACCCATCACCGCGACGACCTGGTGGTGGTGGGCGCCGACAAGCTCGGCCACCTGGTGAACCGGGTGCGGCCCTGCGATGAGTGCGAGCCGTGGGAGTTCGGAACCTCGGCCTTGTTCCGCAATCTCAGCGAGCGCGGGGTGGTGTGACCGGCCTGTTCGACCTCACCGGAGAAACCGCCCTGGTGACCGGTGGTGGCTCGGGCATCGGGCTGGCCATCGCCACCGGCCTCGCCGAGGCCGGCGCGCGGGTGGTCGTCAACGGCCGTGACCCGGCGCGCGCCGAGGACGCGGTGCAGCGGATCGGTGCCCACCGGGCGCGCGCGTGTTGTTTCGACGTCACCGACGAGGCCGCGGTCGAGGAGGGTGTGGACCAGCTCACCGCCGCGGGCTGGCAGGTGGACATCCTGGTCAACAACGCCGGCATCCAACGCCGGGGGGCGCTGCTGGACGTCTCGTCGGCCGACTGGGACGCCGTGATCAACGGCGATCTGACATCGGTGTTCGTGGTGGGGCGTGCGGTGGCGCGCCGCATGATCGCCAGGGGAACCGGCGGCAAGATCATCAACATCGCCTCCCTGGCCTCGCACTTCACCCGCCGGGACGTGGGCCCGTACACCGCGGCCAAGGGCGGGGTCCGGGCGCTGACGCAGGCGATGACCGCGGAGTGGGCCGGCTTCGGGATCTGTGTGAACGCGTTGGCGCCGGGGCATGTGCGCACTGAGATGACGCACGCGCTCTCCGAGGATCCCGACTTCGACCGGTGGGTGAGCGCCCGCACCCCCGCGGGCCGGTGGGCCGCCCCGCAGGACCTGGTCGGCCCGGCGGTGTTCCTGGCCTCATCGGCCTCGGACTACGTCAACGGGCAGATCCTCTACGTCGACGGCGGCACCACCGCCACCATGTGAGCTGGCACGATTTCTGTTCACCAGGGGCTTTCCGGTAACCTGGCCCGGTTGCCGACGCAGGCGACCCTCCTGCCACGGACACGCCGTGGCCGCAACGACCATAGGAGGTGATGGGTTTCTCATGCGTCCATACGAAATCATGGTCATTCTCGACCCCACTCTCGACGAGCGCACCGTAGCCCCGTCCCTGGAGACGTTCCTCAACGTCGTCCGGAAAGACGGTGGATCGGTCGACAAGGTGGACATCTGGGGCCGGCGCCGCCTGGCCTACGAGATCGCCAAGCATGCCGAGGGCATCTACGCCGTCGTCGATGTGAAGGCCGAGCCCGCCACGGTATCCGAGCTCGACCGTCAGCTGAGCCTGAACGAGTCGGTGCTGCGCACCAAGGTGATGCGGACCGACAAGCACTGAAATAAGGACTGTGCTCGTCATAGCGCTGCCGTAGGTTGACCTGCGACCGCGTTTTGCGAACATCGATCCGGCTTGGATCCAAGGGACCTGGAGGACACCAGTGGCTGGTGACACCATCATCACCGTTATCGGAAACCTGACCGCCGACCCGGAGCTGCGTTTCACGCCGTCCGGGGCTGCAGTGGCCAATTTCACGGTGGCATCGACCCCGCGCCAGTTCGACCGTCAGACCAATGAATGGAAGGACGGCGAAGCGCTGTTCCTCCGGTGCAACATCTGGCGGGAGGCGGCCGAGAACGTCGCGGAGAGCCTCACCCGCGGGTCGCGGGTGATCGTCTCCGGTCGGCTCAAGCAGCGTTCCTTCGAAACCCGCGAGGGTGAGAAGCGCACGGTGGTCGAGCTCGAGGTCGACGAGATCGGTCCCTCGCTGCGCTACGCCACGGCCAAGGTTAACAAGGCCAGCCGCAGTGGCGGCGGTGGCGGTGGTGGCTTCGGCGGCGGTGGTGGCGGGAACTCCCGTCCGGCCGCGGCGTCCGCCGGCCCGGCCGACGACCCCTGGGGCAGTGCCCCGGCATCGGGTTCGTTCGGCGGCAGCGATGACGAGCCTCCCTTCTGAGCCGTTCCGGCCCAACAACTTCGAAGCATTTCTGAAAGAGAATCAACATGGCTAAGTCCAGCAACAAGAGGCGGCCGGCGCCTGAGAAGCCGGTCAAGACCCGCAAGTGCGTGTTCTGCTCCAAGAAGGGCGCGAACATCGACTACAAGGACACCGCGCTGCTGCGTACCTACATCAGCGAGCGGGGCAAGATCCGTGCCCGGCGCGTGACCGGCAACTGCGTTCAGCACCAGCGCGATATCGCGGTGGCTGTGAAGAACGCTCGCGAGGTTGCGTTGCTGCCCTTCGGGTCGTCGACGCGCTAAGGCAACAGGGAGCGAATCAATGAAACTCATTCTCACCGCCGAGGTGGACCACCTGGGATCCGCCGGCGACACCGTTGAGGTCAAGGACGGCTACGGCCGTAACTTCCTGCTGCCCCGTGGGCTGGCCATCGTGGCCACCCGTGGCGCGCAGCGTCAGGCTGACGACATCCGCCGGGCCCGCGACACCAAGGCCGTGCGCGATCTCGATCACGCCAAGGAGCTCAAGACCGCCATCGAGGCGCTGGGCCCCGTGCAGCTGACCGTCAAGACCGCTGGTGACTCCGGCAAGCTGTTCGGCTCGGTCACCCCGGCCGACGTCGTGTCCGCCATCAAGAAGGCCGGCGGGCCGAACCTGGAGAAGCGGACCGTGCACCTGCCCAAGGCGCACATCAAGTCCATCGGCTCGCACATCGTCGAGGTGCGCCTGCACCACGACGTGACCGCCAACGCCTCGTTGGACGTCGTTGCCGCCAGCTGACCGCTTGAATTAACTCTCGCGTCAATACGCCCCGGTCGGAGCCATCACGGCTCCCACCGGGGCGTTGCTGTTCTCTCTGGCGAACTCTCCGCAGGAGCAAGAATCCAGCGAACCTAACTTGCTGTTCATTTTCCGCACAAGACCAGGCAACACAACACGCCCGAAACGGCAACCAGGCTCGACACGCCGGGCGGATTTCCATCCACAGAACCCGCAAGTGTCTATGGTGCGTTAATCAGCGGTAACACCGGAAAAATCCATGTTCGTCCACAAGTTCTCCCCAACCACTCAACATCACTGTCCACGGCTATCCACATTCGCTCCACAGGTTCATCAACAACCTTCATTGGACCCCGCCCCAGCAACCGTCTACCGTCATGCGGGCGCGTCACGGCGCCGCGTCAGCCGGGGGAATGTCAGAGGTGTGATTTACCGTCGGCGCCATGGAGTCGAACGCAAGTTCGAGAACGTCTGGGAGGAGGCGGGAGCGCGGCATGGCCGTAGTGGACGATCTCGGGCACCCCGATATGGATGCACCGCCGCCGAACGAGGATTTCGGTCGCCAGCCCCCGCAGGACATGGCTGCCGAGCAGTCGGTGCTGGGCGGGATGCTGCTGAGCAAGGACGCCATCGCCGACGTGGTCGAGCGCCTGCGTCCCGGTGACTTCTACCGCCCCGCGCACCAGAACGTCTACGACGCGATCCTCGACCTGTACGGCCGCGGTGAGCCCGCCGACGCCGTCACCGTCGCGGCCGAACTCGACCGGCGCGGTCTTCTCAAGCGCGTCGGCGGGGCGCCCTACGTGCACACCCTGATCTCCACCGTGCCCACCGCCGCCAATGCCGGCTACTACGCCGATATCGTCGCCGAGAAGGCGCTGCTGCGCCGTCTGGTGGAGGCCGGTACCCGCGTGGTGCAGTACGGCTACGCCGGGGCCGAGGGTGCCGATGTGGCCGAGGTGGTCGACCGGGCCCAGGCCGAGATCTACGACGTGGTCGAGCGGCGTTCGTCCGACGACTTCATGCCGCTGGAAGACCTGCTGCAGCCGACCATGGACGAGATCGACGCCATCGCCTCCAACGGCGGCCTGGCGCGTGGTGTGCCCACCGGCTTCACCGAACTCGACGAGGTCACCAACGGCCTGCACGCCGGGCAGATGATCATCGTGGCGGCCCGGCCCGGTGTGGGTAAGGCGCTGGCGCTCAACACGCCGCTGCCGACGCCGACAGGCTGGACCACCATGGGTGAGGTCGCCGTCGGTGACGAGTTGGTGGGTCCCGACGGGCTGCCGACGCGTGTGGTCGCGGCCACGGAGATCATGCTGGGCCGGCCCTGCTACGAGGTCGAGTTCTCCGACGGCACGGTGATCGTGGCCGACGAGCAGCACCAGTGGCCCACCGCCTACGGCGTGCAGACCACCTCGATGCTGCACACCGACAGCATTGTCACCGCGCCTCAGGCGCAAGGTGCGGGAGCGGCCGTGCTGGCGCCGTCGGTCACCGTCGGCGCGGTGCGCCGCATTCCCAGCGTGGCCGTGCGCTGCGTGCAGGTGGACAACGACGAGCACGTGTACCTCGCCGGCGCCGGCAGGATCCCCACCCACAACTCCACTCTGGGCCTGGACTTCATGCGGTCCTGCTCCATCAAGCACCGGATGGCCAGCGTCATCTTCTCGCTGGAAATGAGCAAGTCCGAGATCGTCATGCGCCTGTTGTCGGCGGAGGCGAAGATCAAGCTCGGCGATATGCGCTCGGGCCGGATGACCGATGACGACTGGACGCGGCTGGCGCGGCGGATGTCGGAGATCTCCGAGGCGCCGCTCTACATCGACGACTCGCCGAACCTCACCATGATGGAAATCCGTGCCAAGGCAAGGCGTTTGCATCAGAAGGCGGATCTGCGGCTCATCGTCGTCGACTACCTGCAGCTGATGAGCTCGGGTAAGAAGGTCGATTCCCGTCAGCAGGAAGTGTCGGAGTTTTCGCGAAACCTCAAACTGATGGCCAAGGAGCTCGAGGTTCCGGTCATCGCGATCAGCCAGCTGAACCGTGGACCCGAGCAGCGCACCGACAAGCGCCCTCAGGTCTCTGACCTGCGCGAGTCGGGCTGCATGACGGCCAACACCCGCATCCTGCGCGCCGACACCGGCGCAGAGGTCACCTTCGGTGAGCTGATGGCCACCGGAGAGCGGCCGCTGGTGTGGTCCCTGGATGACCGCAAGCGCATGGTGGCCCGGCCGATGACCAACGTATTCCCCAGCGGCCACAAGGAAGTCTTCAGACTGCGCCTGGCGTCGGGTCGTGAGGTCGAGGCCACGGCCAACCACCCGTTCATGACGCTCGACGGCTGGGTCCCTCTGGGTGAGCTCGAGCTCGGTGACCGGCTGGCCGCACCGCGCCGCGTTCCCGAGCCGGTGCACACGCAGCGAATGGCCGAGCACGAGATCATCATGCTGGCGCACATGATCGGTGACGGGTCGTGTGTGAAGCGCCAACCCATCCGTTACGCCAGCATTGACGAGGCCAATCTCGTCGCAGTCACCAACGCCGCCAAGCACTTCGGTATCACCGCGGTGCGCGACGAGTACCCGGCCGCTCGGGTGACGAGCCTGCGGATGCCCGCGCCTTACCGGCTGACGCACGGTAAGCGGAATCCCATTGCCGCCTGGCTCGACAGACTTGGCCTGTTCGGCAAGCGTAGTTACGAGAAGTTCGTTCCCGCTGAGGTTTTCGCGCTGCCCAATGATCAGGTGGCGTTGTTCCTGCGGCATCTGTGGGCGACGGACGGATCGGTGCGCTGGGATGCCAAGGCGAAGCAGGGCCGGATCTACTATGCCTCCACCAGTCGGCGGCTGATCGATGACGTCGCGCAACTGCTGCTGCGTTGCGGCATCTTCGCCCGTATCAAGCCGGCCAACAAGGCGGGGTATCGTCCGTGCTGGCACCTGTACATCTACGGTGCGGAGAACCAGAAGCGTTTCGTCACGCACGTCGGTGTGCACGGTGCGCGGGGCGTTGCCGCCAGCAAGGTGCTCGCGGAGATCGATACGCTGGAGGGGAATCCGAACTCCGACACCGTGCCCAAAGAGGTATGGACGCAGGTGCGTACAGCGTTGGCTGACAAGAACATCTCGCACCGCGCGTTCGCCGAGTCCATGGGCACCAAGTTCTGCGGCTCTACCATGTGGAAGCATTCGCCGAGCCGGGCGCGCCTGCACCGGGCTGCGGCCATTCTCGACGATCGTGGCACCATCCATGACCTTGCGACCAACGATGTGTACTGGGACGAGATCGTCGAAATCTCTTCTCTCGGAACGCAAGACGTGTTCGACGGCACGGTGCCGGGTACCAGTAACTTCGTGGCACAAGGTATTTCAGCTCACAACTCGCTGGAACAAGATGCGGATATGGTCATTCTTTTGCACCGTCCCGATGCGTTCGATCGTGACGACCCCCGTGGCGGTGAGGCCGACGTGATCCTGGGCAAGCACCGCAACGGTCCGACGAAGACCATCACCGTTGCGCACCAGCTGCATTTCTCGAGGTTCACCAATATGGCGCACGGGGGATAACTACTGTAGGTTCTCAAGTTTGACTGCACTTTCTCACGACTGACTGCACGACGGCTGCACTTGTGCAGAAATACTGAGACACGCCGCGCGGAATCCGATGACCGGCAGTTCGGAGATGCGACGGTGCTGCTATGCCGGACGCGGGGGCACCGCCACTCCCGAACATCTCTGTGCGCTCGAAGGCTCCTTGGAGGAAGTCTGCGACGACAGGGACACCGGCCCGTGGTCGTGGATGTGAAACCTTTCGCCGCCTAACGGATCCGAAGGTGGTTTTCACATTCGCGTGGACTCGCGAACTCGTGAGGCGCGCGGTTGGCGGCCAGCCAGCGCCACCACCAGCCATCAAGTTTGATGGCCAATTCCCAAGTGAAATGTCCAGACGATGTCCAATTGGACATTTGCGTGAGATTCTTCGGCCGTTCCTTCGGCCGCCGCGGTAGCCGCACCAGTTTGGCGTGAAATTGCGACCTGCGCTCTTGCCGCCGGGTGTCGCCGATTGGGCGGTGGCGGCCATCTCGTCGCAGGCGAGTGTGACTGCCTTACCGAGTCAGGTCCGCGCACCGCAAACGAGCAACAGTTCTGTTGGCGAACCGTCCCCGCGCAAAAGAGCTTCTCACTGTTGTCCCGCCCAAAGTTTGTGGCACACGAGAAACAGGGTGGCTGTCTCAGAGGTGGGGTGGCCCAAGGACGGGACCACGACTACCAACACATGGCTGTCGTGACCGACGGTCTAGGCAGGTGCCCGCCTCACAGCGATTTGCCTGCAACATAATGAGATTGAGTGCGTGGTCAGACTCCGTTCAAGCTGGTACACCACCAAGACACATCGCAACGACCTCTTCGAGACGGACGCTCTCCGATTGCCTGTCGGCGACGAGGTGACCTTCCCGCATCACGAGCAGTCGGTCACTGACGCGTAGTGTCTCGGCGAGGTCGCTGGAGATGAACATGACTGCCTTGCCCTGGTGTGCGATGTCGCGGACCAGGCGATGGATCTCTTCTTGTGCGCCGACGTCGACACCCTGGGTGGGCTCATCGAAGATCAGGATGTCGGCATCGGTGGCCAGCCATTTGGCGATGACGACCTTCTGCTGATTTCCGCCGGATAGATGGCTGAACCTGGTCTCGCAACTCTCGGCCTTGATCGCCAGTTGCTGCCGGTAGTCGGCGTACTGGCTGCGTTCGCGGCCGCGCTGAATGAAGCCGAATCGCGCGAAGCTACTCAGCGCTGCCACCGTGAAGTTCTCGCGGACGGTCCATTCGGCGAAAGAACCTTGATGTCGGCGGTCTTCGGGGAGCAACGCCACGCCGTTCGAGATCGCTTTCCGAGGGGACCGTGCAGCGACGGTATGGTCATTGATCTCGATACGCCCGGAATCGGGACGCAGTGCGCCAAAGAGCATGTGCGCCAGTTCGCTTCGACCCGATCCCACGAATCCTGCTACGCCGGTTACCTCGCCCCGGAACAGCTCGAGGTCGACGTCGACGACGCGCTTCTTCCACGTCAGGCCAGAAGCGCGCAGGGCTCGTTCCCCGCGCTCGTGGTGGATGGCCCTCACCAGTTGAGACGGTTCGCGCCCGGTGATCAGGCTGACCAACCGCTTGCGGTCGGACAATTCGTCGCGGCTGAGTCTGGCGACGAGTTCTCCGTCACGCAAAACCGTCGCACGGTCGCACAGTGAGGAGATCTCGTCGAGCCGGTGTGATACGTAGATGACGCTCAGACCGTCGGCGCGCAACTGCTCCACTGTTCGGTACACCTGGTCGACTTCGTGGGCTCCCAGCGACGCTGTCGGTTCGTCCATGATGATGAGCCGGGCGCCGAGCAACAGGCATCGCGCCAGCGACACCATCTGCGCCTGCGCGGCAGACAGATCGGATATCCGCTGATCGACGTCGAGTTCGACGCCGAGTCGCGCGAGAAGGTCCCGGCATTTCTGGCGCATCGCGCCGCGTCGGAGGAATGGGCCGGCCTTGGGGGGCGAGATGCCCAGAAAGATGTTCTCGAAAACTGGAAGGTCGCCGACGAACTGAGGCTCCTGGTGCAGCACCGCTATACCCGCGGCGCTGGACTGCGCGGCGTCATCGAAACGGACCTCTGTTCCCTCGATCTCGACCGAGCCGTCGTCAGGGCGGTACACCCCGGCCAAGATCTTGATCAGCGTGGACTTTCCGGCGCCGTTCTGCCCGATCAGGGCATGTACCTCGCCGGCTTTGATCTCCAGGCTGATGTCGTGCAGCACCCGCACACCGGGGAAACTCTTGCCGACGCCCTGGACTCGCAACCACGGCGAGTCTGTTGTTGTGGTCATCGTGCCGCGACCCGTCGGGCGAAGGTGCTGATGGTCACGGCCGCGATGAGGACGATGCCCTGAGCGGCGGTGGTCCAGGCCCGTTCCACCCCGGCGACGACGAGTCCGTTGGCCAAAAAGCTCAGCATCAGTACGCCCACGATGGTCCCGCCGATGTGGAACTGTCCGTCCCGCAGCGTGGCGGCCCCGATGAAGCAGGCCGCGAAGGCCGGAAGTAGGTAGCTCAGGGCCGATGTCGGGTTTCCGACCCCAAGGCTGGAGGTGACCATGAGGCCGGCCAGCCCGGCCAGCATCCCACTCAATGCGAACGCGACTAGCCGGGCGCGGACGTTGTTGATTCCGGACAGCTGCGCGGCCACCGGATTGCCGCCTACTGCGTACATGCGGCGCCCAGTCACGGTGCGTTCGAAGAACAGCCATGCCGCGACGGCGACGAGCAACCAGATGACCACGAGATTGGGTACCGGCCCCACCGATCCGCGACCCAGCGTGGTGAAGTCGTGGGGCAGGTCGACCGCGACTTGAACGCCGCCGCGATATGCCAGTAGCCAGCCGGCAATGATCTGGCCTGCCCCGAGCGTCGCGATGAAGGCCGACACTCCCAGCCGTGTGACCACCATTCCGTTCGCGATGCCCACGCACAATCCGACCAGCAGGGCTGCCAGGGTGCCGCCGGCCATACCCAACGTTTGCGCCGTACCTGCTGCGAGCATGCCGGCGGCGGTCGCGGTGTAGCCGATCGACAGGTCGAAATCGCCGAGGATGAGCACCGCGGTAAGCCCGATCGCGATCACGCCAGCCGCCGCACTGGCCTTCAAGACGTTGCCGAAGTTGCTTGCGGTGAGGAATGCGTCGGTGGTGAGCGAGAAGTACACCAACATCAACGCGAAGCCGACCAGCGTTCCGTATCTGGCCAACAGCGGCAGCCAATGTCCTGAGAGGTGCCCGCTGGGCTTGGCTGAACGCGCCTTCGTTGGAGGTTTCGAGGCGATGACGGCGCTCTTCGATGCGACTTTCGTCGATGGCTCCACTTTTGACTCCTTTGTCGATCAACGGGGCTATGCCGTGACCCCGAGCAGCGCCGTCGCGCCCGGTGCAGCTCGAGTTGCTCGCCGAGGTGGCACCGGCCGCGGGTCACCTTGGATGAAAGCTAGGGGGTGAATTTCGCGCAATGCCAGTCCACCAAAGTGCAATCGTTGCCGGTGCGCATTCTCGTGATCAGTACACCTTGGTGCACTCGCCGGCCAAGCACCCTGGTCTTTACAGTTTGGCGAACTGAAGGGTCCGTATCCGCGATGAGGCGGATTCGTCGGTCGCGTGTAGTACCCGTGTAACCGAACTCGAGGAGCGCCATGAAATCAACTCATGCACAGGGCTTTTCCCGACGGACCGTGCTGGGTGGACTTGTGGCGGGGGCCGGAGTCATCGCCACTGCCTGCTCGACCAGTGGTGGCCGCGCCGAGGGCGGCGGGGACCCCGTCCAGAGTCTGGGAAATGCCGGCGAGACCACCTTCACCGATGCCGACTATGCGCCGCTGAAAGGGGCCAGGGTCGGTGTCGTCGGAATCAACCTGCAGGGGCCGACCGTCGCTCGTGCCGTGGCCGTCATGGACGACCTGTCGGCCAAACACGGGTTCGCGTTGGAGGCGGTCAGCGCGGAATTTGATCTGCTGCGCGCCAACGACACCATGCGGGTCTGGGCGGATCAGGGCTTGGACGCCATCATCGTCGCCAATACCGAGGTTGAGAATCTGGGTGAGGGTCTGTCTGCAGCGCAGGCCAAGGGTGTTCCCGTAGCCGGGTTCTACTGCGGATGGGCGCCTGGGATGGCTTTTGACGTTCAGAGCAATGAATGGATCTCCGGTAACCGATGCGCAACCTACATCCGGCAGCGGTTACAAGCGCTCGGTGGCAACAAGGGCATCGCGATCTTTGGCTACACGCCACTGAGCAACCTGCGGCAACGTGAATTGTGCGTCAAGACTCAGGCCGACTATTACGGCATCCCGATTCTTTTTCGGCACGAGGTGAACGCCGACTCTTCGGTCCCTGATATCCAGAACAGGACCGGGGACTTGCTGACCAAGTACCCCCGTGACGGGGAACTGGGCGCCATCTTCGTCGGCTGGGATCAGGGCGGGTTCGCTGCCGACTCTGCGCTGGCCGCGGCTGGCCGCGATGACATCTTTGTCGTGTCGATCGACGGTGACGAGGCGAATCTCGAGTCGATTCGCCAGGGCGGGCCGCAGGGAGCGACCGTGGTCAACGACATGCCAACCGTCGCGCAGGTGGTCTTGACGCAGCTGGCCAAGATCCGGGGCGGAGGGGAACCTCCGGCGACCAAGGAGTTGTTCGTCGATGCTCCACTTGTCACAGCGGAGAACATCCCGCCCCGTGGGATTCCGGGCGGTTCCGGTCTGTCGATCTACTATGCGGGTTGATCGACAGACCGGAACCCGAACTCTGCAGCACTCAGCGACAGGCGCTGCACTCAACCGTTTTCAACAACCAACGTCACAGAGTCGGCCACCGAAACGGGTCGCTCGTGTCCCTGTCGGTGAAAAGTCTGCCTGATCCGCAGTTGGATTCCACCGCGAACGTCGTTGATGCCCAGGATCAACAAGGTCATGCGGACCCGGGAGCCGACGGGAAGCACTGCGGGAAAACGGATTTTGTCGTACCCGTAGTTGAGCGCATGTGCGAAACCGTCGAAGGAGATGAGCTGGTAGCAGAAGCCCGGCCCCAGGGACAGCGTGTACAGGCCATGCGCGATCGTCGTTCCGAGCGGGCTCGACTGCGCGCGTGCAGGATTCACATGGATCCACTGGTGGTCGCCGGTGGCCACCGCGAAGGCATCGATGCGTTCCTGCGTCACATCGTGCCATTCGGTGGGGCCGAGTTCTTTTCCGATGAGCGCCGCAAGCTCATCACGGGTTGCCGGTGACAATGGATATGAGCACATGAAAAGACCTTTCGCACAACGGATTGGGACCGTACTTGAACTTGACGTCAAGTTCGATAATACTCATGGATTGTTAATCGAGAAGACCCGGAAGGGGAGGATTCATGTCCTTCTTCGAAACATCTGACCGTGGCAAGAGGCATCAAGACGATCTCCTCGAGTTCATGGACTCGCACATCTATCCGGCGGAACCGGTTTACGAGGAGCAGATGAGGGCCTCGGGTGATCCGCACTTCCATCCGCCGATTCTCGAAGAACTCAAAGTGCAGGCCCGCGAACGGGGTCTGTGGAACCTCTTCCATCCGCACCCCCAGTGGGGCCCCGGACTGACCAACTTCGAGTACGCGCCGCTTGCCGAGATCATGGGCAGAAGCCTTCATTTGGCTCCGGAGGCCACCAACTGCTCGGCGCCCGACACCGGCAACATGGAAGTGCTGACGCTGTTCGGTACTCCCGAACATCACCGGCAGTACCTCGAGCCGCTGCTGGCGGGCACTATTCGGTCCGCTTTCGCGATGACCGAACCCGCTGTGGCGAGCTCCGACGCGACCAACATCGAACTGCGGATGGTCGATGACGGCAATGGGAACTACGTACTCAACGGCCGTAAATGGTTCGCCTCCAACGCCTTGCACAAGAACTGTCGAGTCCTGATCGTGATGGGTAAGACCGACCCGGACGCCGAGCCGCACCGGCAACAGTCGATGATGGTGGTCCCGATCGATGCCCCCGGCGTGACGCTGGTGCGTGGGCTACCCGTGTTCGGCTACCGTGACCGAGAAGGCCACGCCGAAATCCTCTTCGAGAACGTCCGAGTTCCGGCCAAGGACGTCCTTTCGGGGCCCGGAGAAGGCTTTGCCATCAGCCAGGCCCGCCTGGGGCCAGGCAGAATTCACCACTGCATGCGCAGCATCGGTATGGCCGAACGCGCGCTGGATCTCCTGTGCCAGCGGGCGTTGTCGCGCAGCACATTTGGTGCACCCATCGCCGAGCGCGCCAACATCCAGGATTGGATTGCCGAGGCACGCATCAACATCGAGAAGAGCCGGCTGCTGACGTTGAAGGCCGCGTGGATGATGGACACCGTGGGCAACAAAACGGCCCGTACCGAAATCGCCGCTATCAAGGTCGACGCTCCCACTATGGCCCTGCAGGTGCTGGACCGCGCGATCCAGGTGCACGGCGCGGCGGGAGTCACCGACGACTTCGTTCTGGCCAACTTCTGGGCCCATCTGCGCACCCTTCGCCTGGCCGACGGCCCCGATGAGGTGCACAAGCGGACCATCGCCCGTCACGAGCTGAGGAAGCACTCCGCGCAACAGACGGGGCAACCGGCTCTGGTGGGCGGTCGCTGATGACAGCCACCAGCCTGGCCGGCAAGGCAGCGATCGTGACGGGTGCGTCTCGCGGGATCGGTCTGGCGACCGCCGAAGCATTGACACGTGCAGGCGCTGACGTCGTGGTCACCTCGCGCAATCAGGATTCGGCCGAGTCGGCTGCGGATGATCTTAACCGGCGGGCCAGCCCGGGCTCCGGCCGTGCGGTCGGTGTCGGCGCACACGCGGTGGACGCCGAGGCGGCACAGGTCTGCATCGACCGGACGCTCCAGGAATTCGGCCGGATCGACATCCTGGTCAACAACGCCGGCACGAATCCCGCCTATGGTCCCCTCGTCGAGCAGGACCACGCTCGTTTCGCCAAGACATTCGACGTCAATGTGTGGGCTCCGCTGCAATGGACGGCGCTGGCCGTGGAGGCGTGGATGGGCACTCACGGCGGCTCGGTGGTTAACGTCGCCTCGATCGGTGGACTGATCATCGAGCCGAACCTCGGGGTCTACAACGCCACCAAAGCGGCGATGATTCACCTCACCAAGCAGCAGGCGTTCGAACTCGGACCGAGGATACGGGTCAACGCGGTCGCTCCCGGAGTGGTTCGGACCAGGCTGGCCGAGGCCCTGTGGCGCGACCACGAAGCCGAACTCATGGCCTCCTTGGCGACGGGTCGTATCGGTGAACCCCATGACATCGGCACGGCCATAGTGTTTCTCGCCTCGGATGCGGCCTCGTGGATCACTGGCACGACGTTGGTCGTTGACGGTGGTGCACTACTCGGTGATGCCATGGGCCAGCGTTTCCAGACTGAGGAGGCGGCTGGTGTCTAGCCCGTCGTCGCAACGGGTCAGTGATGAGTCCGGAGTCGATACCGACGCCCTTCACCAGTGGATGCACGACAACCTCGAGGTCGCCGACGGCGAACTGACGCTCGACCGGGTCGGTCTGGGGCAGTCCAATCTGACCTACCGGGTGCGGGATCGTGCGGGACGTACCTGGGTGCTGCGCCGCCCACCGCTCGGGGAACTCCTCGAATCCGCACATGACGTGGTACGGGAAGCGCGCATCTTGACTGCGTTGTCCGACAGCGCGGTGCCGGTGCCCCGCATTCACGCCGTTTTCGAACCGGACACCGTGGCGAGGTCGGCTCCCGCCGTGCTGATGTCCTGGGTTGACGGCGTGGTCCTCGACACACCGGAGGTGGTGGAGGCGATGTCGGCCGAACGCCGGCGCAACTCAGCACTGTCCTTGGTCCGGACAATGTCTGCGGTCCATGCCGTCGACCTGGAACACACTGGGCTGGGCGACCTGGCCAGCCACCGTCCTTACGCAACCAGGCAACTGAAGCGCTGGAGTGAGCAGTGGAAGCGCTCCCAGACCAGGGTTTTGCCGGCGTTGGATGCCTTGACCTCACGCCTGTCGAAGGCCGTTCCGCAGCAGACCGAGGTGACGCTGGTGCACGGGGATCTCCACCCAGGCAACGTGATCTCCGACAGCACCCGGGGTGAGGTGGAGGCGGTGCTCGACTGGGAACTCAGCACGCTCGGAGAGCCACTGGCGGATCTGGGCACTCTGTTCGCCTACTGGCCAGAGCCCGGGGAGCCCGGCATCTACACCTGGGCCCCGTCCGCACTTCCCGGATTTCCCAGTCGCGCCGAGCTAACCGGCGAATATGCCAATGTCAGTGGACGTTCGACAGCTTCGGTGGGCTACTGGCACGTGCTGGGACTATGGAAGCTCGCCATCATCGGCGAGGGCGTCATGCGCCGGGCCATGGATGACCCGCGCAACCGGGCCGCTGACGGCACGCCGACACCCGAACGTATCGCCGCCATCGTCGATCACGCCCACCAAGTGGCGACCGACGCCGGAATCTGACATCCACCCAGCCGAGAACACATGCTCCACAACGAAGGGACGAAAGTGACCAACGATCAACCAGTAGCCATCGTCACTGGTGCCGCCCGAGGCATCGGAGCGGCAGTGGCACGCAGACTGGCCGGCGACGGCCACGCCGTCGGCGTGGTCGACCTGAAGGCCACTGAGTGCGCGGATGTTGTCAGTGCGATCACCGAGGCCGGCGGCGCAGCCGTAGCGGTCTCGGCTGACGTCACCGATGAGGCGGAGGTCGACGCCGCGGTGGCCGCTGTTACCGAGCAGCTCGGTGCTCCGACGGTTTTGGTCAACAATGCCGGCATCCTGCGCGACAATCTGTTGTTCAAGATGACCCTCGATGACTGGGACCAGGTGATGGGAGTTCATCTTCGAGGTGCGTTTCTGATGTCGCGGGCCACGCAGAAACACATGGTGGCAGCAGGTTTTGGCCGCATCGTCAACATGTCGAGCACCTCGGCGCTGGGCAACCGAGGGCAGGCCAACTACGCAGCGGCCAAGGCCGGCCTGCAGGGACTCACAAAGACCCTTGCCATCGAACTCGGAAAGTTCGGGGTCACCGTCAACGCCATTGCCCCCGGGTTCATCGAGACCGACATGACGCGCGCGACGGCGGTCCGAATGGGAATCGACTTCGCCGAATTCCGGGACCTGATGGTGTCACAGATTCCGGTGGGCAGATCGGGCTCGCCCGAGGACGTCGCGGCCACCGCAGCGTTCCTGGTGCGCCGGGACGCGGGCTTTGTTTCTGGCCAGGTGCTCTACGTCGCAGGCGGACCTACAAACTAGCACAACAGATTTGGAGAACACGATGAGGCAAGCGGTCATCGTCTCGACGGCACGTACACCGATAGGCAAGGCGTACCGCGGGGCATTTAACGACACCTCGGCCCAGGAGTTGGCGGGTCACGCCATCCGCCACGCCGTCGAGAGGGCTGGCCTGGAGGGGCCCGAGATCGATGACGTCATTCTCGGTGCCGCGCTGCAACAGGGCTCCTCCGGTGCCAACGTCGCCCGGCAGGCAGCATTGCGCGCGGGCCTGGGGACCTCGGTGTCGGGCATGACCATTGACCGGCAGTGCTCGTCCGGATTGATGGCGATCGCGACGGCGGCTAAGCAGATCATCTGCGACAGTATGCAGATCACTGTCGGTGGCGGCGTGGAATCGATTTCGCTGGTGCAGAACGACCACCTCAACGGTTACCGGTGTGAGGATCCCTGGCTGGCGAAACAGATTCCCGACCTGTACATGCCGATGCTGCACACCGCCGAAGTCGTGGCGCAGCGGTATGGCGTAAGCCGCGAACGACAGGACGAGTTCGCGCTGGCATCACAGGCCCGGACGGCGGCAGCGCAGCAGAGCGGCCGGTTCGACGAAGAGATCGTGCCGCTCACCACGATCAAGCAGGTCAAGGCTGACGGCGGTGAAATACGCGCCGAATCGGTCACTCTCACCCAGGACGAGGGGAACCGGCCAGGTACGACCGCCGATGGGTTGGCGGCATTGTCCGCTGTCCTGCCCGACGGCGCCATATCCCAGCACGCCAGCGTCACGGCGGGGAACTCTTCGCAATTGTCCGATGGCGCGTCGGCCTCGGTGCTGATGGAGGCCGACGAAGCAGACAGGCGGGGACTTGAGCCGCTCGGAATCTACCGCGGGATAGCGGTAACCGGCTGCGCACCTGACGAAATGGGGATCGGTCCGGTCAGTGCGGTGCCCAAATTGCTGGAAGCGCACCACCTGAAGATCGACGATATCGATCTCTGGGAACTCAACGAGGCATTCGCCTCCCAGGCGGTCCATTGCCGCGACGTTCTCGGCATCGATCCCGACCGGCTCAACGTCAATGGTGGTGCCATCGCAGTCGGCCACCCCTACGGCATGACCGGCGCGCGTCTCGTCGGCCACGCGCTGCTCGAAGGGCGGCGGCGCGGCGCACGCAACATCGTCGTGACGATGTGCATCGGCGGCGGAATGGGTGCAGCCGGACTGTTTTCCGTCCTATGACCCTCCGCCCCACGTCCGTCAAAAACCGACAAGCCGCCAACCGGTGGTACAACCTGAAGGAGAATCCCGATGACCGAAACCGCAGCTCCACCTGAGACCGATCTGGTGCTGTCCGCACGCCGGGGCGGTGTACTTGTCCTCACCCTCAACCGGCCCGACCGCCTCAACGCCTGGACGGATGCCCTCGAAGATCGTTATTTCGCACTGCTTGACGACGCCGAGGCTGATCCAGACATCAGGGCCGTGGTCGTCACCGGCGCCGGCCGCGGCTTCTGCGCTGGTGCCGACATGGACGATCTGCAGGAGGTCGAAGAGAGCGGGGGAGAGGACAAGGTCACCCGGCGTAGACCGCGGCAACGACCCCTGCTGTTCCGGAAGCCTCTGATTGCCGCGGTCAACGGCGCAGCAGCCGGTCTGGGTCTGGTCGAGGCGCTGTACTGCGATATCCGCTTCGCCACTCCGAAGGCGAAGTTCACCGCCGCGTTTTCCCGCCGTGGCCTGATCGCCGAGTACGGGGTGGCCTGGTTGCTTCCGAGACTCATCGGACACAGCAGATCGCTCGACGTTCTGATGTCGTCTCGGGTGATCCTGGGGGACGAGGCTTTGCAGATGGGCTTGGTGGATCGTGTGGTCGAGGCTGATGTGCTCCTCGAGACAGCCGTCGCCTATGCGGAGGAACTGGCCAGCTTTTGTGCACCGGGCGCGATGAGTGCGATCAAACAGCAAGTTTTGCAAGCACATGACAGCACGTTCGATGAGGCCGTACTGGAAGCGAACCGGCTGATGCTGGAGTCTTTTGAGAGTCCGGAATTCGTTGAGGGTGTGAACAGCTACCTCGAGCGCCGGCCGCCGGAGTTTCCCGGCCTGTCGGTGGTGTGAGCGGCAGGCCTACAGAAGCGCCGCCGAAGCACACGCGCGTGGCAGCTTCGGCGGCGTCCCGCCCCCCGGCAACCAGGCCGGTCAGCTCGCTTCGTCAGAGATGCGTAGTGCGTTCAACCACAACGTGGTAACCGTCTCGACCAGTTCGTCGAAATCGAAACTCTCCCCAAGTACCAGCGCGAAATAGGCCAGCCGGCTGATCATGCTAGAAAGCGCCCACGACGTCATCGCCGGGTCTAGGGAACCGTCGGCCAGACCGGCCTTCTGCAGCGTCACGATCTTCTGGGCGTTGCGCTCGGCGAAAGTCCGGCTACGAGCGAGTCGC
The DNA here is from genome assembly GCF_057656995.1 of Mycobacterium sp. Soil_C_30. Lineage (NCBI taxonomy): Bacteria > Bacillati > Actinomycetota > Actinomycetes > Mycobacteriales > Mycobacteriaceae > Mycobacterium > Mycobacterium sp. Soil_C_30. The sequence goes on along the minus strand of NZ_JBDGJH010000006.1, from coordinate 16,838 downwards.
AATTCTGCGAAGAGCGGGTCCAGGGTGGCCACCTGTTCGAGCAGCAGCATCAGCCGTGCGTTTCGCCGGTACGCCTCGAGGTAGGCCCGGTTGCTCGCCGAGATCACCGACCGGATGCTGGCCTGATCATCCGGGACGTGCGGCAAACCCGGGTGCATCATGTCGTCCTGGACGGAGTCCAGTACGGCAACCAGCGCCTCCTCTTTGGACTCGAAGTAGTGATAAAAGGTCCCTGTCGAGCACTGCGCTTCGGTGGTGATGTCGGTCAGTCGTGAGTTGATGAATCCGTCGCGTTCGAACACCACGCGAGCGGCGGCCACCAGCGCGTCCCGCGTCTTGACTCCGCGCCGTGTGACTGGCAGCTCCTTCGGCGTCCACGGCACTATCGACGATGGATAGCCGAAGACAGGTGCTTCCTGCGATTTGGCCAACGATTCGCCCCGCCTGTGTCTACGTCGCCGCAGTGCAACGGCGGCGTCCCAAAGGAGTTTCGAGGCTCGACCGTATCACGCATATCAGCCCGAAATTGCTCAGTTTCGAAGCTGAGTTCATGTTTGACTTTGGATGTGTCAGTGGTCACACTAGAGGTCCATCTTGATGCGGGTTGCCCGGCGGCGTGCTCCGGGTGACTGTTGGCCAGAGAGGTTTGGATGACCGCAGCAGTACAGCCGGGTCTGACGTCGGCTCCTGTCGTTGCGCTCCCGATCGAGCAGTACCAGCGGGTGTTCGCGGTCCTGGAAATGTGCGACGCGGCGCGCACCCTGGTTGAGTTCAAGGAAATTCTGCTCGAGTCGCTGGGCTCGGTCTTCGGATACCGCCACGTCACATGCTTCACCGGACCGTCCATCGAGGAAGCTTTCCGCGACCAGTCGCCGTCGCTGCGTGGTTCATGCAAGGTGAGTTGGCCCGCCTACCAGGAGCGGTGGCACCGTTTCGACGTCCTCTCCACGGCCGAATCCTGTGGAGCACTGCGCCGTAACGGTTTCACCGAGTTTCGGCGGCTGACAGTACTGCCGGACTGGGGCCGAGAGTACATCGACGGCCATATGGGGAAATGGGGATATCGCTCTGCCGCCGCCATGCACATCGAGTTTCCCATCGGCGGCCATGCTCTGGTGGGGCTCACTGATCCGGCGCCCGGTCTGTTCGAGGGCAGTGACGCCGCAGCGCTCACGTTGCTGGCGCGCCACCTGTCGGCCATCAGCAGGCGAATGAGTAGCGATGTCGCTGCGATCGCCGATGCCAATCTCAGTGACCGCCTTCAGGAGGTGGCAGCGTTGATCTGCGCTGGCCGGTCCAACAAGGAGATCGCCGCGACGCTGTTCTTGAGCCTGGACACCGTGAAGAAGTACGTGAGCCGAATCCTTGCATCGACCGACTGCCGTTCCCGGTCGGAATTCATGGCCAGATACCGCGACACCGACGAGGTTGTCACCAGGTCGACGGCTGACTGCGGGTAGCGGCTCTTCTCCCCGAGCGGGGTGTCCCCCTTGGTGCACTGGTCTGCAGAGCAGGAGGCGACATAACGTCAGATGCGCCTGTATCGCAGCCGGTCTCGGCTGCCAAACGCGACGACGAAGGGAGCACACCTCGATGAGTCTGGACTCTGCAACTGCCCGGTCGACCCTGGGTGACCGGATGATCGGCGATGTGGTGCTGACACCCAAAGACGTAGGTGCGCTGCCGCAACCGCCGGTTTTCGAGACGGTCGAGGAAGAGCGGCAGCACCGCAAGCAGAAACTCGCCGGTGCGTTACGGATCTTTGGCTGGCTGGGGTTCGGCGAGGGCGTTGCCGGCCACATCACCGTACGTGATCCCGAGTTCCCTGATCACTTCTGGGTCAATCCTTTTGGTGTCAGCTTCCGGCATATGCGGGTCAGCGACCTCGTCCTCGTCGACCATTCTGGTGACGTTGTCTACGGCAACCGCCCGGTGAACCGCGCAGCGTTCGTACTGCATTCGGCGATACACCAGGCCCGCCCGGATGTGATCGCCGCCGCGCATTCACATTCGCCGTACGGCAAGGCATTCAGCTCGCTGGGCATCCCCCTGGCTCCGCTCACCCAGGATGCCTGCACCTTCTACGGAGACCACACGGTGATCACTGAACAAGGTGGGGCTGTGGTGTTCGAAATCGAAGCGGGCCGTCAGGTCGCGGCCGGGCTGGGGGGCAACAAGGCGGGCATCCACCAGAACCATGGCTTGTTCACCGTCGGACAGACCATCGATGAGGCGGTGTTCTGGTTCATCTCGCTCGAACGGTCCTGCCAGGCCCAATTGGCGGCGATGGCGGCGGGGCAACCGAAAGAGATCAGACACGAATGGGCGTCTTACACCGCCGAACAGAACGGCACACCGTGGGCGGGATGGTTCAACTTCCAGCCACTGTGGGACGAGATTTGCCGCGCGAACCCGGACCTCTTCGACTAGTCAGAATCACAACGTAGTTCGTGTACAGAACAGAGGGTGTCGGCCGATGTGGCCGACACCCTCTGTCGTCTCCGGAGTCGGTTGTTACGCGGGAGAGGCGAAGTAACCCAGGATGGATTTGGTCTCGAGGTACTCGGCGAATCCGGTGGCCCCGAACTCGCGTCCGTTGCCGGATTGCCGGTAGCCACCGTAGGGTGCCGCGAAGTCGGTGTCGGCGCCGTTGACGTGCACTTCACCACTGCGGATTCGCCGCGCCAGGGCCAGTGCGCGGTCATTGTCGCCAGACACCCAGCCGGACAGCCCGTAGTCGGAATCGTTGGCGATCCGGATGGCGTCGTCCTCGTCTTCGTATCCGATCAGAACCAGCACCGGGCCGAAGATCTCGTCCCGTGCGATCACCATGTCGTTGGTGACGTGGCTGAACACCGTGGGACGTACGTAGTACCCGGTGTCCAGTCCGTCGGGCCGCCCCGGGCCGCCTGCCACCAGGACTGCGCCGTCGGCGATGCCGCGCTCGATGTAGCCCTGAACCTTGTCGAACTGCGCCTGTGAGGACAGCGGGCCCATCGTCGTCGACTCGGCGGCCGGGTCTCCTACGACGATCGATTCCGCGGCCGCGGCCGCGATGTCAGCTGCCTCGGTCATCCGCGCGGCCGGTACGAGCATGCGCGATGGCGCATTGCAGGACTGACCAGTGTTGGTGCACATTGCCCGGAAGTCACGGTCGACGATGGCGGCGAAATCATCACCGTCGAGCACGATGTTGGCGGATTTTCCGCCGAGTTCCTGCGTGACGCGTTTGACGGTCGGGGCAGCCTTTTGCGCTACATCAACACCCGCCCTGGTGGATCCGGTGAAGGACACCATCGCCACGTCGGGGTGGGCTGCCAGGGCTGCGCCCGCTGTTGGGCCGTCGCCGTTGATGAGGTTGAATACCCCGGCCGGCACACCAGCTTCGTCGAGAACCTCGGCGAACAAGATGGCGCTCAGCGGAGCTATCTCGGACGGTTTGAGCACCATGGTGCAGCCGGTCGCCAACGCGGCGGCGACCTTGGGCACGATCTGGTGAATTGGCCAGTTCCACGGGGTGATCAGAGCACACACCCCGATCGGCTCATGCAGGACGAGGGTGGTACCCAATGCGCGCTCAAACTCAAAGTCCGCCAGCACCGTCCGGGTTGTCTCGAGGTGGATGGCACCCACTGCGGCTTGGACATCAACGGCCAGCGCCCGCGGGGCGCCGATCTCCGCACTGATGGTCTCACCAATCTGGGTGCTGCGGGCCCGGTACACCTCGAGGATGCGATCCAGCAGAGCGAGTCGCTCCGGAATCGTCGTCCGCGAGTAAGCAGCGAACGCCGCAGTGGCCGCCGCCACCGCTGCATCCACGTCTTCGGTTTCTGCCATGGCCACCGAAGCGATTTCCGACTCGGTCGCTGGATTCAATACCGCCAGGGTCCGGGCACCGTGAGCATCGATCCACTTCCCGTTGATGTAAAACTTGTGAGCGTTGTCCATTTCGACTCCTGTGTATCAGTGGGTTGCTGCCGACATGACGTCTGCAACGTCGGAAACCGCTGGTGCACCCGCCTGCTCGGCGAAGAAGGAACGAAGCGCAGCGGCAATCTGGCGACGGTGCCTGGCGCCGGAGAGCAGGTCGGTGTTGAGCAGGGAAGTGTGGATATGGCCACGTGCTATGAGCACCTGCGCGGGAGTGCCCGCCGCCTGCAGAGCGTCCGCATAGGCCAGCCCGTCATCAGACAGTGGGTCGAATTCGGCAGTGACTGTGAAGGCGGGAGCCAGGCCGGACAGGTTCGACGCGCGAAGCGGTGACACCCGCGGGTCGTGGCGGTCAGCCCCGCCCACGTACTGGTCGAGCAGCCACCCCAACAGGCTGCTGGTCAATCCGGGCGCCTCGGCGTGTGTCGAGCGTGAACCGCCCTCCAGCGCAGCGTCAGTCAGCGGCGTGATCAGGAGTTGGCCGATGAGCCGGGGACCGCCGTGGTCGCGGGCCCACTGTGCCGTCACCGCAGCGAGATTGGCGCCGGAACACCAACCGGCGATGGCCAGTGCGGCAGGGTCAGCGCCCAGGTCAGCGGCGTGATCGGCGATCCAGGTGAGCGCCGCGGCGGCGTCGTCGACCGCCGCTGGGAACTGAGCGTACGGTGCCCGGCGGTATCCGACCGAGATGATCGCCGTCCCGGACTCGGCGCACAGACTCCGGCAGAACGCGTCATCGGCGGTGTGGTGGCCGAAGACCCATCCACCGCCATGGAAGTACACGGTGAGAGCCTGTGGTCCGGCTGAGCCGGGCCGGTAGAGCCGATACGGCAGGTCCGTGGCCGCACCCGGCAGCGTTCCGTCGCTGACCACCACTTGCTGTACGCCGGCGGGTGAGGCCGTGGAGGTGGTGAGGGCTCGCCACCTGGCGTGCGGGGCGGAATGACCATCCGGCGAGGCGAAGTCAGGGGAGAGAGTCCGACGGGCCAGCTCCGCAACATCGGGTTGAAGTGCATTGATCACACCGTCGTTGCACCGCGTGCCTGCTGGCCCTGTTCGGGTGAACCCGAGGTAGTCCTTGGCCACGACGTCGTCACAACTGGCGCGGTAGACCCCGACACCTCCGACGTAGGGCATGAAGACCCTGGGTTTGCCGGGCACGTTGGAACCGAGATACCAGGAGTTTGCCGCGGGGAACAACGTGATGTCAGCGCAGTCATTGACATGACGGACCCACCCTTGCTCGGCCGTCGGCGTCGGTTCGATGGTGTCGAAACCGGAAGTCCGCAGATCGTCCAGGCACTGGCTGATCCACTCGACGTGTTGCTCGATCGAGACGAGCATGTTCGACAGCACCGAAGGACTGCCTGGGCCGGTGATCATGTACAGATTCGGGAAGCCCGAGGTCATCAGGCCGAGATACGTGACGGGGCCATGCTCCCATTTCTGTGCGAGCTTCCTGCCGTCGACACCGGCGATGTTCATTGATGTCAGCGCACCCGTGATGGCGTCGTAGCCGGTAGCCATGACGATGGCGTCCACTTCGATGGTGCTGTCGGTGGTCTCGATACCGTCGGCGGTAATTCTGGTGATCGGCTGTTTGCGGATGTCGACCAACTGGACATGTGATTTGTTGAACGTGTCGTAGTAGTCGGTGTCGAAGCATGGCCGCTTGGCCATGAACGGAAAATCCTTCGGAGTCAAGGTGTCGGCGGTCTGGGGATCGTGCACAGCCTCGCGGATTTTGGTACGCAGGAAGTTCACCCACACATCGTTGGCGTACTGGTCGGTGATGTGATCGGCGAATACCGAGTTGACCGCAGCCAATTCACCCATCTGCCATGCCCATTCACAGCGGAGCTGGTGTTCATCGGCGGTGAGGTCTATGGCCTTGGTCAAGGGGACGTCGATCGGCACCCCGCCGGAGGACCACTTCGCCGCCGTCCGGTATGCGTCGCGGTCGGCGGCCAGCATCTTTCGGCGATACTCCGGAGTGGCCCCGTTGCGTGCCGGCAACGTGAACGCGGGGGTTCGCTGGAACACCACCAGTTCTGAAGCTTGTTCAGCAACAATCGGAATCACCTGGATTCCGGAGGATCCGGTGCCCACCACGGCCACGCGCTTTCCGGTGAAGTCCACCCCGTCCTGTGGCCAGCTGGCGGTGGAGTAGACGTCGCCGGAGAAGCCGTCGAGGCCCGGGATGTCGACCGGTTTGGGTATTGAAAGAGCTCCCGTGGCCATCACCAGGTGTCGCGCCGAAATAGGGTGGCCGTTGTCGGTCTCGACTCGCCACCGCTTCGCTTTGGCATCCCAGGTGGCCGCCTCGACACGGGTGGAGAACTGGATGTCTTTGCGCAGATCGTGCTTGTCGGCGACGTGCTGCAGGTAGCGCAGGATTTCGGGCTGTGTGGCGAACTTTTCCGACCACTGCCATTCCGACTCCAGCTCGGGATCCCAGGTGTAGGTGTAGTCGGTGGTCGGAATATCGCACCGTAGTCCGGGATAGCGGTTCCAGAACCAGGTTCCGCCGACTTCGGGCCCGGCTTCGACCACGTGGGTGGAGAAACCGAGCCCGCGCAATCTCGCCAGCATGTACAACCCTGCGAATCCTGCACCGACTACCAGAACGTCGACGCTCGAGCCGGTATGCGCCGAGTGCGCTCCGTTTGTTGTCTTGGCCACCAAGTGACTCCTTTATCAGCGACATCGCGGTAGACCGGGTGATGTCCGGTCTCCGTTCAGCTACCAAACTAGGAATCACCCCGGCTCCGGCAAAGTGCACCAAGGTGCCAACAGGCTGAGAGTGTCAGCGGCCCAACCACTGTGGTGCACGCCGTTGCGCAAAGGCAAGGGAACCTTCCTGGGCGTCTTCTGACGCAGCGACAGCCGCTGCGGTGGGCTCTTGACGCTCCCAGCCTGCAGCCAAGCCCCAGTCGCCGGCATTGCTGAGAATGTGCTTGGTTCCGGCCAACGCCAGGGGGGCATTGTCGGCAATCACCGAGCCGAGTCGCAGAGCGGTGGTCAAGGCATCGCCGGGATCAACGATCCGGTTGAGCAGGCCAACCTCGTAGAGACGTTCGGCGGTGACCGGATCGCCGGTCAGCGCCACCTCGGCGGCGATGTGGTACGGGATGCGCTGGGCGAGTCTGAGGAGACCGCCGCCCGCCGCGATCAGTGACCGTTTGACCTCCGGCAGACCGAGCTTCGCATCCCGAGAAGCGACGATGAGGTCGCAGGCAAGGGCGATCTCCAGCCCCCCGGCCACGGCAAAACCCTCGATCGCCGCGATCAGGGGTTTGACGGGCGGGGTCTGGGTCAGCCCGCCAAAACCGCGGCCTTCGATCGAGGGGAAATCGCCTTCGAGAAACCCCTTCAGATCCATTCCCGCGCAGAAGCCGCGGCCCGCGCCCGTGAGGACACCGACGCGCAGCCCATTGTTGCGGTCGAGTTCGTCGGCGGCGTCCGCCAGCCCACGGGCAACGGCCCCATTGATGGCATTGCGGGCATCGGGCCGGTTGAGAGTGATCACAAGGATGCGGTGATCGTGCTCGGCAGGCTGGACGACTACGGGATCGGTCATGCTGCTCCTTTGAATCTCGGACATGGGTGCTTGGTCACAGCCGGACGAGCATCTTGCCGGTATTGGCTCCGGAGAGCAGGCCAAGGAATGCGGCGACGGCATTCTCGATGCCGTCCACCGTGGTGTGTTCGGTCGACAGCTTCCCGTCGGCAATCCACTGCTTCGCTTCGGTGAGGAAGGTCTCGTGTAGGTCCCAGTGATCGGTGACGATGAACCCCCGCAGTGTCAGGCGGCGCTTGACGGCGAGGATGAGATTGTCCGGCCCGGGCGGTGGTTGGCTCAGATTGTATTGAGATACGGCGCCGCACAGTGCGATTCGACCGTTGTCGCGCATGTTACTCACTGCCGCCCGCAGGTGCTCGCCGCCAACGTTGTCGAAATAGACGTCGATGCCGGTGGGTGCAGCACCGGCCAGTTGGTCATCCAGCCGCCCTAGCCGGTAGTCGATCGCGGCGTGGACTCCGAAGTCAGTCAGTAGCCGTTTCACCTTCTGCGGCCCGCCTGCTGATCCGATCACGACGGCCGCGCCCCTGATTTGGGCGACGGTGATCGCCGCCAGGCCAACTGCGCCGGCGGCTCCGGAGATGAAGACGACATCACCAGGGCGTACGGGAGCGATCCTGGTCAGCCCGACGTAGGCAGTCATGCCCGGTAGCCCGAGTGCGCCCAGGTAGGCGTGCGCCGGCACGGACGTGGCGTCAATGGGCCGCACCGACGCCGCGTCCACCACCGCGTATTCCCGCCAGCCCAGATCATGCACGACCTGGGCGCCCACCGGAATTGTCGGTGTCCCCGAGGCGATGACGGTGCCGACCGCCGCGCCGTCGAGTGGTGCGTCGAGGGCGAATGGCGCGACGTAGGAGTCGGTGTTGTCCATGCGTCCGCGCATATAGGGGTCTACCGACAGCCAATCATTGCGGATCACCAGTTGCTCCGACGCAGGCGTGTCCGGCACCTCGGTGAGGCGCAGTGCGAAGTCACTGGGTTCGGGCGCTCCGCACGGTCGCCGTATCAGATGGACTTCAGTGCTCAGCGGCACGTGGCTTCATCCTCACAGGGTTCAAAGTTCTGACCAGAAGGCGGTCAAGCCGGTCGCGGCGTCGGCGGCGCGTTCGACCATCCACCAGTGACCGGAACCCTCGAGAGTGAGTACGTCGGCCCCGACGCGGTGGGCGACGGCGTCGGTGAACTCGGGATGGGTGTACTCATCCCGAGTGGCGTGCACAATCAAAGCCGGGCGCCGCGGTGCGCGTGCCAAGCGGTCGCCCAGCTCGCGCATCACTGGCTGTTGGGCAGACCGGTACACCGCCAGGATCGCTCGTCCCATCTGATCGTCGATGTTTGCGGCCATGGTGTGTGCATACGACTCTGGCACACCAGAGTTGGCTGCGAAATCAGCTCCCGTGAGCTTGACGTACTTCTCGATGTGTTTCTCGCCATCGTCGGGCGCCTGCCAGATGCGGGCCGTCTCGTGCCACACATAATTGGGATGGATGATGCCCGAGCAGTCGGCCACCCAGCTGCGCAGCAGGTCCCCCCGTTCGGCGGCCACCGCGTAGAGATGTCCTGCGCCCCAATCGTGTCCTACGACGTCGATGGGGTCATGGGAGGCCTTGCGCAGCGTTTCGAGCTCGCCGATGAGCCAGTCGCGATACTCCAGTACCGTGCAACCGAACCCGTCGGGGATGGCGGCGCCGAACCCCGGCGGAGACAACCGCACCACGTCGTCGACCCCCCGATCGGCCAGCTCGACGATGAGTGCATCCCATACCTCGGTGGTTTCGGGATTGCCGTGCACGAAAACTTTGGTCATCGTCGCCCTCGTGTAGTCGGATCAGTTCACCGCGGCGGGCGGTTTGGGCATTGTCGCGAAAACACCGGCAGCCGTCATCCGTTCGAAAAACTCTGGCTCGTAGACGGCCTCAGGGTTGTCGCGGACAGCCTGATCCAGGACTGTGGCGTCCTCCCCGACGAGGATCCGCCACTTGCCGGCGCGGACACCCTCAAGAATGGTGGTGGCGGCTGCCTCGGCGGACATCGGTGCGTTTTGTTGAAAACTTGCATCAACAGCCGCCACGTCGGCATCGCCGGCGCCATCAAGGTACGACATCGAGTTGCGCACCAGCGACGTGCCGATATACCCGGGCATCACAACAGAAACTTCGATGTGAGGTGCCCGCAGGCGAAGGTCGGTGATCAGCGCCTCGGTGAAGCCCCGGACCGCGAACTTGGCCGTGCTATAGGCGACCAACGACTCGGTGGCGCTGAGGCCGGCCCAGAACCCGTTAACGCTGCTCATATTGACGATTCGCGCCTGCGCGCTGGCCAACAGCATCGGCAGGAATGTCCGGACGCCGAGGTACACCCCGCCCCAGTTGACATTGAACACCTCCTCCCACCGCTCACGGGTGTCAGCGATGAAGCTATAGCCGCCGCCGCCGATACCGGCGTTGTTGAACAGCAGATCGAGGTGCTCGGTGGCATGGACGTCGCGGACGTGGTCCCGGAATGCGAGGAGGTCGGCCTCCTTCGCGACGTTGGCGGTAAACGCCGAGATCCGGGTGTTGTCAGGGGCCTGCTGCTGGCACAGAGCCACGGTCTTGTCGAGATTGCTCTGGGATACGTCGCAGATCGCGACGTGGCAGCCCTGGGCGGTCAGCTGGCGTGCTAGTTCGGCGCCCATTCCTGCGCCGCCGCCGGTGACGACGGCGAGTTTTCCAGTGAAGTTCATCGAACCTTCCTTGGCTCATGCTTCGGGGATCACGACGCTACGTCGGCGATGTCGGGGCCTCCAGTGCACCAAGGTGGACACCACCAGTGGGCGTCCGTGGTCAGCTGAGCTCAAACCAATTGTCAATCAACGGCTCCGAGTGCGGTCGCAGGAGTGAGGGCACATTAGTGCACTGTTGGACCTGGCGGAGGGGTTCGTACCGTGAGCGCGACAGGTGTCGGCGCACCGCTTTTTTGTGCGCCCGTACGTCGAACAACGGAAGGAACACCGTGCACAGCTACAAAGCGCTCGAAGTCACCAATGACGACGGCTATCAGGTGCGGCTGGTGGAAAGGCCCGTCGACGGCCTGGCCGGCAAGGACGTGGTCGTCGACGTGCGCTATTCCGATCTGAACTACAAGGACGGGCTTGCGATGACAGGCCGGTTCGATCTCGTGCGCGGATTCCCGCGGGTGCCGGGCATCGATCTGGTCGGAACGGTGATCGAATCCACCGACCCCGGGCTCCAGGCCGGGCAGTGGATCACCGCCAACGGCTGGGGTTTGGGCACTGACCACGACGGCGGGCTGGCGCAGCGCGCCGGTCTCTCCCGGGAGTGGGTCACTCCACTGCCTGCCGGTATCGATGCCTTCTCGGCTGCGGCCATTGGCACTGCCGGCTACACCGCTGCCCTGGCCGTGCTGGCGCTGCGCCGCCTCGAGATCACGCCCGAGTCGGGCCCGGTGCTGGTCACCGGAGCTGCTGGCGGCGCGGGTTCCATCGCGATCATGCTGCTGTCTGCGTTCGGCTATGACGTCGTAGCCTCGACCGGTCGCCGAGAAGAAGAAGAGAAGTCCCTGCTGCGCCTGGGGGCCGGCACCGTGATCGACCGAATCAGTGAGGCCGGTGACGGGGGCCTCGGTAAACCGCGGTGGGCCGCAGCGATCGACACTGTTGGAAGCCACACCCTGGTGAACGTGCTGAATCAGACCCGGTACGGCGGAGTGGTGGCCGCGATGGGAATGGCCCAGGGGGTGGATCTTCCCGGTTCCGTGGTGCCGTTCATCACCCGCAACGTCACGTTGGCGGGCATCGATTCTGTGTACGCGCCGGCACCGGCGCGGATCGCGGCCTGGGAGCTGCTGGACAAACACCTGGATCTGGCTGCTCTCGCAGAGATCACTGAGACCGTGCCGTTGGCCGCCGCACCGGAATGCGCTCGGGCCGTCCTTGCTGGGACGGTTCGTGGTCGGATCGTCGTCGACGTCGCGGCGTAAACGGCACCAGGTCTCGTTTCGCGCCATGAATGTTGTTGAACAGCTCTGGGACTGGGCGCACCGGTGTCCAGACGCGCTGGCCTTGAAGGTGGGCGGACAGCAGTGGACATACGCCGAACTCGTCGGCAGCGTCTCCGTGATAGCTAGGCGGGTCGTCGCCAGCGGTATCGCACCCGGAGACCGGGTGTTGTTGATGCTGCCCACGTCTCAGCAATTCGTCGCCGCCTATTACGGGGCGCTCGCCGCCGGGGCCACCGTAGTCACCGTGAACACGATGTCGACGGAGCGCGAGCTCGACTACTTCCTCGCCGACGGTGGCTGCAGGTTGGCGATCGGCTGGTACGAGACCGCCGATGCCGTCGTCGCAGCGGGTGAAGCACGTGAGGTAGAAACCTGGATACTCGGACCCGACCCGGACTCACCAACTGGTGACGGACCGTTCCGTCCGGTCGCGCGCGACGACGACGATGTAGCGGTACTGCTCTACACCTCAGGAACCACCGGCGCTCCCAAGGGCGCCGAACTCACCCACGGCAACGTCGGCTTGTGCGCGTCGACGGTCGGACAATGGCTGCAGCTCACTCAGGTGGACCGGGTAGGCACCGCACTGCCGTTGTTTCATATTTATGGGCAGGTCGTCGTGATGGGCAGTGCCCTGCACCGGGGCGCAGCCCTCTTCCTGATCAACCCATTCACTGCTCGTGGGGTCGTTCGGCTCGTCCTGGACGAGGCGCTCACCGTGTTGGCTGGTGTGCCGACCATGTGGAATGACATGTTGCAGGCGGTCGGAGCTGAGCGGGACACACACTTCTCCCGGCTGCGCATCGCGCTGTCCGGCGGTGCCGGGTTGCCGCGGGAGATCGCTCGGGCCTTCTCGCAGCGATTTGGCTGCGCGCTGCTAGAGGGTTACGGCCTGAGCGAGGCCACCGGAGTGGCCACAATGAACAGCCCCGACGGCATGACCAAGCAGGGCAGTGTCGGTCGGGCGTTACCCGGGCTGGAGATCGACGTCGTGGACTGCACCGGCGATTCGATGCCAGCGGGGGAACTCGGTGAAGTGGTGGTGCGGGGCGGGGTCATCATGCGCGGCTACCGTAACCGGCCCGACGAGACGACGCAGGCTGTGCGGAATGGATGGTTGTACACCGGCGACGTCGGGCGTCTCGACGAGGACGGCTACCTGTGGATCGTGGATCGGAAGAAGGATCTGGTGATTCGCGGTGGCTACAACGTGTATCCACGGGAGATCGAAGAGGTCCTCTATCAGCATCCCGGGGTGCGCGAGGCCGCGGTCATCGGCATCCCCGACGTGCGTCTTGGTGAGGAGGTCGCCGCTGTCATCGCGTTTCATGACGACATGACACTGGATGGTGCTCAACTGCGCGAATGGTTGTCCGAACGGCTTGCTGTGTACAAAGTTCCACGAATCTACGTCAGTGTCGACGATTTACCCAAGGGGCCCTCGGGCAAGATCCTCAAACGGGCGATCGACAGAGACTGGGTGCGCACCTGCGGAGTTCGCGCAACCAGTACTTCTCGTTGACCCTCCGCAGTCCAGCGAGCGCTCTGGCGCTTCACGTGTAGAGCGTTCTGCAAAGCAGAAAGTGATTCGTTGAGTTCGACTATCGAGCAGCGGCCCTTTGTGTTCTCCGACGAGCACCAAGAATTACGCACCGTGCTGAGGGCGTGGTGCGAAGCACAGATTTTCAGAGTGTGCGGTTCACTCTCGCGGACGTGGCGATGAAGATCGAAGCTGCCCGGCTGATGGTCCATGCCGCTACTACCGAGACCGAATACGGAGACCCGGGAACAGGATTGCTGTCGTCGGCGTCGACGCGTTTTGCCTCCGAGGTGACGATGGAGTTGACCGCCAATGCCGTTCAGTTGTTTGGTGGGTACAGCCACACCGCGGACCTTCCGGTCGAGCACTTTATGTGCGACGCCAAGACTACCCAGATCTACCAGGGAACCAATCAGATCCAACGGGTCGTCATGGCCCGCTCATTGCTGAAGGGATAGTAAATGCCCGCTGCGCAAGCCTTTTCCGTCGGAGTGGTCGCCGAGTCCTGTGCCGAGGAGCGCCGGGTGGCGCTGGTGCCCAAGGCGGTGGCACCGCTGACTGCCAAGGGAATCACGGTGGTGGTGGAATCCGGGGCAGGGGAGCGTGCGCTGTTGCCCGATGAGCTCTACACCGCCGCCGGCGCCACCATCGGCGACGGCTGGGCCGCCGATGTCGTGGTCAAGGTGGCTCCACCCTCGGATGCCGAGGTGGCCCGGCTGCGCACTGGCCAGACCTTGATCGGATTTCTCGCCCCCCGCAACACCGAAAACCAGATCGGTGCACTGAAAGCGGCTGGGGTGCAGGCGTTCGCGGTGGAGGCGATACCTCGTATCTCACGTGCTCAAGTGATGGACGCGTTGTCCTCGCAGGCCAATGTCGCCGGTTACAAAGCGGTGCTGCTGGCGGCCTCGGAGTCGACGCGGTTCTTCCCGATGCTGACAACCGCCGCCGGGACGGTGAAACCGGCGACGGTGCTCGTTCTCGGTGTCGGTGTGGCGGGCCTGCAGGCGCTCGCGACGGCGAAGCGCCTCGGTGCCCGCACCACCGGGTATGACGTGCGTACAGAGGTCGCTGATCAAGTCCGTTCCGTCGGCGCCCAGTGGCTGGATCTCGGCATCGACGCCGCGGGCGAGGGCGGCTACGCCCGTGAATTGACCGAGGAGGAACATGCCCTCCAACAGAAGACACTGGAAACCGCGATCACCGGCTTCGATGTGGTGATCACCACGGCCTTGGTACCCGGCCGTCCCGCGCCGCGATTGGTGACCGCCGCCGCGGTCGAGGGCATGAAGCCCGGCAGCGTAGTCGTGGATCTGGCAGGGGAGATGGGCGGCAACTGCGAGCTCACCGAGCCCGGTCGCACCGTCGTCAAGCACGCGGTGACCATCGCATCGCCGCTGAACCTACCCGCGACCATGCCCGAGCACTCCAGTGAGCTGTATTCGAAGAACCTGACCGCGCTCCTCGAGCTCATGATCATCGACGGTGCTGTGGCGCCGGACTTTTCCGATGAGGTCATCGCGGCCTCCTGCGTCACCAGAGAGGCGTGACCCATGTACGACCAACTCCTTTCCAATCTCGCGATCCTGGTGCTGTCCGGGTTCGTCGGGTTTGCGGTGATCTCCAAAGTTCCCAACACCTTGCACACCCCGTTGATGTCGGGCACCAACGCCATTCACGGCATCGTGGTCCTTGGAGCGCTGATTGTGTTTGGCGATTTGCCCGCTGATGCCGGTTGGGCTGTACGGATCATCGCTTTCATCGCGCTGGTCTTCGGCACCCTGAACGTCGTCGGCGGATTCTTGGTGACCGACCGGATGCTGGGGATGTTCAAGGGCAAGAGGCCGGTCAGCAATGAGGTGGCCCAGTGAACTATCTCGTCACCGTCCTCTACATCGCTGCGTTCGCGCTCTTCATCCTGGGCCTGTCCGGGTTGACTGGACCCAAAACCGCGGTGCGCGGTAACTGGATCGCCGCCACCGGCATGGGCATTGCTGTGATAGCCACGCTGATTTCGGTGCGCGACACCGCGGCGATCAACTGGATCTTGATCGCCGCCGGTCTGGCCATCGGTGTCATCCTGGGAGTACCGCCGGCGAAGAAGACCAAGATGACGGCCATGCCGCAATTGGTGGCATTGTTCAACGGCGTTGGCGGGGGAACCGTTGCCCTGATCGCGTGGGCGGAGTTCATCGAGACCGACGGCTTTGGCCACATCGACGCTGTGCCGTCAGTCGCGCTGGTGGTGGGGTCGCTGATTGCCGCGGTCATCGGATCGGTGTCGTTCTGGGGGTCGGTGGTGGCGTTCCTCAAACTACAAGAATCCATCCCGAAGAATCTCGAGCGCAAGCTCGTGTCCTCAGCGAAGGTGTTCCAAGCGGCCAACATCGTGCTGTTGATCGTGGCAGTGGCGGTCTCGGTGTACATCGGTATCAACGCCGGCACTGGCAGTGCTGCCTGGACAATCGTCGCGGTGCTGGTTGCCGCGGGCATCATGGGCTTGTTCGTGGTGTTCCCTATCGGCGGGGCCGACATGCCCGTGGTCATCTCGCTGCTGAACGCGTTCACCGGATTATCCGCGGCCGCAGCTGGTTTGGCGCTTGACAACACGGCGATGATCGTGGCGGGCATGATCGTCGGCGCCTCCGGTTCGATCCTGACCAACCTCATGGCGGTGGCGATGAACCGCTCCATCCCGGCCATTGTCTTTGGTTCCTTAGGCGGCGGTGACACCGCCGCGGCAGGGCCTGCTGGCGAGCAGGGTGCCGTCAAGGCCACCTCCGCAGCCGACGCGGCGATTCAGATGGCCTACGCCAACCAGGTGATCGTGGTGCCCGGATACGGACTGGCGGTCGCCCAAGCACAGCACACCGTCAAAGAGATGGCCAGCCTGTTGGAGGGCAAGGGAGTGGAGGTCAAGTACGCCATCCATCCAGTGGCTGGCCGCATGCCCGGGCACATGAACGTCCTGCTGGCCGAAGCTGATGTCGAGTACGACTCAATGAAGGAGATGGATGACATCAACGGCGAATTCAACCGCACCGACGTCACCATCGTCATCGGCGCCAACGACGTCACCAACCCCGCCGCCCGCAACGACCCGTCGTCACCGATCCACGGGATGCCGATCCTCAACGTCGATGAGTCCCGCTCGGTGATCGTCCTCAAACGTTCCATGAGCTCGGGCTACGCAGGCATCGAGAACCCGCTGTTCTACGCCGACCGAACCTCCATGCTGTTCGGCGATGCCAAAAAATCCGTTGGCGCCGTAATCGAAGAACTCAAAGCACTCTAATTGGTTTCGGCTCTCCCCCCTCGCCAGGGGTCATGACTAGCCCATGGAGAAGGGAGTTCTCAAATGTCCGGTTCAAATCACAGAAGAATCGAACTTGTCTTCACATATCCGCCGGCCGTGGCGTTCGCCGAGCAGGCGAACGCCACCGCCGCGTTGTATGACGAGGCCGAGGCCGATCGGCTGGCGTTCTGGGCGGCTCAGGCCAACCGGCTGTCCTGGGACAAGCCATTCACCGAGGTTCTCGACTGGTCGAACAAGCCCTTCGCGAAGTGGTTCGCCGACGGCACGCTCAACGTCGCCTACAACTGTGTGGACCGCCACGTCGAAGCCGGCAACGGCGACCGGGTGGCCATCCACTGGGTCGGCGAGCCCGTCGACCACAAGCGGTCCATCACCTACGCCCAGCTCAAAGACGAGGTGTCCCAAGCCGCCAACACCCTGACCGAACTCGGCCTGCAGGCCGGCGACCGGGTGGCCATCTACAT